>NZ_JBJEES010000030.1:0-12768 GCF_051873315.1 Lactobacillus sp.
AACTAATTACTGCTTAGCTTGCTTTCTTCTCTCTTCAAAAAAGATATGGTTGATCTTAAAGTGCCGCATTAAGAGGACCAAGGTTACGATTGCGCTAGCGGCGACAATGAAACATAACGGAGCTGGCAGGGCAGGGTTGACAGTTTTTAAAACTGGCAAGCGCAGGAGCCAGATAATAGCGCCGGCCATGACCAGACTCATGATTGACCAGAGCTGCAGGTGACTGTGCTTGATTCCCGCTTTGACCAGGTCTTTATAGCGGACAACGACCCAGCCCATAAAGAGGGCGAGGACTAAAATCGTCAGCCAGCCGATCTGTCTATTTGGATCAAGCTTTCCTTTTGCGATTGACTCATAGACGCCGGCCAGGATGCTGAACATGGCCAGAAAGGCCAGGCAGACGACAAAGAAGTATGGCCACTTGCTCTCTGCCTTGTTCTCTTCTTTCGGCTGCAGCAGTTGCCGGGCCAGGTCTGTTGGAGCCAGGTCAAAGAGTCGGCGGGCAGTTTGCCCTTCTTCCTGGGCGATGACGATTTTGGCCAAAAGGGGAGCAGTTAAATCTTCTGCCTCTGTTTGACCAAGTTTTCCTTCGGTTATAAGTGCCTGCTTGAGACTGGTCAGGTACTTTTGATTCTTCTTGGTTAGCTTTTCCGTTAACTGTTTAGCTGGCAGTCTCTTTAACTGTTCATATTTGTTCGTTTTTTCTGCCCGTTTACGTAAGCTGTCCTGCCGGGAATTAGCAGAAAGTAGATTTTTCGTACGTGCGTTCATAGCTGCTTTTCCTCCATTCTTGTGTTTGTTGCCAATAAATAATATAGCGCTTTCTCACGATTATGCCAAAAAAAATTGCCGATTTTTGTTGCTTTTTGTTCTGTTCTTTACATTTTCAGCTTGAAATAGCTGAAAATATGTCCATATATATCTATCCAAAGCGCTATTCCACAGTGCTTTTAACAGGCATAACGAAAAAACACAAAAAAACACAAAAAGCGCTTGCACAATTGAAAACGGTCAACTATAATAATCAGTGTAATCAAACAAAAGCAAACAAAAAGTGTTCAGAATAGTTCATTGATTGTCTGTGATTGAAAGGAGTGCTGTGATGTTGACAGCGACGAAAACTGACTTGTTTGCTGATGACGCGGTGTTCATCAGTGAGCAGCTTGACAAGGAAGCCGTGATTCGCGAAGTTTACCAAAAGTTGCTCGATCGGGGCTATGTAAAAGGAGACTTCATTGCGCATATCTTGGAGCGTGAAAAGCAATACCCAACCGGGATTGACACTTCGCCGATTTCCAAGGAACTGCCAAATGTTGCCATCCCACACACGGAAGGCGAGTTCGTGAACACGCGGATGATCGTGCCGATCGAACTGGTCCACCCGGTTAAGTTTCACAACATGATCGAACCGGACAAGGAATTGGATGTTAAGTTTCTGTTCATGATCTTGAACAACGATCCGGAAGGACAGGCAAACATCTTGGCACAAATCATGGATTTCTTGAATTCGACGCCAGTTGATCAATTGAAGAAGCTCTTCAATTCCAAATCCACAGACGAAATCTATGAATTTATGATCGGACATTTTTAGGAAACAAGGTTTTATAGGAGGCTTTTAACAATGGCTAGACAAATCAAGCTTTTGGCAGCATGTGGTGCCGGGGTTAACTCATCCCACCAAATTAAGGATGCAGTTGAAGCGGAAATGAAGAAGCGCGGGCACAATGTTAAGTGTGACGCGGTCATGATCAAGGATGTCAACGAAGACTTGCTGAAGGACTACGACGCTTACTTGACGATTGCTAAGACCGACCTGGCTTTCACTCCAAAGATCCCAGTCGTTGAAGCCGGTCCAATCCTTTACCGGATTCCAGCCATGGCTCAGCCGGTCTATGATGAAGTAGAAAAGATCTGCAAGAAGATCGAAGCGGAATAAAAAGGCAAAGAGTAAAAGAGTAAAAGATTTTTGTCGGGAGGACAAAAAGAAATGAATGCGATTATTTCCTTTGCGAACGCGGTTTTTAAACCGTTGATCGACATGGGCGCGCCAACCATCATGCTGGTGGTTTTGACGGTGATTGCCCTGTGTTTCAGAGTTAAATTCAGCAAGGCGCTTGAAGGTGGTATGAAGCTGGCCATCGCCTTGACAGCCATCAGCAACGTCATGTCAATGCTGACGACGGCCTTCCAAGTGCCAATGAAGCAATTCGTTGAACACACCGGGATCCACATGGATATCCTGGACATGGGCTGGGCACCTCTGGCTACCATCACCTGGGGTTCACCTTACACCCTGTACTACCTGCTGGTTTTGATCATCTTGAACGTGGTCATGCTACTCTGGAACAAGACCAACACCTTGGACGTCGACATCTTCGACGTTTGGCACTCAGCCTTTGTCGGCCTTTTCTGCATGTACTGCGGGGCACCGCTTTGGCTGTCAACCATCTTGGTTCTCTTCATCGGGACTTTGAAGATCATCAACTCTGACTTGATGAAGCCAACCTTCAACGACCTGTTGGACGCTCCAGACACTAACCCAATGACCACGACCCACATGAACTACATGATGAACCCAATCATCATGGTCTTCGACAAGCTCTTTGACAAGGTCTTCCCATGGCTGGACAAGTTCGACTTTGACTCAGCTAAGCTGAATGAAAAGATTGGCTTCTGGGGCAGCCGCTTTGCCATCGGTGTTTACCTTGGGGTCTTCGTTTCCCTGCTGGCTGGCACCAACTTCACTACTGAAGCCGGCTGGAAGAACATGTTTACTCTGTCCTTCACTGCTGGTACCTGCATTGAATTATTCTCAGTCATTGGTTCTTGGTTCATTGCATCCGTTGAACCACTTTCCCAAGGTATCTCTACTTTCGCTACCAAGAAGTTCGAAGGCCGGACTTTCAACATTGGTTTGGACTGGCCATTCATCGCCGGCCGGTCAGAAATCTGGGCTGCATGTAACGTTTTGGCCCCAATCATGATGCTTGAAGCCATGGTTCTGCCAGGCAACAGACTGATGCCTTTAGGCGGGATCATCGGGATGGGGATCGCACCTGCCTTGCTGGTTGTCACCCGCGGCAAGATCATCCGCATGATCATCATCGGTGCCTTGGAACTGCCTGTCTTCCTGTGGGCTGGTACTTTGGTCGCTCCATTCGTCACCAACGTCGCTCACCAAGTTGGTGCTTCAATTCCTGCCCACACTTTGGTTTCCGACACGACTATGGAAGGGCCAGTTGAAAAGTTCCTGGGCTACCTGGTTGGTAACGCCTGGAGCAAGCAAGGGATGTTCATCGTCTACGCGCTTTTGGCTCTGGCTGCCTACCTGCTGCTCTTTATGTGGTACGCAAAGCAAATGAAGAAGCGCAACGCTGAATACGCTGCTGCTAAGGCAAAGAAGAATTAGTAAATAATTACTTGCTTGGAGGTTTTTGTTATGAAAAAGTCTGACTCACCAGTATCGGCTGCTGAAAAAGCTCGCCGTGACCGGGTCTTTATGTGGACTGTATTTGTGATCGTCATCAATGCCGTCAGCCTTTTGACCAAGCTGTGGGTCTTTCAAGCGGCGGCCATGATCGGTACGACCTATGCTCTTTACAAAATCGTTGTCTGGGACAACAAGAAGAACCGCTACAGCCGGAAATACTACAACTGGGCTGGACATGCTTTAGACAAAAAAGATTCAAGCAAGAAGTCCGTGTAATAAATGGAATAGTAAAAAGAAAAATAGAGGTAAAACTTAATGATTAAAATTACTGCGGATGTTGCACAGCACTTGGAAAAACTGTCAACTGCTGACGGCGTCATTTCCGCTTTGGCCATCGACCAAAGAGGGTCTTTGAAGAGAATGCTGGCTGAGGCTGCCAACAAGCCAGCCGATGAAGAAACCATCGTTGAATACAAGAAGGCAGTTTCAGAAGAACTGACCAAGTATGCCTCTGGTATTTTGACTGACCCTGAATATGGTCTGCCGGCAACCAAGGTTCGCGACAAGAATTGCGGTCTGCTGCTTTCATACGAAAAGACTGGCTACGACACCAGTGAACCAGGCAGAATGTGCGACTTGATCGAAAACCAATCTGGCCTGCGGATCAAGGAAGAAGGCGCTGACGCCATCAAGTTCCTGCTCTACTACGACCCAGACGAAGGCGAAGCTATCAACGATAAGAAGCATGCCTTTGTCGAACGTGTTGGTGCCGAAGCCAAAGCTGTTGGCTTGCCATTCTTCCTGGAACTGTTGACTTATGACGCCAACATTGCCGACAATCAAAGTCCGGAATTTGCCAAGGTCAAGGCCCACAAGGTAATCGAAGCTGAAAAGGAATTCTCCAAGCCGCGTTACGGCGTAACTGTCTTAAAGGTGGAAATTCCTTTCAACATCAAGTATGTCGAAGGCTTCAACGGTGACAACGAAGTCGTTTACAGCCAGGAAGAAGCTAAGAAATTGTTCAAGAAGCAGTCCGACGCTACTGACCTCCCATACATCTTCCTGTCTGCCGGCGTAACTTCAGAAGAATTCATCGCTGAAATCAAGCTGGCCGAAGAAGCCGGTGCCCAGTTCAACGGCGTTCTCTGCGGCCGGGCAACTTGGAAGCCATCCATCAAGATCTTCGCGGCTGAAGGCGAAGAAGCCGGCCGCAAGTGGATGCGGACCCAAGGCAAGGAAAATATCGAAAACTTGAACAAGGCTCTGACTGGTGCCAAGTCATGGCGTGACAAGCTGGAAGTTGAATAAGGCGACTCTCCCAAACTTACTTATTACAACTCCTCAATTACTCCCATATAGATTAGAACGTTGCGTTATTAATCCATGGAAAACTCTCTTCCTCTAACCATTGAGTAAATAGACACTTAACAAATTCACTTTCATCACATTAATCCGCGAATTCTCTAATAAATTCGCGGGTTTTCTTTTAAACTCCTTCATTGAAAAAATGAGCACACAACAGAAAGGAAAAGAAAAAATGATCCTAACCATCACCATGAATCCGTCAATCGACATCTCATACCCCCTGGACCATCTGCAGATCGATGACGTCAACCGGGTCAGCCAGGTCAGCAAGGTAGCCGGCGGGAAGGGGCTCAACGTCTCCAAGGTGATCAATCTGTTAAACCATGAAGTCCTGGCCACGGGGATTACCGGTGGCTACTTTGGACAATATATCGAAGACCAGCTCAAGAAATTGGAGCTTCCTTACAAGTTCTGGCACATCAACCAAGAGACCCGGAGCTGCATCGCTATTTTGCACGACGGAGGCAAGCAGACCGAAATTTTGGAAGCCGGCCCGACCTTGACAGAAGCTGACGGGGACCAGTTCCTGGACCACTTTAAGCAGCTTTTAAAGGATAGCAGCTTGGTAACCATCTCTGGTTCCTTGCCAGCGGGCCTTCCAGCTGACTACTATGCCAAGCTGATTGATCTGGCCCACCAAGCCGGTAAGAAGGTCCTCTTGGACAGTTCAGGCAAGAGCTTGGAAGCAGGCCTCTCTGCCAGCCCAGACTTGATCAAGCCAAACGAAACTGAGCTCCAGCAGCTCTTAGGGCAAAAAATCGATCTGGATGACCTGGACGCTCTTAAGGCAGCCTTGAGCCGGCCGGAATTGGCCAACATTGAATGGGTGGTTGTTTCCCTTGGAGCCCGGGGTGCCTTTGCCAAGCACGGCCAGGACTTCTATGAGGCCAGAATTCCTAAGATCAAGGTGGTCAGCCCAGTTGGGTCTGGCGACTCAACTTTGGCCGGGATGGCAGTTGCTATCGACCGGGGTGAAAAGGCAGAGGACGTCCTGCGCTGGGGGATGACGACGGGGATGCTGAACACCATGCAGGCCAAGACCGGCTGGATCGATCCAAGCCAATTTGACAAATACTACAAGCAAGTTACGGTCACTAAATATTAGGGGGCAAGCAAAATGGCTAAAGAATACGCGATCGCTAATGAGCAACTGAAAGTAAAGATTTCTTCTTTAGGCGCTGAACTGCAGAGCGTTAAGAGCAAGCAAGACGGCTATGAATACGTCTGGCAGGCAGATAGCCGCTATTGGGGCCGGCACGCCCCGCTGCTGTTTCCATTTATTGGCCGGTCAAATGATAATTCCTACCTGCTGGACGGCCAAAAATACGCGATGAAGCAGCATGGCTTTTTGCGCGATTATGAATTTAAGCTGGTCAGCTTGGAGAGTGACCAGATCGTCCTGCTCTTTGAGTCAAGTCCAGAAAGCAAGCAGGTCTATCCTTACGACTTTGCCTTCAAGGTCAAGTACCAGCTGCGGGGGAAAGAATTGCTAATCCGCTACCGGATCGACAACTTCAATGACAAGAAGATGTACTATTCTCTGGGCTTTCACCCGGCCTTCAACCTGGAAGGGGACTTGGCCGACTACCGCTTGGAATTTGCTCCAAAGCAAACCGAACTGACCTCTTTGCTGATTGATCCAGCTCCTTTTAGAAGTGGCAAGGAAGAAAAAGTTGCCCTTAAAGATGGCAACCTGCCTTTGAGCTGGCCGATGCTGGACAAGGGCTTGAAGATCTACAAGGCAGACGCGGTCAGCCGCGTTAAGCTGGCCAGCGGCCACCAGCACGCTGTTTCTTTGGATATCAGCGACTTCCCTTACCTGGCCGTCTGGAGTCCGGAAGAGAAGCAGGCGCCTTTTGTCTGCATTGAGCCTTTCCGCGGCCTGCCAGACCGCTATGGCCAGCCGGTTGAACTGAGCGAAAAGGATGGGGAGCAGTGGCTCTTCCCAGAGATGTACAACCAGATCACGACCACACTGACTTTCAATTGACCAGTTTGAATATTTTGATGATAGAACTGACAACTTTTTGTGCGAAATTATCAAAAAGTGTCAGTTTTTTTGTCTTGCTTGGTCTACAATTAAACAAGATAGTTTTGCATATTAGCGTAAAACTCAAAAGAAGTGCGCTAAAAGTGCAAAAAATTTTGTTTAAAAGTATTGAAAAAGGTGTTCACCGATGTTATATTATGTTTGTAAGCGAACACAAATTAACAAAGGTGATCAAGAGGTGGAGAAATGTTAAAAAGAGAACGTCTTGATCAAATAATGATCGCGGTTACCAAGCAAGGTTATGTTTCAGTTGCTGATCTGGCAAAGGCATTGAATGTCTCGGAAATGACCATTCGGCGGGACCTGGATGAATTGTCCAAGTCCGGCAAGGTCATCCGCCTGCACGGCGGGGTCCAGGCTATCTCATCCCAGACCCGGATCGAGCAGAATTTCCAGGAGAAAAGAGAAATCCACATCCAGGAGAAGCAGGAAATTGCCAAAGTGGCGGCAAGTCTGGTTAATGACAATGAAACCATCTATGTCGGCCCGGGAACCACGTTGGAATTTATGGTCGCTCGCTTAAATCAGGAAAATCTGCGAATCGTGACCAATTCGCTGCCGATTTTTGAAATGGCACGCAGCAATCCGCGCAACTACAAGCTGGTTTTGGTCGGCGGCTCCTACCGCCGGGTCAGCGGCAGCTTCTATGGCGCGCTTTCCAATAATGAGCTGGATTCGATGAATTACGACAAGGCCTTTGTTGGTGTCAATGGGATTAGTGATGCTGCCCTTTTGACGGCGGATATTGAAGAAGGACAAACGCAGAGCATTGGCCTTAACAATTCGCAAAAGCGGATTCTGGTGGCCGACATGTATAAGTTCAATCACCGGGACTTTTACCAGTTCTACAGCCTGTACGATATCGACGAATTGGTTACCAATGAACAGATTTCTCCTGACGTGTTGGAATATTATCGGCAATTTACATCGATACGAACGCGCATCGAGGAATAAACGAAAGGAAGCATAACAATGAAAGTTGTTATCGGCAGCGACAAAGACGGATTTAACTTGAAGGAATCAGTCAAGGACTACCTTCAAAAGCATGATTATGAAGTCCTGGATGTTACTCCAGAACCAGCGGAAGACTTTGTGGAATCAAGCCTGAAGGTGACCCACGAAGTTTTGGACAACGGTATCAAGAAGGCCGTAATGTTCGACCGCTACGGCGTAGGTTCAGCCATGGCCTCAAACAAGGTCAAGGGGATGGTAACCGCCGACGTTAACGAAGAACGGACCGCGCACATGACCGCGATGCACAACGGTGCCAAGGCAATTGCTTTGGGCAGCGGGGTAGTGGGGCCAGACCTGGCCAACACGATCGTGCAAAGATACTTGGATACTGAATACGCCGCAGGGCGTCACCAAGTTCGTTTGGACATGCTCGAAAAGATGATTTAGTTAACGGAGGCTTCAAAAAATGTTAGATAATGATCGTCCACAACCAGAATACGTTGATCCAAAAATTGACAAGCACACGGTTATCGCTTTAGGTAATGACCACATTGTTACTGCAACCAAGATGCTCATTTCCGACCACTTGAAGGATGAAGGCTACCAAGTCCTGGACATGGGGACTTACGACAACTCCCGGACCCACTACCCGATGTACGGCAAGCGGGTGGCAGAAGCTGTTGCTGACGGCCGGGCCGACCTGGGGATCGTTCTTTGCGGGACTGGGATCGGTATCTCAACTGCCGCTGACAAGAACGAAGGGATCCGGGCAGCCATGGTCGGTGACGTTACCCAAGCCATTTACGCCAGAGAAGAACTGAACGCCAATGTTTTGGGCTTCGGCGGCATCGTTTTGGGCCGGGACTTCATTTTTGACATTGTCGACGGCTACTTGAATGCTGAATACAAGCCAAGTGAAGAAAACAAGAAGCTGATCGATAAGATCGACCACATTGCCAAGCCAAATCCAGACCAAAAGGACAATGAACACTTCTTTGACGAAGAAAACAAGAAGTGGGCTCAAGGTGTCTACCATGACTAAACTGGAGGCCTTCCGCCAGGCCAATCCGGATTTGACCATTTTGGAAGCAAGTGATCCGGATTTTGCCCAATACGGAGTCAAGTATGACTATCCGCTGGATGAAATTGAGCAGGTGATGGCTCAAGTCGAAATGCCGGCTAAAGGGTCAAGCTACCTGCAAAAGATTCCGGCTTTGGAAAAGACGGAAACGATCCAGCGGATCGGCAGAGATGTGTTCGCGGGGATGCCGGTTGACGCCGGGGCCACGATCGGCCACACGGATGACTTTTCCGCTTTTGAATACCACCAGTGCTCAGAATTAAACATTATGCTTGATGATGTGCTGATGGTATTGGCCAAGCGGCAGACATTGGATCAAAGGGGAAAAATTGACCCGCAAAAAGACGGGCAGCTCTTCTACGTGCCAAAGGGCTCGATTGTTGAACTTTACAATACGACTCTTCATTACGCGCCGATCCAGATTACTAAAGCCGGCTACAAGGTGATCGTTGTCGTTCTGCACGGAACCAACCTGCCTTTGCCAGACGGCTTCAAGAGCGACAACCCGCGGGTAGTCAAGCAGGGCAAGTTCCAAGTAGTCCACCCGTCCCGGAAGGACAAGATCGCCCAAGGCTACCAAGTTGCCTTGACAGGTGACCTGCTCACTACCCGGCCGCTTGATCGATGAGCAGATAAATAGACAAATATACACTTGTAAAACCTAACTAAAAAGGCGTTGACAGTTTTTCTGTCAACGCCTTTTATTTTTATTTGACTTTAATTGCTTAAACTTGGATGGGCACTTCTGTGCTTTTCGCTGAGCCAGCACCAGCCACCAAAGAGGAGGGTCCAGCTGGCAGCCAGACTTGCCCCGAAGACATCAGCTGGAATAAAGAAGAGGCTGAAGAAGATGACCAGGAAGAAGGCGATGGTCAAAGGACTGGAGACCTTGTAGAAAGGCATCTTGAAGCCGTCAGCCATGAAGTCGCTGGATTCCCGGTACTTGCGGTGGGCCAGAAGGGCCAGAACATAAACCAGGATGTACATGTCACTCGTTGCCCCGGCTACCGTGCCGAAAACTTCAATAGCAGTGCTGGAGAAGCTCATGATTGGCGCGATCAGCATTAAGGCAACGGAGACCGCGATCCCCGCGGCTGGTACGCCGTTTGCTGAAATCTTGGCGAAGTGCTTTTTCAAAAATGACCCCTTAGGGGCTTCTTCAGCCAATTGAAAGAAGTGGCGGCCGGCGGAAAAGATGCCGGAGTTAAGAGAAGATGCTGCGGCAGTCAATACGACAAAGTTAAAGATCGAGGCTACGGCATTAAAGCCGGCAATCTTGAAGACTTGGACGAAAGGACTTGTCCCGCTGGTAATTTTTCCCCAAGGGATGACGCACATGATTACGGTTAAAGTAGCAATGTAGAAAAGAAGGATCCGGAGCAAGGTTTCGTTGACGGCCTTCTTGATGACTTTCTTCGGGTTCTTGGCTTCGCCGATGGTAATCGTCACGAACTCAATCCCGGCAAAGGAGAAGAAGACCATCGGGAAAGCCGTGAAGAAGGCGTACTTGCCTTTTGGCAAAAGGGAGAAGTTGCCGGTGAAGTTGCTGAGGCTGGCCTGGCCAACCGGTGTCTTGGCATTCGCGGCAACCATGATGATCCCGGTTACGACCAGGGAGATGATGGCGATGATTTTGATCATGGCAAACCAGAATTCAGTTTCGCCAAAAAGCTTTGCCGCCGTCAGATTAAGCAGGGTCAAGAGGCCTAAAACCGCTACTTCAATCAGCCAGGCGGGCAGGCCGGGCAGCCAGTACTGGACATAGGTTGAAACGGCCGTCAATTCCGCCATGCAAGCAAAAAGGATGCCAATCCAGTAGGTCCAGCCGGCAAAGCGGCCAGCTGCCTCGCCCAGGTATCTGCTGATGAAGGAGACGAAGGTGTGGCTGTTAGCGTCAAAATAGAACATCTCTCCTAATGCCCGCAAGAGGAAAAAGAAGAAGAGGCCCATGATGGCGTAGATAAAAATAACTGAGGGGCCAGTGGCAGAAATCGTGGTCCCGGCCCCCAAGAACAGGCCGGTCCCGATCGTGCCGCCAATGGCAATCATTTGCACGTGCCGGTTGGACAAGGAGCGGATGGTTCCGTCCGTGTTTTGAATGCTGCGGTCTTCCATAAAGCAAGTCCTTTCTGCTAAGCAAAAATTAAAATCAAATAAGAATTTATGGTTTTATAATATAAGCTTCAGCATTTTTTGTAAAGGAAAAATCGCTTAAGAAAGGGCAAAAAAAGTGGGGTGTCAAAACAAAATTAGTTTGATACCCCACTAAAGTTAAGAATATTTTGTTTTAACCAGGCTAAACTAAACAAAATTAAGTCAGCCCAGGAAATTGCCTTTTCAGCTTTTTCTTACAGATTTTCGTCCTTGGTCAATTCGTAGATGGCTTCCGCGTAGATGGCGATGGACAGGATCAAGTCGTCCAGCATCATGAATTCGTTGGCCGCGTGCATAACCATTGGGCCGTTTTCCGGCTGGGCCCCAAAGGCAACCCCGCGGTCAAAGAGGCGGCCGTAAGTCCCGCCGCCGATTACGACTTCGTGGCCCTTTTTGCCGGTCTGCTTTTCGTAGACCTTGAGCAGAGTCTGCACCATTGGGTCGCTGCCTGGCACGTAGTGCGGTTCTTCAAAGCCGTTATAAGTAACGTCCAGGATGCCGCTGAACTTGTCCATGACCTGCTTGATCATGGTGTCCGGGTCAGTCCCTTGTGGGTAGCGGACATTGTTCAAGAGGCTGGCCTTGCCGGCGTGTTCGTAGTCAAACATGGACGGGCTGCTGGCCAAGTCGCCCATCAAGTCGTCGTGGTGGAAGATGCCCAGCTTCTTGCCCTGGAAGTCTTCGTGTTCAACTTCAGCCAGGAAGTGAAGGAAGTTCTTGTCCCGGCCGGCAAAAGCGTACTGGTCTAAGAAGAGGGCCAGGAAGGTAGCTGAGTTCTTGCCGACTTGCGGAGCTGAAGCGTGGGCTCCTTGGCCGATCAATACGATGTCGGCTGAACCGTCATTAATTTCAAATGACCCGTCCAGCTCCTTGTCTGCCAAAAAGCTTTCGTAAGCCATTTTGACTGCTTCCAGGTCAGGACCGGAGATGGTTGCCCGGGTAACCTGCGGAGTCACATTAGTGGCAATCCCGGCCTTGAACTTGTCTAAGACATAGTCACCCTTAGCATTATCATTCTTGAAGCTGAATTCCAAAGTGAAGATCCCTTGTTCACCGTTGATGATCGGGTATTCAGCGTCTGGTGAGAAGACGATGTCTGGGGTCGGTTCGTGCTTCAAGTAGTAGTCGATCCCGACCCAGTTGGTTTCTTCGTTGGTCCCTAAGACGAAGTCGATCTTCTTCTTTGGCTTAAAGCCGGCTTCCTTGAGCAAAAGCATCCCGTAGTAGGCAGCCAAGCTTGGCCCCTTGTCGTCGGCGCTGCCCCGGCCATAGATCCGGCCTTCGTCGTCGATTTCCATCTTGAACGGGTCCCGATTCCAGCCTTCACCAGCTGGCACCACGTCCATGTGGCCGATGATACCCAGGCGCTTAGCGCCTTCACCGAAGTTGACCCGGCCGGCGTAGTTGGCGAAGTTTTCCGTGTCAAAGCCGTCCCGCTTGGCAAAGCTGAGGAACTTGGTCATGGCGTCAACCGGGCCCTTGCCAACTGGGTATTCTTCAGTGGCGTTTTCCAGGTCTTCGGAAGAGTCGATGGCGATCAATTCGCTCAAGTCCTTTAAGATTGCGTCCTTTTTGGCGGCCGCGAGTTCTTTGTAGTTTAATTCCATTATTTTCTCCTGTTTCAGCTGCTTTTATCAGATTAGTTACAAAAAGTAACCAAATGCTTAAGTAAAATTCTAACAATCTTCGCCAGCCCTGGCAAACAATTAGGCATGGACTTTGGCTGCGGTAAAA
>NZ_JBJEES010000031.1:0-8024 GCF_051873315.1 Lactobacillus sp.
CCACGTTCGTGAAGCTATTCCATTCCCAAGAATGATCAACAGAATGCAGCCATAATATATACGAAAAATAGCTTGGAGAAAATTGATCTCCAAGCTATTTCTTTGCTGTCATTATGCCCTATTCTCTTGGGCAGGACTCCCGGTAAACGAGTTTAGTTGGGAAAGTGACCTTATAAATACCTGCCTCATCATCTTCCAGCAGGTCTTTCATGACCTTGACGCTGGCCCGGCCCATCTGCTGGGTTTCAACATGCACACTGGTCAAGGCAGGGTTGGCAAATTCGGCGGCAGTTGTGTCATTAAAGGAAATCAGACTAACCTCTTCTGGCACTTTGATCCCGGCCTCTTTAAAAGCCTTCAAGGCCCCGATAGCCATAGCATCATTGGCAGCGATCAAGGCTTCAGGGAAAGATCCGGACTTAAGGGCTTCTTTAATGGCTTCATAGCCAGACTGAGGGGTGAAGTTTCCTACGTAAACCAGGTCCGAGTCATATTGCTCCCGGGCTTTGAGGCTCTTCTTATAGTCGCGGAAGCGGAAGTCGATCAAGTTATTTTTGTCAAAATTACTGTCCAAGTCACCATCTAAGAGAGCGATCCGCTCCTTGCCCTGCCGCCAGAAGACCTCTAAAGCCTCCTGCATGGCCTGGTCAAAATCGGCAACAACTGAGCAATAGCCTAGTTTCAAGGTGTCCGTATCGACAAAGACCAGGGGCAGGCCTGTCTTTTGGACTTCTCTTAAGCGGCTGGCTGGATACTGCTGGTAACCGATCATGATGATCCCGCTTAAAGCAGCCGGATCGGGCAAAGGATCGCCCACGTAAACGACTTGGCTCTGCAGGCCCTGCTTCTTGGCTTCAGCTTCCGCGCTGCTTCTGATTGAGTAGTAATAAAGGTCCTTGATCTCCTGCTCCTGGTCACACCAGAGGCAGATAGCCAGGCGCTTTTGCTTGCTCTTTCTGGTCTTCCGGCTCTTATGGTAGTGCATGGCTTCAGCGGTCTCAAATATCTTCTGCCGCGTTGCCTCATTGACCGACAAGGTCTGGTCATAGTTCAAGACCCGGGAAACCGTTGCTGGCGATACGCCGGCTGCCTTGGCCACTTCTCTGATCGTTGCCATCTTCTTCACTCGCTTTGCTTTTACTAAAATTTCATGCTGTTAAGTTAATTGTAGCATGTCATTCAGTAAAAAGGGGCTGAATCAGCAAACGGAGCTGGCGGGCTTGCCGGGCATCCAGGCAGAACTCTGGGTGAACCTTTTGCCCCCATGAGTCATCCCCGCCGACCCCCATCTGGGACGCTAAAGCTCTGACCCAGGTGTAGTTGTTGGTCAGTTCAAAGGCATGGTCAGCTGCTTCAATTTGAGCTGCAGAATATGGTAAAGCAGACAGGTTTAAATCTGCCCCGTTAGCAGCAAATTCCAAGCCGCCCTTCTCATCAAAGAGCTGGTACCAGCGGACCTGGCTCCGGTTGCCGGCTTCTTGCGGGCGCAGATACGGAGTGAAGTTCTTTTTAACTGTTCCCTGGTAAATGCCAAGATAATTACCTTCCAAGCGGTCGGCATAGCTTTCCTCAGGCCCCAGGCCATAGTAGCGGTAATCGTGAAGTTCTTTTGGCAGGGCGAAGTTCAAGCCGAAAGCTGGCAATAGACCTGCTTCTTCTGCTCCCGGGAAGTCTGCGGTGACAGCAATCTTGCCCTGGCCGTCTACTTCGTATGTCACAGTCAAGTCGCCCTTTAAGGCAACTGGAAGTGAGAAGGATGTCTTAACTAAAACAGAGTTTTCCTTGATCTCGTAGCCAATCTCTTTCAAGCGGGCATACTTGCCGGCATTTTCCCACTTGGCGAGGTCATAGCCGTAGCCAGCTCCCCGGTCGTTGTCAGTCAGTGCCCGCCAGAAGGCAAATTCTGGCAGCCGCTTCAAGTATTCCCGGCCGGCATACTTGATAGAAACCGGCCAGCCTTTGGCCTTAGAGAAGAGGATCTTAAAGTCTTTCCCCTTGAGGCCCAGGTTGAAGTCAGAATCAACTAATTCCGGCCGCCCTTGCGGAGCAAAGCTTGGCAGCTTTTTGACAACTTCTTCTGCTTCAGCTACCGTGAAGCCCTCTGGTGCCCAAGGCAGATCTTCTTTTAAGTGGGCCGTTACTTGGTAGACGATCTCCCCTTTTTCATCTTCAACTTCCGGCCAAGGCAAAGCGAAGGTGCCAGACTCACCTGGCTCCAGGCCAAAGGTCAGAGGCCGGCTCTGGTAGGTCAATTTGCCGTCAACTAAGAGGCTAGTCAAGAAGTAATAGGCTGAGCTGTTGGTAAATAAATTGTCGTTTTTGAGGAAGAGCTGCCCATCCTTTACTTCTAACTTAAGGTTGGCATAGAGAGCCTTGACGTTGGCCAGTTTCGGCGACTGAGTCCGGTCAGCAAAGACCAGGCCGTCCCCGCAGAATTCATAATCAGTCGGCCGGTCATCGAAGTCGCCCCCGTACAGAAGGTGCCCGTCTTTCTCCAGGCCTTGGTCGATCCAGTCCCAAATAAAGCCACCCTGGTAGTGCGGGTACTTTTCCAGGGCCGTGTAGGCAGCCAAGTCGCCAACTGAATTGCCCATGGCATGGGCGTATTCAACTGAAATAAACGGCTTGGCTGGCTTCTTTGTCAGGTATTCTTCAATCACCTTGGCTGGTGCATACATGCGGCTTTCGATCTGGGTCGCGTCATCAAACTTCCGGTTGTGGGTTACCCCTTCATAGTGCTGGACCCGGGTCGGATCAGCCTTTCTGACATAATCAGCCATTTGGGCAAAGACGGTGCCGGCGTATGATTCGTTGCCTAAAGACCAGATCAAGATTGAAGCATGGTTCTTGTCTCTGGCAATCATATTCTTCACCCGGGACAGGCTGGCTCCCAGCCAGCGCTGGTCGTCACCCGGCACGTTGAAACTTGGATCTTCGTGGCCGACCTTTTCCCAGGTGCCATGGCTTTCCAAGTTGGCCTCGTCGATAACGTAAAGACCGTATTTATCGCACAAACGGTAAAAGAGAGACTGGTTCGGGTAGTGAGAACAGCGGACGGCATTGATGTTGTTTTGCTTCATGGTCTTGATGTCCCAGACCATGTCTTCTTTAGTGATGGCCCGGCCCAACTTGCTGTCGAACTCGTGCCGGTTGACTCCCTTGAAGATGATCCGCTGGCCATTAAGGTACATGATCCCATCTTTTAATTCAAAGTTGCGGAAGCCAATATCCTGCCGGCTGACTTCCAGCAAACTGCCTAGTTGATAAAGGGACAAGCGGACCTGGTAAAGGTTTGGCTCTTCTGCGCTCCAAGGCTTGACCGGCAAATCAGTTAAGGTAAATTCCAGCTTTCCGCTTCTGATCGGACCAACTTTTTCAGCCACCAGGTCCGCTCTGCTGTCCCGCAGTTCCAGCTTAAAGCTGGCATTTGGCAGCCGGTAGGCAATATCAGCTTCGACCTGCAAACTCCCCTTTTGGTAGTCATTTGTCAAGCTGGCAGTCAGTTTCAAATCTTGCAAGTGCAGAATTGGTTTAGCCTCGAGGGTAACTGATCTAAAAATTCCAGACAGGCGCCAGAAGTCCTGGTCTTCCAGCCAGGAAGCGGAAGAATACTTGTAAAGAGCTACAGCCAGGCGGTTATTTTCCTTCTTGAGGAACTTGGTGACCATGAATTCGCTTGGGGTAAAGGAGTCTTCCCCGTAGCCAACGAAGTGGCCGTTTAACCAGACATAGATGGCTGTTGCCGCCCCATCGAACTTCAAGCTGACTTCCTTGTCCCAGAAGGCTTCATCCAGGTCAAAGTATTTGACATAAGAAGCAAGAGGATTTTTGCTTGGAACTTGGGGCGGGAAGATCTCCTCACTGCCATCCCATGGGTATTGGATGTTAACATACTGCGGCTGGCCAAAGCCTTGCAATTCCAGGTTGCCTGGTACTTTGACAGATTTAAAATTGCTGTCGTCGAAGCCTTCTTCATAGAAGTTGACTGGTCCCTGGCCGTTTTCAGCGTAGTCGATCAGCCAGGCCCCATCCAGGGACTGAACTAAACCGGATTTTCCGCTTTCCAGTTCTTCCAGGCTTTGGAAAGACTCATGGTCTGAGTGCGGAGGAATTGCATTGACTTCATAGACTTCCGGGTCAGTCAGCCAGGCCAGGTCTGCCTGGTCAACTCTTTTTGCTTGCTTATTGTTCATTATCTATTTCTTCCCTTCTAACTTAAATACATCGTCCAGAGCCTTGACACTGTGGCCAATTGGCAAGAGCAGCTGGCTATTTGCGAAAGTTTCACTGTTGATGATGGTCACGACAACCGTGTCATCCAGCTTGGCCTGCTTGATGACCGGGTCCCAGAATTCCAGGATTTCCTGGCCAGCAGCAACTTGACTTCCTTCTTCAACGTAGCTGACAAAGCCAGTCCCGTTTAATTTGACCGTACCCAGGCCAATATGGATCAAGACCAAGACCCCGTGTTCATTTTCTAAAACAATGGAATGCCGGGTTTTAGCCAGCTGGCGGACAGTACCGGCAAATGGCGCGTAGACTTTTCCGTCTTCTGGCACCAGGGCAAAACCGTCGCCTAATTTTTTCTTTGAAAAGACCGGGTCGTTTACCATGTCCAGGTTCATCAACTGACCGGACAAGGGACTAGCCAGGGTGAAGCTTTCAGCTTGCGCCGGCTTTTGAGCATGGCTTCGGCTGAACTGGGCTTCCAGCTGGTCAACAATTTCTGCGTGCTTTTCTTCGGTCAAGAGGACCTTCTTAGCAAAAATCAAAACTGCGATCAAGAGCATGGCAGCCGGGAAGGCAAACATGGCAAGCTTGAAAACTGTCTGGCCATGAGCGGTAATGGTTGAGGCAGTTGCCCCAGTAGTCATGCCGGCAGTAACGGCGATCAAGGAAACGAACCAGTTGGACAGTGCCCCGCCTAACTTGTCGACTAGAGGCCGGACAGACAGGGTCAAGGCTTCGTCTCTGTGGCCTGTCTTCAGCTGCCCGTATTCAACGGCGTCAGAAATGATCATCAAAACGACCAGGAAGGCCAGAGGCTGCGGAATAAAGAAGAGTTCAGCGCCAACCAGAGACAAGGCCAGGGAACCACTGGCAACTGAGAAGATGCCGATCCCTAAAAGCATGACCGCGATGCAGGCGTAGAAGAGGCGCTTTCTGTTGAACTTCTTGGCCAGTGATGGGAAGAAGGAAACAGAAACCAGGCCGACGAAGGTGTTGATGGTGTACAAGAGGCTGTAGCCATGGGCATCGCCCAAGATGTATGAGAAGTAGTAAAGCTGAAGAGCGTTCAAGGTGTTGACGCCCAAGCCGTAGAACCAGTAGGCAAAGGCCAGCCAGAGGAGCTGGTCGTTCTGCCCCAGGACCTTGAAGACCTGCTTCAAAGTCGTCTTCTCCTTGCTTTCCCGCAGAGCTGATTTAACTTCATGCGTGCCCAGGCCAACGGCAATTGAGGTCAGAATCCCGATTGTGGCAACAATCAAGGCAAAGAAGAACCAGCCCTGCTTGTCCCCGTTGGGGTTGGCCTTGCTAGCCGAAAAGAAGAGGACGATTGGAGTGATGACCACCCCGACTAGGTTAGCCCCAATAGTAGAGCCGACTCTGGCGAAAGTAGAGGTCTTCTCTCTTTCCCGGGAATCCAGGGACAAGGCCGGGATCATGGCCCAGAAGCCAGTGTCCTTAAAAGAGTAAAAGACGTCCATGATTAAGTAAACAATACCGAAGATTACTAAGTAAACAGCAGGATTGCTTTGGTTGAGTCCGCCAAAGTCGGTAAAGAGGGCCAGGAGGGCCAGGGAGCTGATGATCCCCCCGCCCACAACCCAGGGCTTGAACTTTCCCCACCGGCTTTCAGTCCGGTCGATTGCGTTCCCGATCAAGGGGTCGATCAGGACTTCACCGATCCGGATAGCCGCGATCAAGTTGGTGATGATAAAGATCATCTTGTGGTCACCGGCATTAAAGAGGTGGGTGGTGACGAAAACGATAAAGTAGGTTGACAGAGTCGCGTAGAAGACGTCGTTGCCAAAGGCACCGGCCGCGTACGACAAGCGTGAGACAAGCTTTTTCTTCATGATTTTCTCCTTTGGATCTTTAACTTGTTTACGCTTACAGTATAGACTTGTTTACTAAACAAATCAAGCCATTTTACCAAAAATATTTTTAGTAAACAAAAAATGACTCTTTGCTGTTTACAAAGAGTCATTTGCTGCTATTTACTTGTACTGCCTGAATTTAGTTTTTACCGATTATTCTTATCTCTTACTTCTTCCAGTTGAGGTCACTGCTTGCGTCATCTTCAGTGATTTCCCGGATAACCCGGCAAGGGTTGCCGGCAGCCACGCAGTTGGCCGGGATATCTTTAACCACGACGCTGCCAGCCCCGATAACAGAGTTGTCGCCGATAGAGACGCCAGGCACCACCCGGACTCCCCCGCCGATCCAGACATTGCTCCCGACGGTAATCGGATAGGCATATTCCAGGCCGGCCTTTCTTCTTTCCACGTCAAGCGGGTGGCCGGAAGTGTAGAAGCCGCAGTCAGGGCCGATGAAGACATTGTCGCCAAAAGTCACCCCGCCGGCATCCAGGACAGTCAAGTTGTGGTTGGCGTAGAAGTTTTCGCCAACTTTGATATTCCAGCCATAGTCGCACCAGAAGTTTGGTTCGATGTGGCAGTTTTCACCAGTTTGACCAAGGATTTCCTTTAAGAGCTCCCTTCTTTCAGCTCCAGCCGTCAATTGGTTGTAGCGGAGACACTTGGCCTTGCAGGCGGCCAGTTCTGCCATCAAGCCTTCGTCTTGGCCAGGATTGTAGACCTGGCCTGCCAGCATCTTTTCTTTTTCTGTCGTCATTTTTTCACCTGTTTTCTATTAAGCTACAGTTTCAGTTTAGCACTGGAGATTAATCACAGGTCATTTCTTATTTTGAATTTTTTGCCAAATCTTTTTGCTAGAGAGGACCAGCAGATAGGCTGAATAGGCAAACATCAAGGTGAAGAGAACGCGGAAAAGAAAATTGCCCGGGTTCAGCCACAAGTTGCCGTAAACAATCATGCTGAACACAGCGTAGAACAACTGGCAGAAATCTAGAATTTGTTCTTTCATCTTAGTTACCTAAAAATACGATTTCAACTCTGCATTCTTACTTATTTGGCCAAAGAAACTTAACCACTGTCTTCAAGACCTTTGGGTTCTCCCGCAAGCGGCTGTGCTGAGCCATTGGGCCGGTAAATTTCTTTTCCCGGTAGCTTTTTGCTCTAGCTTTAACCAAGTAGCGCATGGACAGGGTTGAAGAATTGTTGATCCGACCATCTGAGTGGCTGCCGTCTTCCAAATCCCCGTAGATATTCAGAACCCGGGCCTTAGGGAAAATCTTACGCAAGACCAGTAAATGGCGGTAATTGCTGCTCAATTTATATGGGCGGCCATTCTTTCTGTCTTTTGATGTTTTCAGTCCCTGTCCGCGCACTCCATTGTAGTGGCCGGCAATGCTGACCATCCGCTTAAGCTTTGGGAAGGACTTCTTTTGTCCGTAGTTGATCAGCATGTAGCTGATCGTCGCGTTCCCCATTGAGTGGCCAATCAAGTTCATCTGCTTGAAATTCTGGCTTCTTTTGACTGCTCTGATTGCTTGGTAGGCATACCAGGCATCGCGGTTGTAGTTGAGATTGCGATTGTCTTTAAAGCCAACCAGGACCAATGGGTTCTTTGCCTTTCTGGACAGTTTCTCACTTAATCTGACGTGACCACGGGTGTCAACTTCAGCCTTGATGACTTGCTTGCAGGCACCTGACTTAACAGCTTCTTTGGCCAAAAATTCCTCCGCCTTGATGCTAGAGCTATAGCCATGGATATAAAAAGTGGGCCGCAGAGCCCGCTTGCTTGATGCGGCTTCTACTTTTTGCTGCTGGTAACCCGATAGACCGAGCGTCGCTAATAATAAAGCGACGGCTATCCCGGTTTTCTTTAAATGCTTGTCCATATAAACTATCCCCTTGTTCTATCTTTTTTCATCTTTT
>NZ_JBJEES010000031.1:8124-12744 GCF_051873315.1 Lactobacillus sp.
CTTTAAATGCTTGTCCATATAAACTATCCCCTTGTTCTATCTTTTTTCATCTTTTGAACTAATTTGCTTCAATTTTACCGGCTTTTTTGCTGGGAAGTCAATCGAACAGGGCAATCTTAATAAAGTAGACTCGACCTTTTGCTGACATGATTTTATTGGGCGCGGCGAAGCCGCGCTAGTGTGTTATAATTATTGTAGTAACAATTAGGACATTTAAACGACAGTAAAATGTTAAAAAGAAAGGAGCAGCTTATGTATCCCCACCAAGAAGGCTTTGAAAATTGGTGCCGGGGCCCGCAAAGGCTCAGCCCCAAGTCAATTGAGAATGCCGATTACTGTTTGGACCACTTCTTTACCTATGCTGAAGTAAATTTTCCATCCAGTGATGTCAATGAAATCACGGCCAGCAACGTCCGCGACTACCTGCAGCAGTTGTCGACTAAAGAAAATCTGCAGGTCACGACCGTCAACAAGTACCTCTCCTACATCAAAAAGTACTTCTACTACCTGGCCCTGGCCGGAATCACCCCAACCTACCGGCTCCTGGACCTCAAAGGCTACTCTTTTGAGCGGCGGAAGACCTACGTGATCGGCTGGCAGGATCATTTGCCTGCCCTTATCCCCTATGTCAAGCAGCCGCTGACTCTGTGGCTGCTGCAGCTTTTTGCCCTGGGCTACCAGGCCAAGGAGCTCCTTGGAATTCGCTATAGCGACGTAAAGGACAATTTGGCTGAGATGTCTGACTACCTGACTGGAACACTCTCATTTGAGAAGGACCCAGATCCTTATATTTTCGCCTCCAGGTCCGGTGAAGCATACGCCAGTACCAACAATATCATGCAGCTGGTCAAGGCCGACAAGGACCTCCTCTCCCCCATGCCGATCACTTTGACCAATCTCCGCCTCTCCTATGTCTATTCCATGATCAGCCAGCAGAAATATTCTGACAAGGAGCTTCTGGAGATTTTCCGCTGCCCGCCAAAGCGCCTGGCCTACTACCAGTACAACGCGGCCCAGTGCAATCTCATTCCATTTTCTGAAGAGATGCTAAAAAAGGCCGGCCCAGACGCCGCCCCTGCAAAAAAATAGGCTATAATAAGTTAATAGTCAGTAAAGGAGATTTTTAATCCAATGAAGAAAAAGAATACGCAAGCAGCTGAAGAAGAAAGCTGGGGCAAATTTTTCCGGGACGTCCTGGTCATGTTCCTGGTCTTTGTCTCAATCTATTATGTGATCTTCTCCTTCTTCTTAGCCAATGAAGTGGTATCCGGCCCATCCATGCAGCCGACCTTTGAAGACGGTGACCGCTTGATCGCTGTCCGCCGCTTTACTCCTAAGAGAAACGACGTTGTCATCATCAAGGCGCCAGACCAGGCCAACGCTATGTACATCAAGCGGGTGATCGGCCTGCCAGGTGACACGGTTCAGTCAAAGAACGATGTCCTCTACATCAACGGCAAGAAAACTGCCCAGCCATACCTTAACAACAAGTACAAGAAAGCCGACCGCTTAGCCGGGACCAACTACACGACCAACTTTAAGATCAAACTGAAAAAGAACCAGTACTGGGTCATGGGTGACCACCGGGACGTTTCCAAGGACTCCCGCTACTTTGGCCCAGTCAAGCGGAGCAAGATCTTGAGCAAGGTAGTTCTGCGCTACTGGCCAGTTACCCAGATCAGTACCAACTTCTATTAAGAAGCAATTCTATTAAGAAGCAAGCAAAGGGATCTAATTATCAGAGTGTGACAGAGAGAGCAAAAAATACAGAAAATGACAAGTAAAAAGAATAAGCAAGCAGCTGAAGAAGAGAGCTGGGGCAAGTTTTTCCGGGACGTCTTGGTCATGTTCCTGGTCTTCGTCTCAGTCTACTATGTAGTCTTCTCCTTCTTCTTAGCCAATGAAGTGGTATCCGGCCCATCCATGCAGCCGACCTTTGAAGATGGTGACCGCTTGATTGCCGTCCGCCGCTTTACGCCAAAGAGAAACGATGTTGTCATCATCAAGGCGCCTAACCAGCCAGGAGCCATGTACATCAAGCGCCTGATTGGCCTGCCTGGTGACACGGTCCAGTCTAAAAACGACGTCCTCTACATCAACGGCAAGAAGACGGCCCAGCCGTATTTAAACAATAAATATCAAAAAGCCGACCACTTAGCTGGGGTAACTTATACTAATAACTTCAAGGTCAAGCTGAAGAAGAACCAGTACTGGGTCATGGGTGACCACCGGGACGTGTCTAACGACTCACGCCGCTTCGGCGCGGTTTCCAGAAGCTCAATCTTAAGCAAGGTAGTCCTTCGCTACTGGCCAGTTACCCAGATCAGCACCAACTTTTACTAAAAAAATCTGAAGCTCCCTCACTAGCTTTTAAAAAAATGGTAAAATAAAGTTATTAAGGAGTGAAGATCAATGAAACCAGAAGAACTTTCGGATGCAATTATCGAATTTCAAAGCAAGCACGCTGTGAGCGACACTAACCTGGCCTTTGCCAGTCACCTCTCAGTGGAAAAGGTGCACGCCATGAAGCAAGGGCGGGGCAACTTTACCAGCGATGAAATCAACCAGATGCTGGACTATCTCCAGAGCCAAATGTAATCAACCGGGCCAAACGGCCCGGTTTTATTTTGCCCTTTTTCTTTACTCACTCATTTCTTTTTATCCCTTCATTGTTTCACGCTAACTATTTTACATTTTACGTAAAGTGTAAAAGGACAAAAAGCTTGTTATATCAAGGATAGCAGCTATTATTTTCTTAACAGCTGCCATTTTTATCATTTAACTTTAACCCGCTATCGCAGGCTTTAAAGCCTGCTATTACGGCATTTTCTTTTTCAGCTCTGTAAGCCTTTTTCTCCGATTTTTGTTTCACGGTATCTTTTTACCCTATCTATGGCCAAGTTATTCACAGGCAAAAAATAAGAGCCGCCCTAGAGCAGCTCCTATCCTTCGGTTATTCTTTTCTTCTTTCTCTTACTTGTTCCGGTCAGCTTGCAGTTCAGCCATCTTGATCATGACGTCAACAGCCTTCCACATTGATTCCAGAACCGTGTATTCGTAGCGGCCGTGCATGTTTTCTTCCCCGGCAAAGAGGTTCGGGCATGGCAGACCCATGTAAGTCAGTTGAGACCCGTCCGTGCCCCCTCTGACTGGTTCTTCGTTGATTTCGGTCAAGCCGCAGGCTCTGTAGGCATCCCGGGCCAGATCAATGATTTCCATGTGCTTGGCCAGTTCATCAGCCATGTTGTAGTACTGGTCCCACATCTTCAGCTTGATTCTTTCCCCGTACTTGGCGTTGAGTTCAGCCACCTTTTCCTTGACCAGGTTCTTCCGGGCTTCCAAGCCGTCACGCTTAAAGTCGCGGATGATGTAGGCCAGGTGGGCGTTGTCAACCGTACCAGAGAAGTCCATCAAGTGGTAGAAGCCTTCTTCGCCTTCAGTCTTTTCCGGCACTTCGTCTTGCGGCAGGGAGTTTTGGAAGTCGATCCCGACTTGGATGGCGTTGATCATCTGCCCCTTGGCTACAGCTGGGTGGACGTTAACGCCTTGGATGTCCAATTCAAACTGAGCTGCTGAGAAGGTCCCCCAGTCCAGCTTGCCCGGGCCTTCCCCGTCAACCGTGAAGGCAAAGGCAGCGTTGAAGTCATCCACGTCAAAGTGTTGAGCACCAGTGCCGATTTCTTCGTCTGGCGTGAAGCCCAGGCGGATTTCCCCGTGCTTGATTTCCGGGTGAGCCAGGAGGTATTCAGCAAAGGTTACCAGTTCGGCATCCCCGCACTTGTCGTCCCCGCCGAGCAAGGTGTCACCAGAAGCAGAAATAATAGTCTGTCCCTTGTACTTCTTCAAGTTCGGGAAAACGGCCGGATCCAGGTAGAACTCGCTGTCGCCCAATTGGATCTTGCTTTCCCCGTCGTAGTTTTCAGTAATCTGTGGCTTGACGTTTTCTGAGTTGAAGTCAGCCGTGTCGCAGTGGGCCAAAAAGCCCATGACCGGCACGTCCCAGTCAACGTTGGAAGGAAGAGTAGCGATGACCGTACCGGCCTTTTCGTTGTAGTGAACGTCACTTAAGCCCAATTCTTCCAGTTCCTTCATGATGACCATTTGGTAGTCCACTTCTCTTTGGGTGGATGGGAAGCGGTCAGAGTGCTCGTCTGAGCGGGAGTTGATCTTGACGTACTTCAAAAATCTTGGCAGCAAAGTTGGGTATTCCATTTTTTCTCCTTTTACCTTTACATAAACAAAAATATTTCACTTAGTCAAAAATATTCTGGAAGGGATCGGTTGATTCAGCGCTGATCATGCACTCTAGCTCCCAACCCTCTTCCTTCTGCCAGGCTCTAAGGCGCTTGGCAGCTTCATACTTGAAGAGCTTCTCCGTGTAGTGGCCCGGGTCAACTACTACCAGGCCCGAAGAGATCATGTCATGGCCAGTGTGGTAGTAGACGTCGCCGGTAATGTAGGCGTCACAATGATCTCGTAATGCCTGCTTCCAGAACTTGTTCCCGTCCCCGCAGACAAAAGCGACGCTTTCCACCATTTTATCTTGGTCAGCGCAGATTAGGCGCACCATGTCCACCCCCATCTTTTCCTTGACGTAGTGGGCAAAATCAATGGCCTTCA
>NZ_JBJEES010000032.1:0-12661 GCF_051873315.1 Lactobacillus sp.
CTTTGCACCCAGCCGTAAAGAAGGACGTCTTGGTCCAGGTACTGGCTGGTAATGTTGCCACAATAATCAGTTCTTTTTTCCATTTGCATCATTTTGCTAAAAATCTCCTATTTTTCGATCTTGGAAAGCAGGTCTGCCTTGTCTTCCAAGTCAGTAAATTCCAGACTGAACTGTTCCCCGTCGCTCAAGCGCTTGACGGTTAATTTCCCTTCAGCCAGCTCCTTGGCCCCCAGGGTTACGACGTAGCGAGCTCCGACCCGGTCAGCCTTTCTGAACTGGGCCTTGAGCTTCTTCTGGTCAACGTCGTATTGAGCGCTGAAGCCAAGGGAGCGAAGCTGGCGGGCAACTTCCACGGCCTTGATGTCGGTGCCTTCGCCGATATTGGTGATGAAGAAGTCGATCCCCTGGTCTTCAAACATTTCCGGATTTTGCTTGGAGAGAACCAGCATCAGTCTTTCTTCCCCAATCCCGAAGCCGACAGCTGGGGTTTCCGGGCCGGAAAATTCTTCAACCAGGTGGTTGTAGCGGCCCCCGCCCAGAACAGTAGACGGGCTGGACCACAGGGACTTGTCATCAACCATAAATTCAAAGATCACGCCGGTGTAGTAGTCCAGGCCCCGGACCAGGTCGTCGTCGATGACGTACTTAACGCCCAGCTTGTCCAAGCTGGAGAGGATCTTGTTGAAGTTTTCCTTTGATTCATCGTCCAAGTAGTCCCGGATCTTTGGCGCTTCCGGCAAAAACTGCTGGTCTTCTTCAGCCTTGGAGTCCAGGATCCGGAGCGGGTTCTTGCCCAGCCGTCTTTGGGAGTCTTCTGAAAGCTGGTCCTTAACCGGAGTGAAGTATTCAACCAGGGCATCGTGGTAGGCCTGGCGGACCTCGCTGTCACCTAAAGTGTTGATGTGCAGCTCGTAGTTCTTAACCCCCAGTTCAGCCAGGAGGTCATGGCCCAAGAGGATGGTTTCAACGTCAGCCAGGTAGCCGTTTGAGCCGAAGCTTTCCACCCCGATTTGGTGGAATTCTCTTTGCCGGCCGGCTTGCGGACGTTCATACCGGTACATTGGGGCAATGTAGTAGACGTTGAAAGGCTTGACATAGTCAGGGCCATAGATCTTGTTTTCGACATAAGCCCGCACTACCCCAGCCGTGCCTTCTGGCCGAAGGGCAATGTGGCGGCCGCCCTTGTCTTCAAAATCGTACATTTCCTTTTCAACCACGTCACTGGTTTCACCAGATGACCGGGAAAAGAGTTCGTAGTTTTCAAAACTTGGCGTTCTGATTTCATGGTAGTTGGCCCGCTTGAAGAGGTCACGGGCGGTTTGCTCCACCTTTTCCCACTGGCCGGACGTTTCCGGGAGAATGTCGACTGTACCTTTTGGTCTTTGAACTCTCATAATTTCACCTTTGTTTCCTTGTTTTGACTAAGATAATAAAAAGCGCCCTTGAATTTAATCAAGGGCGCTTGAAAACAGCACGGTACCACCTTTTGCTTGCTGTCATTAACGCTGACGAAACGAACCATTATCTGCTAAAGGGTCACAGCTAGCAGCCATCTGCTCTTTCACCAAACGGGCAGTCTCTAAAATGGCCGGGCTATCTTCATTCTTTGTCATTGATAATTCTCATTAAGTTTATCCTGTTTTGTCTTCCTAATCAAGTTAGAAAGCGTTTTTTTACAGATTATTCTGCTGGCAGGTCCAAGACGATCGTGAAAGGACCGTCATTTTCCAGTTCGACCTTCATGTCGGCGCCGAATTCCCCGGTTTCCACGGTCAGGCCCCGCTTTTCCAGTTCTTGGTTAAAGTCTTCCCAGAGCTGGCTGGACTTAGGCGGCCGCATGGCGTGAACAAAACTTGGCCGGTTGCCCTTCTTGGTATCGGCCAGGAGGGTAAACTGGCTGACGGACAAGATCTGTCCGCCGACATCCTTGATGCCCAGGTTGGTCTTGCCGGCTTCATCTTCGAAGATCCGCATTTTGGCGATCTTGTCGGCGGCCTTGACTACCTGCTCTTCCCCGTCGCCTTCAGCCAGGCCAACTAATAAAAGCAGGCCCTTTTGAATCTGGCCGACAGTCTTGCCGTCGATTCTGACGGCGGCATGGTTGACTCTTTGAATTACTACGCGCATTTTTTCTAAAAATCTCCCTGCTTCTAGCCTAGTTGTCCGTCCGCTTGGTGTCGTAAACGTCTGGAATGTCCCGCAGCTTGGCCATGATGTCATTCAGTTGGGCGGCATTCTTGACTTCAACCGTGATGTAGAAGTGGGCAATATTTTCTTCATTGACGCTGGCTGAAACATTGGTGATGTTCTTGGTCAAAGCATTCAAGCGGTTGATGACGTCACCGAGCAGCTTCTGGCGGTTGTAGCCAAAAAGCTCAAAGTTAGCGTTGAAGCTGGCCTGCTTGCCTTCATCAATATTGTTCCATTCAACATCGATCATCCGCCCTTGAGCAGCCGGGTCAGCGCTAACTACGTTCCGGCAGTCAGCCCGGTGGACAGTGACCCCCCGGCCCTTGGTGACATAACCGACGATCGGGTCGCCTGGAACCGGGTTGCAGCACTTGGCAAAGTGCAAGTCCAGGTCTTCCAGGCCCTGGACGCGGACTAAGCTGTCCGGCTTTTTGCCCTTGACCTTGGACTTGGCGTCGTCTTTTTGTGGAGCGGGCTTTTTAACCACGCTGGAAGCAGCGGCTTGCTGGCCAGCGGACATGATCTGGGCTTCAAACTGCTTCTGCTTTTCTTCTTCCTGCTGCCGGCGCAAGTCGGCCGTCAAGCGGTTGTAGATGGACAAAGCTGACATGTTGCCAAAGCCGATAGCCGCGTACATGTCTTCATCGGTCTTAAAGCTGAAGTGGTCCAGAACCTCGTCGATATGGCTCTTGTCTAAGTAGTCCTTGGCACTCAAGCCGTTTTCCTTAAGCAGGTCGGTCAATTCACTCTTGCCCCGGGCCACGCTTTCTTCCCGGTCAATGTCTCTGAAGTAGCGGCGGATCTTGTTCTTGGCCCGGGAGGTCTTGACCATTTCCGCCCAGTCTCTTGATGGCCGGGCATTGCTTTGGGTCAAGATGTCAACCACGTCACCGTTCTTCAGCTTGTAGTCCAAAGGAACCAGCTTGTCGTTAACCTTGGCCCCGATGGCATGGTCACCGACTTGGGTGTGGATGGCGTAGGCAAAGTCCAGGGTGACTGACCCTTTAGGCAGTTCGTAGACTTCGCCCTTAGGCGTAAAGACGTAGACCTTGTCGGCAAAAATATCCGAATGAACGGCTTCCATGAACTCGTCAGCGTCGCTGGAGTCCTTTTGCAGCTCTAGGATTTCCCGGCCGATGTCCAGAGCCCCTCCGTCTTTTTCATCAACGCCTTGGAAGTTGCCCCGCTTGTAGGCCCAGTGGGCCGCAACACCATATTCGGCAACCTCGTGCATTTCTTCAGTTCTGATCTGGATTTCCAAAGGCTTGCCGCCAGGGCCAATGATGGTCGTGTGCAGGGACTGGTAGCCGTTAGCCTTAGGCATGGCAATGTAGTCCTTAAAGCGGCCAGGCATTGGCTTCCACTTGGTATGAACTGCCCCTAAGACCGCGTAGCAGTCCTTGACCGTCGGCACGATCACCCGGACAGCCAGTAAGTCGTAGATCTCGTTGAAGTCCTTGTGCTTGTTGACCATCTTTTTATAGATGGAATAGATGTGCTTCGGCCGGCCGCTGATGTCGTACTTGATGCCCAAGGAATCAAGAGTCCCCCGCAAGTAGTCGATGGCATCCTTGATGTAGCCTTCCCGTTCGCTTCTCTTGGCGTCCATCATGGAAACGATCTTGTAGTACTCTTCCGGATTCATGTAGTGGAAGGACATGTCTTCCAGTTCCCACTTGATGGTCCCGATCCCCAGCCGGTCGGCTAGTGGTGCATAGATGTCCAGGGTTTCAGCGGCAATGCGGCGCTGCTTGTCCGGACGCAGGTGCTCCAAGGTGTGCATGTTGTGCAGGCGGTCAGCCAGCTTGACCAGGATAACCCGGAGGTCCTTAGCCATGGCGATCAGCATCTTGCGGTGGTTTTCCGCCAAGAATTCCTTGTGAGACTTGTACTCGTACTTGTTTAACTTGGTGACCCCGTCAACGATGAAAGCCACGTCAGCGCCAAACTTTTCCTTGATATCGTCATTGGTGACCGCGGTGTCTTCAACCGTGTCATGTAAAAAGCCGGCAGCTACCGTGTCAGGGTCCAGGCCCAAATTGGCCAGGGTTCCTGCTACCTGGGTCGGGTGGACAATGTAAGGCTGGCCGGAGGCTCTGGTTTGTCCCTCATGGGCCCGGGCCGCGAATTGATAAGCACTTTCGACAAAGGCCAATTGGTCAGCCGTCATGTATTTCTTGCAGGCGGCCATGACCTGCTCATGAGTCATTTCAACATACTTTGACATCTTTGATCACCAGTTTCTAACTTTTAATTAATCAGTACCTGTTATTTTAGCGCAAAAAGTTCCCACAAAACAAGCCTTAGCGCTTGACCGGGCTTACTTATTAAAAAATGAGAGTTTCTTTTGCTTTTATTTTAGCGCATTTTTCCTTAAATACTGAAAGAGTTAGTCATGCTTGCGGGAAATTGCCAGGCCAATCCAGCGGCCTGCCCGCATCTTGAGGTCGATTTGGAAGGAATTCTCTGCCAGGGCCTGCTCAATTTTTGGCAGCTGCAGGTAGTCAATCCCGGAGAAGATGACCTGACCTTCTTCGTTTAAGTGGCTGTCCAGCTGCGGGATCAGGTCCAGGAGGATTTCAGCCAGGATGTTGGCCACGATCAAGTCAAACTTGCCGTCAACATCAGCCAGCAAGCTGGTCTTTTGCAAGGCAATGTCGTGGATGCCGTTCAAGGCTGCGTTTTCTTCAGCCGCCGTCATTGACTCATCAGAAATGTCAGTGGCCAAAACGCTCTTAGCCCCCAGTTTGTGAGCAGCAATCGCCAAAATGCCGGACCCAGTCCCCACGTCTGCCACTGTCAAAGGCTTGACCATGGCCCGTTCAATGCCCAGCATGGCTAATTGAGTCGTCTGGTGGTTGCCAGTCCCGAAGGCCAGGCCTGGATCCAGGCGGATGATTTCCTGGTCCTTAAAGGCTGGCTGGTAGTCTTCCCATTCCGGCACGATAGCCAGGTGGCGGGAGAGGTTGATGACGTGGTAGTACTTTTGCCAAACAGTGTTCCAGTCCTGGTCGGCCACGTAGTCAACGGAGATTTCGCCTGGGGCGGTCTTTAAGCCGTAGCCTGCCAGTTCAGCCAGTTTTTCCTTGAAACGCTTAACCGTTTCTTCCGGGTCAGTTTCTTCATCAAAGTAGGCGATGAATTCCAGTTCATCAGGCAGGTTGGGGATGTCGTCCATGTCAACGACCGTTGAGTCGTGCAGCCAGCCGGCTTGTTCAAAGTCGCTTCTGCGCCGGGCTTCCGTCCCCAAGGCCTTTAAGTCTTCCGTGGCAAAATAAGCCAAGGCGTCTTCGACGTCGTAGCTGCTTTCGATCTTGATCTCAAGTAATTTCATGATTTCGTCTTCTTTCTTTAGCTTCTTCTCTTAAAATGGTATCATGGAAAGCGGTGATAACAATGTCAAAAAAGAAAAAGAATAAAGATAAATTAGACAAGACCCTGGTTGAAAAGATTCTTGACCAGCAAAAAATTGCCTATCAGCAGCATATCAGTGAAATTACTGAAGACCACGGAGTTGCCCAAGTCAGTGTCGGCAGCCCCATTTTAGACGGCCACCCGGTTTACAAGACCCTGGCGGTAAATGGCAACAAGACCGGCCCGATCGTCGGCGTTGTGCCTTTAAGCGGCCACTTGGACCTTAAAAAGATCGCCAAGGCTTCCGGCAACAAGAAGTGTGAAATGATCCCCCTCAAGCAGCTGGAAAAGACCACTGGCTATGTGCATGGGGCCAACACGCCAATTGGCATCTACCACAGCAAGAAGTTCCCGATCTTTTTGGATGAGAGCGTCTTAAAAGAAGACGGGATCTGGGTGTCCAGCGGTGAAGTCGGCCGCAGCGTCATGGTCAACCCGCTTGACTTGCAGAAACTGGTCAAAGCCACGGTGGCTGACCTGCAGGAATAAGACTAAAAAACAGCTTTTGTCCTACTTTTCGTTAGGCAAAAGCTGTTTCTTTTTCTTTCAATTTTTTAATCGACCCGGCGCCACTTCTTGTCGGTCAAGATTCTGGCGGTCAAAAGGCCGGCTGGCAAAGACAAAACCAGCATGAGGGCTTCCGTCATCCAGGTAGCCCCGGCCCCAACATTGGTCAAGGCCAAGAGGAAGATCCCCCGGTACATGTAAAGGCCTGGCACCATGATGACGATGGAAGGCACGGTCAAAGCAATCCGCGGGTAGCCGACCTTTTCCCGGACATAGCCGGCCAAGAGGCCAGCCAGCAGGGCTGCTAAAAAGGCGGCCAAGGGAGCCGGAAAATGGGCAAAGTCAACCAGGGACAAGCGCATGGTATTGGCAATCGCCCCCACAACCCCGGCCGCGGCGGCCATCCGCCGGTGGGAGTTGAACATCAAGGAGAAGCCGAAGACCCCGCAGAAGCTGGCTAAAAGGCGGCAAGCTGCCAGAAGAGGCCGGGAAAGGCCCAAGGCCGGCAGGTCGCCAGGCTTGATCTGCAAAGCCGTGGCCATCATCCAGCCGGTACCAGTCGCGATCAAGATAATGAAGATGGCATAAGCCAGGCGCTCAAGGCCAGACCGCATGTCCAGCTTGGCAATGTCCAAACCGGAAGTAATAAAGGGAAAACCTGGAATAACAAAGAGCATAGCCCCGATGTAGCCGCGCATGTGGATCATGTCCACATTAAAGAGCAAGTGGCCCAGCATGAAGGCCAGGTAGTAGGACAAGCAAGCTGCTGCTACCCCAACCGCGGTCGTAGCCGCGACCGTGATCCTCTTTTTGCCTAAGCTGCCCCGGGCAAACTGGCCCAGGCCCGCCCCGATGAAGGAGCAGATGATTTCAGGGATCCCCCCGCCCAAGAGGAAAATAAAGCCGCCACAGGCTAGTGCCGCGGCCAGGCTGGATCCCCAAAGAGGATAGCGTCCTTTGATATGCTCGATTTCCCCTAAGCGCCGGCGAACTGTTTTGATTTCGAAGTCACCGCTGGCTGCTTCAAACTGGCGGACGAATTTCTCCAATTCATTCAGCTTGGCCATGTTGACCCCGGTGGTTGGCAGGGCCAGGCTTTGGGAGTATGACTGGTTGTCAACGTCGAAGTAGGTGCAGACAATGGAGATCAGACCGATGTCAGCGCTGCAGGTCAAGTCCAGGGTTCTGGCCAGGGTGTCCATGGCGTCCCGGACCCGCCAGGCCCCAGTCCCGCAGCTCAGCATCATCAAGCCGACCCGGGAGATGATCGATCCCTTTTCAATCAAAGTTGCATCCTTGATCTTAGTTTCGTCATCGCTTTGGAAGAATTCTTCCCACTGCACCCGCATGTGGTGGTGGTGAGAGAGGTGGTGTTGGTACTCTTGCTCAGTACTTTCGGTTTTCATGTTGACCGTGTTTGCCTTCTTTCATTTTTCTTTGCATTTCTCAACTTTTTCATTTTAGCATAAAAAGAGACTGCTATTTCCCGCCCTCCCCTATTAAAGCGCTTGCCAAAAAGAATATTTTTGCTGAGAAAAACCGTCCCAGCAAGCTGAGACGGTTAGCTTCATATTTACTTTTGCTTGTATTGGCGGACGTAGCCTTCTTGTCCGGCCAAATACCAGGTGCCGTGGTTGGCGTCGCTGGTAAATTCGACATTTTCCGGCAGGTTTTCCAAGCCTTCGGTGAAGATGTCTTCGTATTGGCCAACGCCAAGGCGGATTCTTTCCTTGAGCATGCGGGCGTGCAGGGCTGGGCGCAGGCGCTTTTGGTAGCCTTCGACCACCTTGCCGCTGAAGAATTCAGCCATGGCGCCAGATCCGTAAGAGAAGAAGCCGATTCGGTCACCGGCTTCAAGGTCCCCGTTTTCCAGCAGGCTCAAGACAGACATGTACAGGCTGGCCGTGTAGATGTTGCCGACCTGCCGGCTGTACTTGGCTGACAGCTGGAAGTTGTCGCTGAGGCGCTTGACGGTTTCGTCATCCTGGCCTTCAATGGCAATCTTGTGAGCCTTGTAACCCATCTTGGTATAAGGCAGGTGGTAGCAGATGCCGGCAAAATCAGAGACTTGCAGCTGCTTTTCTGCAAGGAAAGGCTTGAAGGTGCTCTTGAAGAAGTCCAGGTAGACATCGCGGCTGTAGTGGCCGTCGACCACGGCAGTGGCCATGTTGTTTGGCCGCCAGAAGTCATTGATGTTTTCAGAGTGGGAAGTGTGCCCGTCTTCCAGGGCAATAATTGCCGGATTTTCCTTGATCAGCATGCTGATGGCCCCGGCGCCCTGGGTAACTTCACCAGCCGTAGCCAGGCCATAGCGGGCGATGTCGCTGCCGATAATCATGGCAGAGTGGTGCGGGTGGGCCCGGACGTAGTCGCGGGCAACCTGCAAGCTGGCGGTCAAGGCAAAGCAGGCTTCCTTGATTTCAAAAGTTCTGATCCGGGCTGGCAGGTTAAGTGCTTCCTTGACAAAGAGGGAGGCTGACTTTGACTGGTCAATCCCGCTTTCGGTCGCAAAGATCAATAAGCCTAATTGCTCCAGATCAACCTGGTCAAGGTATTCAGCCGTCGCGTTGATCCCCATGGAAACTGCATCCTGGGTCTTGTCAGCGACCGCCATCCGGTCCTGGCCGATGCCGATCAAAAATTTGTTGGGATCTTGGTTTCTGGCGTTGGCCAGGTCAACCATGTCCACAAACTTGTTAGGAGTATAAAAACCTATCTGATCAATACCGATGTCCATTAATTATTGTCCTCGCAATTCTTTCAAAAAATTCTTGGCTGCTGTTTCGCCATACTTTCCCTGGCTAATCATCATTTGATAAACAGCTGCTTTTTCTTCAGGCGCTGCCGGCAGGGTCTGAACCACGTTGCGGCTCTGCAGGCGCATGTGGCCAGCCTGGATCCCCTTGGTGGAGATGGCATTCAAAGCCGCGAAGTTGTTGGCCAGGGCCACGGCCGCGGTCAGTTCTGCCAATTCAGCTGCTTTTATTTTACCTAAAATGGCATAGCTTTGTCTAATATCAGGCCGCGATGAAATGGAGCCGCCGACGACCCCTAAGGCCAGGGGCAGGGTGACTTCGCCAAGAAGCATATCGTCTTCCAGTTTCCAGGAGCTGAGGCTTTGGTACTGGCCGCTTCTAGCAGCATAAGCATGACTTGCTGCTTCAACTGCCCGGTAGTCATTGCCGGTTGCCAGCATGACAGCGTCCACCCCATTCATGATCCCCTTGTTGTTGGTTACGGCCCGGTAAGGATCGCTACTCCCGATTTTAGCAAGCAGAGCCATCTTTTTAGCAACCTCCCTGCCCTCTTCCGGATCTCCTTTTTTGCTGAGGAGACTAACAGGAATCGCCACCTTAGCAGTAGTCAGCTGGCTGGGATAGTTGGACAGGATGGCGAAGAGCTTAGCTTCAACGCCAGGAAAGGCCAGCATTTTCTGGGCCAGGAATTCCAGGATGGCGTTGGTCTTATTGGCCCCCATGGCTTCAGCTGGGTCAACCAGGGCCAGGAGGTAGACCAAGTCAGCTTCCTGGCGGGCGGTTAATTCTTTTAAGCCGCCCCCGTGCCGGATCAAGCTGGCAAATTCCTTGTTGGCTTCCTTAATATAGGCCTGAAACTCCTCTTTAAAGTCAGCCAGGGAAAAAGCTTCCGTGACTTCTAAGACGATTTGTCCGTAGATGCCGTCGCGACGGCTGTTTGCTTTTACGCCGCCAGCTTTAGCAAAAACGGACATGCCGTGGTTGGCGGCGGCGACGACGGAGGCTTCTTCAGTCGTCATAGGGATCCGCCATTTTTTGCCATTGACCAGGGCGCCGGTCAAACAGCTCAAGGGGAACTTGACCTCACCAACCACGTTCTCGCTCATCTCATCCAGGCGGGATAAGTCAGCGGCGGGGATGGCTTCTAAGGAAACCCCGGCATCTTGCAAAAACTGCCGCCTCTCTTCGGGCGGCAACTGATAGAATTTCATTTTATGCCTTCTCAATTTCAAAAGCGATGGCCAGGCCGCCCCCGATGCAGAGGCTGGCGATAGCGCGCTGGCCGTCTCTTTGCAGCTGGCGGGCAGAAGTAGCCAGCAGCCGGGTGCCGGAAGCGCCGAGCGGGTGACCCAAAGCGATCGCCCCGCCCTGCTTGTTGACCTTGTCCAAAGGAATTTCCAAGTCGCGGGCAACAGCCAAAGTCGTAGCGGCAAAGGCTTCGTTGATTTCAAAGAAGTCGTAGTCGGCTACCTGCCGGCCAGTTTCGTTAAGCAGCTTGCGGATAGCGTAGTATGGACCGTAGCCCATGAATTCCGGATCATAGCCAACTTCGGCGTAAGCGCCCAGCTTGGCTAAAGGCGTCAGCTGGTATTCAGCAACTTTTTCGGAAGTAGCCAGGATGATCATGCTGGCCCCATCGGAGATTGGGGAGGCGTTGCCAGCAGTGACCGTCCCGTCTTCTGAGAAGGCCGGCTTCAGGCCTGCCAGGGCTTCCAGGCTGGTATCCGGGCGGACGTTTTCATCTTGCTTGAGATCTTCAATTTGAATGATTTCGTCGGCAAAAAGCCCTTCTGCTTGTGCCTTGACGGCTTTTTGGTGAGATGACAGGCTGAAGGCGTCAGCGTCTTGGCGGCTGATGTGGTCGCGCTTAGCCACGTTTTCGGCAGTGATGCCCATGGATTTGCCTGAGAAGGAGTCAACGAGACCATCGCTGAACATGATTTCCTTTGGGGCGTTGGTCATGCTTTCGCTGCCGCCGACAGCAACCAGGCCCAGGTCACCGATTAACATTTGGGCTTCAGCCAGGCGGGCAGCCTTGAGGCTGGAGCCGCAGACTTCGTTGATGGACACGGCGACAGAGTCCTGCCGCATCCCGGCGTTTAAGGCGATTTGCCGGGCCATGTTTTGGCCCAGGCCAGAAGACAGGACATTGCCCATGAAGAGGGCGTCCAGGGCTTCGGCGTCAAGCCCCGCTTCTCTCAAGGCGCCGCGCAGGGCGATTTGGCCCAGGTCGATGGCGGAAAAGTCAGCCAATTGCTTGTGGTAACGGCCAAATGGAGTTCGCTTGGCCGCGACAATATAAATATCTTGCATGTATTTTTTCTCCTCAACTAAGTTTTGTTTTGGGGATGCTGAGTTTGGCTCAGCTTTTATATAACCAGTATATTTTACTATAATATTTTTCGGCTTGCTTGGTGAAGCGCTTGATTTAGCGCTTTTTTAAGTTGTTGTGTTCAAAAGGAAAAAGTGCTTCTCAATCATGAAAAGCACTTTTATCCCTTATTGAATAGACAACCTTTTAAAACGATCACCCTCACTTGCGTGGAATGAGTAGAATCGTCGTCTTAGTATTAGGCCATTATGATGGCCACCCCAACATACGTTGGGAAAATTAGACATTATTGAATAAACAACACTATAAAACTATTTCAATCCACGCATCCAAGTAGCGGTTAAACCTTATTGAATAGACAACCTTCTAAAACCTATTTGACCAACTGACAGCATGCCAGCGCGGGTTAAACCTTATTGAATAGACAACCTTCTAAAACTAGGTCATCTTAGGCCTTCAAAGTCCATTAGGGTTAAACCTTATTGAATAGACAACCTTCTAAAACGTCGTCTGTGCTGTACAACCTCAAGTATTCGGGTTAAACCTTATTGAATAGACAACCTTCTAAAACAGTACTCTGTCCCATGGTCTACATAGGCTTGGGTTAAACCTTATTGAATAGACAACCTTCTAAAACTTCTCTGCTGATTATGGCGGATCCGTCGATGGGTTAAACCTTATTGAATAGACAACCTTCTAAAACACTTGTAAGCCTGCTTCTCGTCTTCGCTCAGGGTTAAACCTTATTGAATAGACAACCTTCTAAAACTGTTTACATTGATTTGATAAGAAAGGACTAAGGGTTAAACCTTATTGAATAGACAACCTTCTAAAACGCCCCCGGATTCGCCCCGCTGGGCGGCCTTGGGTTAAACCTTATTGAATAGACACAACCTTCTAAAACAGCTCTTTAGAACACTGTTAAACATCATCGGGGTTAAACCTTATTGAATAGACAACCTTCTAAAACCGCTAGGCGAATGCAAAGCCTTGCTAAATGGGGTTAAACCTTATTGAATAGACAACCTTCTAAAACTGGCAACACGCAAGTAGACCTTGATAGTGTGGGTTAAACCTTATTGAATAGACAACCTTCTAAAACTCAACAACCTATGTACTGTTTTCTCAGCGCGGGTTAAACCTTATTGAATAGACAACCTTCTAAAACCAGTCGTTCTGCGGGCTATCTCAGACATAAGGGTTAAACCTTATTGAATAGACAACCTTCTAAAACTGATGAAGGTGTCTCCGACCCAAAACAAGAGGGTTAAACCTTATTGAATAGACAACCTTCTAAAACAACAGTTCTTTCTCTGACTATATCGAAGCAGGGTTAAACCTTATTGAATAGACAACCTTCTAAAACTAGTGGTAAAGTCTTGTAATTGAACCTCTAGGGTTAAACCTTATTGAATAGACAACCTTCTAAAACCAGCCCCGGCAAATGAGCCGAAAGAGCTTG
>NZ_JBJEES010000033.1:0-12648 GCF_051873315.1 Lactobacillus sp.
CTCAAAATCTGGTGTCCATTACGGACGTATCGGTTCGACCCCGATCACCGCTATTCAAGTTTAATATTACGGCGGTGTGGCGGAATTGGCAGACGCGTCAGACTCAAAATCTGGTGTCCATTACGGACGTATCGGTTCGACCCCGATCACCGCTATTGCTTGAAACGACTCCTCTTGGGAGTCGTTTTTGTTTTATCTGTCTCCTTTTCCCTTCCCCTTTTCCCCTGCCGCAAATATGTTTTATTCTTTGTATTTTGGTTAAGAAATTTGCACCTCTTTTGCCGATTCTCTATAATGTCTTTTAGTATGGAGGTAATGAGCGCACATGAATATCGGTTTGTTTACAGACACCTACTTCCCGCAAAACAGTGGGGTGGCGACGTCGATCAAAACCCTTAAAGAAGCTTTGGAGGCCCAGGGGCACAATGTCTTCATCTTTACGACTACTGATCCCAACGTTGACAAGGACACGGTTGAGGCCAACATCTTCCGCTTCAGCTCCGTGCCCTTCATTGGCTTCTCTGAGCGGCGAATTGCTTTCCGGGGTCTGTTTGAAGCAGTCAAGGTGGCCAAGGAAGTCAACTTGGACATCGTCCACACCCAGACCGAATTTTCCATGGGCACAATTGGCAAGTACGTGGCCAAGCAATTGGGCATCCCTGCCATCCACACCTACCACACCATGTACGAGGACTACCTGCACTATGTCTTAAATGGCCACCTGCTCCGGCCGGTCCATGTCCAGCAGTTTACCAAAAGCTACTTGAAGAACATGGACGGCGTCATCGCACCCAGCCAGCGAGTAGCGGCTTTATTGACCCGCTACGGGGTGGAAATCCCCATGCGGGTGATTCCTACCGGGGTTGACCTGGACGCCATCAGTGCCCCGGACAAGGCTGATCTGCGGGAAAAATTGGGGATTGCCCCGGATGCCCAGGTGATCATCACCCTGGGCCGGGTAGCCGCGGAAAAGAAGATTGACCGTATTCTCCGGGTCATGCCGGACCTTTTGACGGAATTCCCTAAGCTGGTCTTCGTCATTGCTGGCGATGGGCCAGACGTGGACGTTTTGAAAGAGCAAGTTGAACGCCTGACTTTGGAAGACCATGTAATTTTTGCCGGCAATATTCCTCACGACCAGGTCGGCAGCTACTATAAGATGGCTGACTTCTTCGTATCAGCCAGCGACACGGAAACCCAGGGGCTGACTTATATCGAAGCCTTGGGCAGCGGACGCAAGTGCGTGGTCTACAAGACCGACTACACCGACCAGGTCTTTGATGATCCGGCCTACGGCATGACCTTTGAAAGCCTGCGGCAAATGAAGGAAGAAATCGCGGCTTACCTGCGGCAAGGCCGGAAAGAAATTCCGCCGCAATTATTGGAAAAGAAGCTGGAGGAAATCTCAGCCAGCCACTTTGCCAGCGAGGTCTGCAAATTTTACCAGTACGCGATTGACAACTATCAAGTGAAAAAAGAGGGCAGCAATGATTAGAATCAACATGTTTTCCCAGGCGGACTCAGTCGCCGGGCAAGGGGTCGGGGCAGCCTACCTAGAACTGATCCGGCTTCTTCGGACCCACCTGGTCGATGACTTCTACGTGACCATCAACAAGTATGGCCGAAGCGACTTGACCCACTACCACACCATCAACCCGACCTACTTTGCCAACAGCTTCTCACCAGCCAGAGGCCGCAAGATCGGCTATGTCCACTTTTTGCCAGATACCCTGGAAGGGTCAATCAAATTGCCAGGAGTGGCTAAGAAGGTCTTCTACCAGTACGTGATCGACTTTTACAAGCGGATGGACCAGATCGTGGTCGTCAACCCGATCTTCATCGACAAGCTGACTGAATACGGCCTGGACAGAAACAAGATCCGCTATATCCCGAACTTCGTGGCCAAGAGCGAGTTCTATGAACAGACCCAGGCCAAGAAGAACGCCACCCGGCAGGAATTGGGCATCCCCCAGGACAAATTCGTCGTCTTCGGCGACGGGCAAGTCCAGGCCAGAAAAGGGGTCGACGACTTCGCCAAATTGGCGGAAGCCAATCCCGACTACCAGTTTATCTGGGCCGGCGGCTTCTCATTTGGCAAGATCACGGATGGCTATGACCACTTCAAGAAATTGGTCGAAAACCCGCCAAAGAACCTGACCTTTACCGGGATCATCGACCGGGAAAAGCTGGTTGACTACTTGAACATGGCCGACCTCTTTATCTTGCCGTCCTTTGACGAGCTCTTCCCGATGTCAGTTCTGGAAGCCTTCAGCTGCGGGACCCCGGTCTTGCTCAGAGACCTGGACCTCTACCGGGCCATCATCGATGGCTACTACCTGTCTGGCAAGGACTTTGCCGAAATGAACGAACAGCTGCGCTTCGCGGCTACTCATCCGGAAGTCCTGACCCGCCAGCAGGAGCTTTCCCGCAAGGCCAGCCAGCAGTACTCTGAAGACCACCTGGCTGAAATCTGGCGGGACTTTTACCAAGAGCAGTACCAGCTGGGCCGGGAATTGGGGCAGATCAGCTATGAATAAGAAAAATCTGTGGGGAGTTCTGATCGTCTTATTGATCAGCTCCCTTGTTTTATACTTTGACCTGCGGTCAACGCCAATGGCCACTTTAAAGGCGGCAGCCGGAGAGATCATTCCCTGGCGCCTGGCCCTAGTCTTTTTGGCCATGGCCTTGTCCTATGTCTGTGAAGCCTTGATCCTCCGTCTTTTGGCCAAAAGGCCGGGGACAGCCAAGCGGAGCTTCTGGTCTTATATGCGGATTCCACTCATTCAGGCCCTTTTCAACGGGATCACCCCGATGGCGACAGGCGGGCAGCCGTCGCAATTAGCGGCCATGGTGGAAATGGGCATGGCCGGCGGCCGGGCAACTTCAATTTTGATGATGAAGTTCATCTGCTACCAGCTGGTGGTCTTATTTGCCTACTTGACTGCCTTTATCTTTGGCTTTCACTTTGTGGCTGGCAAGTTCGCGGCTTTGGCCATCTTTATTTTCCTGGGCTTTGCCCTCCATGTTTTCTCAATCATCCTGCTCCTGTTAGCCATGTTCGCCCATGACTGGACGGTTAAGGCTGTTAAAAAGGTCATGAAGCTTTTGGGGCGGATTTTTGGCCAGGAAAGGGCCCAAGCTTGGGAGAAGTCGACTTTGGAGCAAGTGGAAAGCTTCTACCAGGAAAGCCAGGCCCTCAAGGCGGAGAAGAAAAAGCTCTGGGGCGTGGTGCTCCTAACGATTGGACAGCTTCTTTGCTACTACTCAGCTCCATACTTGACCTTGCGGGCGCTGGGCCAGCCGGTTGACTATGTCCAGGTGACCTTGATGACGATCCTGATCATCATGTTCATGGCCGTGATCCCCTTGCCTGGGGCCAGCGGCGGGGCGGAATTCAGCTTCCAGACCCTCTTTGCCAGCTTCATCAGCCAGCCGGGGGTGGTCGTTTTGGCCATGTTCTTGTGGCGGTTCGCGACCTACTTCTTCGGCATGATTCTCGGCATCTTTGGCTGGTCCTTCAAGCCGGCTAAGTTGCGGGACTGATTTTTTCGAGGTGAAAGAAATGCAGAAAATCAAGGCATTTGGGACCTGGCTTAGGACCTCCAAGAACGGCTTCTTTGCCCTGGCGGTCTTCGGCTACTGGCTCAAGTGTTACCTAATCTATCTGACCAAGTTTACCCTGGGGGCGACGGGGCCGATGCAGAACTTCCTCTTGCTCATCAACCCCATTCCGTCGGGGATGCTGATTCTGGGTCTGGGGATGCTGATGAAGGGGCGCAAGTCCTACTGGACCATGATTGTCCTGGACTTTCTCTTGGCCACCTGGCTTTTTGCCAACATCCTTTACTACCGGGAATTCTCCAACTTCCTCTCTTTCTCTTTGCTGCAGAATTCGGGCAGTGCTTCGGAGAATTTGGGCAAAAGCATTGCCGGCATCCTCAAGGGCAGTGACTTTTTAGCCTTCGCTGACCCCTTGATTTTGCTGGGGCTTTTATTGGGGAAATTTTTCAAAATGGACCTCTACGCCCAGTCCTGGAAAAGGAAGGTCGCGATTGAACTGACGGCCCTCATCTTGATGGGGGGCAACCTCCTTTTGGCCCAAAAGGACCGGTCAGGGCTGCTCACGCGGACTTTTGACAACAACTACATCGTCAAGTATTTAGGGATCAACGAATATGCCCTTTATGACGGGATCAAGACGGCCCAGACCAATGCCCAGATGGCCAATGCCAAGGTGTCGGATTTGAGCTCGGTCAAAAAGTACCTCAAGGCCAATTACGTTCAGCCAAACTCAGCTTATACGGGCGCAGCCAAAGGGAAAAACGTCATCGTCATCCACCTGGAAAGCTTCCAGCAGTTTTTGATCGGCTACAAGTGGAAGGGCAAGGAAGTCACGCCTAACTTGAACAAAATCTACTATTCCAAGCATACCCTGGCTTTTGACAACTTCTTCAACCAGGTGGGGCAGGGGAAGACTTCTGACGCGGAACTGATGCTGGAAAACTCCCTCTTCGGGGTCCAGTCCGGCTCAGCCATGTCGACTTACGGGACCAGCAACACTTTTGAATCCATGCCGGCCATTTTAAAGCAAAAGGGCGGCTACACTACCGCCGTCATGCACGGGGGGACGGGGTCCTTCTGGAACCGGAACAATGCCTACAAGTCTTTTGGCTACGATTATTTTGCTTCCTTGAACTACTACCAGTACCAAAACAGCTGGTACTTGGGCTACGGTTTAAAGGACAAGATCTTCTTCAAGCAGTCGGCCAAGTATATCTCTGAACTGCCCCAGCCTTTTTACCTGAAGATGATCACGGTCACCAACCACTATCCATATACCCTGGACAAGCAGAACCAGTCGATCAAGAAGACCACGACCGGTGACAACACGGTTGACGGCTACGTGCAGACGGCCCACTACCTGGACCAGGCGATCGGTGAATTCATGACCTGGCTGAAGAAGACCGGCCTGGACAAAAAGACCCTCTTGGTCTTCTACGGAGACCACTACGGGATTTCCAACAACCACAACGAGGCCATGGCCCAGCTGACCGGCAAGAAAAATTACGGTGAGTTCGACGACCAGCAGCAGCAAAGAGTGCCGCTCATGTTCTACTCAAGCAACTTAAAAGGCGGCATCAAGCATACCTATGGCGGGGAAATCGACGTGATGCCAACCCTGCTCAACCTGCTGGGGATCAAGAGCAAGGACCTGATTTTGTTTGGTCATGACCTTTTAAGCAAAAAGAACCCGCAAGTCGTGGCCCAGCGAAACGGGAACTTTATTACCCCGGTCTACACCAAGGTGGGGAGCAGCTACTATTACACTAAGACGGGCAAGAAGGTTACGAATGCCAAGGAAAAGAAGGCCTGCCGCTTGATCGCCAACCAGGTTTTGACCCAGCTGACCCTGTCTGACCGGGTCGTCACCGGGAACTTGCTCCGCTTCTACCACCCATCCTGGTTTACTCCGGTCAAGACCAGTGACTATGACTACAACAAGACCGACTCTTTAAAGAAGCTGGAGGAAGCCGGAAAGAGCAAGACCAGCTTAAAGAGCCAGCTGGGCAAGAAGGACGCAGAGAAGCTTTATAAAACTGACGCGCCTGAACTGAAAAAAACTAAGACAAAGTAAGTCTATCTATGATAGAATAGTAAAGTAATTGTAGAATAAATTGGAGGCAGTGCATTGTACAACTTTATTATGACGCTGTTGATCATTGTTTCAGTGCTGATCATTATTGCGACAATGATGCAACCACAGAAGCAGCAAGATGCCTTGAACGCTTTGTCAGGCGGTGCCGTCTTTAGCGGCCAGACCAAGAAGCGGGGCTTTGAAGCCTTTATGGAAAAAGTGACGTCAGTTCTACTGGTATTATTCTTTGCTTTTTCGATTATTTTGGCAATCCTGTCTTCTAAATAATCATTAACCTCCCGATCACTTGCTTGATGGGAGGTTTTTTTTAACGAAAATACAGATGGAGAAAATAATGGCGCAAAATGAGACTGTATTGGCGGGCGTGCTGGAGATCTTCCGGCACAATCCGCAAAAGCAATTCAGCGTTGACCAAATTGAGCGGCAGGCCCGCCGGGACCGCTTGGGCAACTTTACCGACCTGGTCAAGGCCCTGGCCTACCTGGAGCAGGAAAAGCAGATCATCACTGATGGCAACGGCCGCTACCAGCTGGCCCAGGAAAATACTGAAGTCGAAGGGGTCTTCCGGGCCAACGACAAGGGCTTTGGCTTTGTCCGCTTGGATGATGAAGAAGCCGATGACGTGTTCATCAACTCTGACGCTACCAAGCTGGCTTTAGACGGGGACCGGGTCAAGGTCAAGATCACGGCCGGCGGTAACCCTTGGAACGGAAAGGGGCCGGAAGGACAGGTTGAAGAAATCCTGGAGCGCGGGGCCAGCAGCATTGTCGGCGAATACACGCCTTTAGAAGACCTGCAGGTCAAGATCAGCCACTTTGCCGGCTACGTGATTTCAACTAACAAGAAGTTCAAGAAGTACCGGGTCTATGTATCGGAAAACGGCTTGATTCCGCAAATGGGGGACATGGTCAAGGTATCTCTGAAGACCTACCCGACTGAAGACTTGCCAGACCAGATGACCGGGGCAGTTGTCGAAATCATCGGTAACAAAAATGACCCGGGCGTGGACATCATGTCCATCGTGGCTGAACACGACATCCGGACTGAATGGCCAGAAGATGCCTTAGAGCAGGCCAATGCCATCCCGGACCACGTAACTGAAGAAGAAAAGCATGAACCAGGCCGGCGTGACATCACTGACCAGCCGGCCGTCACGATTGACGGGGATGACTCCAAGGACTTTGACGACGCGGTCGTTTTGTGGAAGCTGGACAACGGCAACTACCACCTGGGCGTTCACATCGCTGACGTGGCCCACTATGTTAAGGAAGGGACTCCTTTGGACCGGGAAGCTTTTGCCCGGGGCAACAGTACCTACTTGGTCGACCGGGTTATTCCGATGCTGCCGTTCAGACTGTCCAACGGGATCTGTTCCTTGAACGAAGGCGTTGACCGTTTGGTTCTGTCCTGCGACATGGAAATCACCCCGGAAGGTGAGCGGGTATCTTACGATATCTACCCGGCCTTGATGCGGTCCCACGGCCGCTTGACCTACAACAAGGTCAACCAGGCCTTGCGCGGCGACGTGCCGGACAGCGACTTGGAAGACAAGTATGTCAAGGTGCGGCCAATGCTTAAGGACATGGCGGCCTTGCATGAAGCCCTGTATAACCAGCGCCACGCCCGGGGGGCCATCGACTTTGAAGAACCGGAAGCCAAGATCATCGTGGATGAAAAGGGCAAGCCGGTGGACATCGTCCTGCACAGCCGGGGGACGGCCGAAAAGATGATCGAATCCTTCATGCTTTTGGCCAATGAAACGGTAGCGGAAGCCTACTACAGGAAAAAGGTGCCTTTCCTTTACCGGGTGCACGAGACGCCGGAAGCTGACCGGATCACCAGATTTTTTGAATTCTGCAGTGCCTTCGGCTTGAACGTCAAGGCAGATCCAAACGACATCAAGCCGCTGGACTTGCAGAAGGTGGTTACCAAGACTTTGGGCACGCCGGAAGAAGCGGTTGTCCAGATGATGATGCTGCGCAGCTTGAAGCAGGCCCACTACTCAGAAGATCCGCTGGGTCACTTCGGGATCGCGGCCAAGTACTACACCCACTTCACTTCCCCGATCCGCCGGTATTCAGACACCATGGTCCACCGGATGATCCACGCCTACCTGGAAGAAGGGACGGGCGAGGAAGTCAAGGAGCACTTTAAGGAAGAACTGCCTGAAGTAGCTGACCAAACTTCAACTCAAGAACGGCGGTCAATCGACACGGAACGGGCAACTAACGACTTGAAGATGACCGAATACATGGCTGACCAAGTTGGCAACAAGTTTGACGCGGTCGTTTCATCAGTCACCAGCTTTGGGATGTTCGTTCAGTTGGAGAACACGGTGGAAGGTTTGATCCACATCTCCAACTTGAAGGACGACTACTACTCATACGATGAAAAGACCATGACTTTGACCGGCCGGGCAACCCACAAGAAGTATAAGGTAGGGATGCCGATCAAGGTTGTCTTGACCAATGCTAATGTTGAGCAGCACCAGCTGGACTTTGAAGTTTACGATCCAGATGCCAAAAAGCGGCCCCACAATGACCGCGGGATGGGCAGAAGAAACGGGGACCGGAACTTCAAGGGCCGGCGCAATTACGGCGGCCGCGACAAGAGCGGTGACCGGCGCCACAAGCCGAGCCGCAACAACCGCGGCCAGCGGCTGGGGCAAAGCGAGCGAGGCAGCCGCCGGCGGCCAAACCGTTAATATGTAAGCGGGAGGATTTTTTATGAAACAAAAAGCCAAGGATGAAAATGTCCTCGCGCAGAACCGGCAAGCCCGGCATGATTATTTCATTAAGGATACCTATGAAGCCGGGATTGCTTTGACGGGGACGGAGATCAAGTCAGTCAGAGCCCGGCACGTGACCTTGCGTGACGGCTATGTGCAGATCATCAACGGGTCGGCCTTCTTGGAAAATGTTCATATCGATGAGTACAAGGAAGGCAACCGCTACAACCATGATCCGCTGAGAAGCCGCAGATTGCTTTTGCACAAGAAAGAAATCGCCAAACTGGCCGATGTGAAGGCCCAGAAGGGGATGACCATCGTGCCGCTCAAGGTTTACTTGAAGCATGGCTTTGCCAAGGTTTTGATTGGCGTAGCGCAGGGTAAGAAGGAATACGACAAGCGCGAAACGATCAAGAAGCGCGACCAGGACCGGGAACTGCGCAGAAAATACAGAATTTAGGAAATCCGCCGGAAGGCGGATTTTTTGTTTGTCTTATGAAAATCATCCCTATATCTACATACGAATAAAATGATTACAAAAAATATTGAAAAAGCATTTAAGTGGTTGTAAAATGAATGTGAGAAAAAGAACAGGCACGAATCTAGAAAGAGGTTTAGAAAAATGAAAAGTAAGAAAAAAATGACAACTCTATTTTTTACCATGCTGACTGCATTAGCGTTAGTTCCAACTGCGACTGTATTAGCTGGTACTACTAAGTTTGGGACTGCTCACCGTGGTGCTTGGAGTACTGAAACTATGCAAATTCACTACAGTGGCGGCGTATTTTTCTACCCACATTATGCTACTCATACTCATGTGGGTTATGCAAAATATACTAGAAATGGCAAGACCATTGCTTCAAAGTGGACAACCTATGTGAAAAACAATTCAAAGTATTCAAGCAAGACTAAAATTGAAGCCAATGTAAGTTGCTGGGATACTTTGAATCCAACCGCACCTAAGACAAAGTTCCATTACGGATTTAATTGATGAAAAAATTGACAAGAAATCCTTTCAGCCTTTTAGCGTTGATCGGATTGTTACTAGTTGAATATCTCAATTTTCTTTATTTAGCGGTTTTCAGCTTGGTAAGTCAAAAAGCGGCGAATGCTCGGGTGAATTGGGCGATCAAGAATCTGTTGGAAGATTCTGTCAGTTCTTTCTCAATTCTCGCTTTTGCCAGTATCGCCTCGCTTTTGGTGATCTACCATTTATGCAAAAAAGGGCAAAAGGAAAGAAGGATTAGAATTATCGTCGGTTCAACTTGCCGAGAGCAGTATTCGGTAGGGGAGATCATGATTTTTCTGGCTGATCTGCTGACCTTTGTCTTGGCATTTTTGGGAATGAGATATTTGACTGGTCAGAACGAAGGAGGAGCTTTGCGAGAATTTGTTTTAGCCAGTATGTTGCATACCGTGGTTTTACTGCTGTGGTGGCCGCTTTTGGTTAAGGTGATTGATCGCTAAGGCAAAGCCAAGTGTATTTTGAATTTATAAGAAACGTTTTTTTGAAGAAACTGGTCTTGACTCTGCTGACCTTATTGTGCCTAATTTCGTTTGGCTTCATCAGCTATCACTTGCTGCGGTCAAACTTATACGTCCTAAACAATGAGCGTAGTTTGCAGACCTTGGTGAAGCGGAAAGTGTATGTTGGCAATGACCAGTCGACTGGGAAGCAGTTCAGCCAGAATTTTAAGCAAAAGAATCTGGCTAAAACTAATGCTCACGCACGTAAAGTTTTTGCTTATCTGGATAAAAATTACCACTATTCTTTGAGATGGTCTTTCGACTCAAACTTGAATAATGGTGATTCCGTCAGCATCGATACGGTTAATAGCAACTTCTTCAAGTTTTATCTGCTTCACATCGCGGCGGGTCGTAGCTTTAATTCAGCTGACTATAAGAGTAGCAGCTACTACATTCCTGTTTTGGTTGGGGCCAATGTCGCCAAAAGCCAGCCTTTAGGTAGCAAATTTACTGCAGTAAACTCTTCTTCCGGGAAAAAAGAACATTACCAGGTGGTGGGCGTCTTGCAGCAAAACGCGAACTTGCCTTCAGTGTATTTGCTTGACAATCAAAATTATTTGAATAACACCATCATCCGCCCGTTAAGAAGGGCTGATAAAACGAATTTGACTGCTGCGCAGTTGCTTGCCGCGGCCCAGGACTTGATTGTTTTTGACAGCAGCCGGGCAGAACTGGCCAAGTTGACAGGCAAATTCAACCAAGGTGACTTTTTCAAGATCCGTTTTATTTCAGTTGAGAAAAATATTTCCGACTTCTATGACAGCTATAGAGGTACTGCCATTATGTTTGCGATTTTTTCATTGGCAATCATGGTGATTGCAGTTCTGATAATCGTTTGGAACACGTGGAACTGTTTGAGTGAGGAACAGAGTGAGATTGCGTTAAGAATTTCGTTAGGTATGCGGCAAAAGGACGTACTAACAGCAGCAATCATCTATCAACTGGTAATTGACATTTTAGCAATCGTACCAGTATTGCTATATGCAGGTTCTTATTCTAAAATGCTGGCTGACAGCTCGGTTGGGAGCAGTTCGCAGATAGTGTTGAATGGCTTGCTGCCAAGAGCTGAAACAGTAAGCTTGCTGATTTCTTTTGTCTTGATGCTTTTGATTACTATTCTGGCCATTGCTTTAGTAGCTGCTCACTTTAACGGGAAAACACTCGCGTTGCGGATGGGAGACGAATAATGTATTCGGTGAGAATTACAGAGCTTGAAAAAGAATTTAACAATGGCAGGAAGATTTTTTCCGGATTAAATCTGGAACTTGAAGAATCGTCTTTGACTGCCTTGGTTGGCGCGTCAGGCGAAGGAAAAACTACTCTTTTGAACGTGATCGGTCTTCTGGATACGGATTACTCCGGGCAAGTTGAATTGTTTGGTCAAAAAGTCAACGAGCTTAACCAGACTGAAATAGCTCGCTTGCGTAATCAGCAAATTGGTTTTATCTTGCAAGAGCCCTTGCTGATCAAAAATATGAGCGTTAGGGACAATATTTTGCTGCCGACTGTTTACCTGGACAAATCACTGCGCAAGAGCAAAGACCACTATTTGGAAAGAACTGAAAAGCTGGCTGAGCAACTGGGCGTCAGCCAAGTTTTAAGCCAAAAGCCGGCAACCTTGTCAGGCGGGCAAAAGCAGCGGGTGACCGCGATCCGTGCCTTGATCAATGATCCGCAGCTGATTTTGGCGGATGAGCCAACCGGATCGCTGGATGAAGAAAACGCGGAAATTATCATGAACCTGCTGAAACAGCTCAGCCGGGAAGGGAAAACCGTCTTTACGGTTACGCATGATTCGCATATTGCCAGTCAGCACGACAAAGTGCTGCAGCTTAAAAATGGAAATATTACTGTAAAGGAGAATTAACAATGGGTTTTTGGATGATGCTTTTGTCTGGCTTGATTGGTCTGGCTTTGGTAATCTACGCTTTCAAAAAGGATCTGCCAAAGGGGCAAAAGATTGCTTTTTGGGTGATCGGCGCCGTTTTGCTGATCTTCGCTGTGGCCTTGGCTCTGCCAAATGGCCTGCAGCTTTAGTTAACTAAATTAAGTCAATCGCGAGGTACTGGCAAGACCAGTGCCTTTTTTCTTTGCAAAAATTCTTCCAGCTTGCTTTCCGAAATATTTTTCGCCCTTGCGAAATACTTTTCTCAATCTGAAATATGGTCCGTTGTTTTCGTAAACGCTTTACATATCTGGAAGCGGTGCCATAATTAAAGTGTAAGCTAGCTCACGGGAGGTCGGGGCGCCTGAAAGGCCCTATGTGATGAAACAATGTCTTTTGTAAGGAGCAATTGATTTATGTCAGACAAGAAATTTTCAGTAGTTATTGCCGGCGGTGGCAGTACCTTCACCCCTGGCTTTGTCATCAGTCTCTGTGCCAACCAAGACAAGCTTCCCCTGCGGAAACTGAAACTGTACGACATTGATGCTGACCGGCAAAAGAAGATCGGTGATGCCTGCGCCATCATCGTCAAGGAAAAGGCACCGCAAGTCGAATTCGAATATACGACTGACCCGGAAGAAGCCTTCACTGACGTTGACTTCGTCTTGGGCTCAATCAGAGTCGGCAAGTACGAAATGCGCAGCCAGGATGAAAAGATTCCTTTGAAGTACGGGGTCAACGGCCAGGAAACTACCGGCCCCGGAGGCATGGCCTACGGCCTGCGGTCAATCCCGGCCATCATTGAAATCATCGACTTCATGGAAAAGTACTCGCCAAACGCTTGGATGGTCA
>NZ_JBJEES010000034.1:0-3240 GCF_051873315.1 Lactobacillus sp.
GGCGACCATAGTCCGGTGGTCGTAATTTTCCAAGAAGATCTTGACCTCAGGCCTAACCTTCCTGTATTCCTGGATCAACTCGCCAATGACATAGCGGTCATAGCCGGACCCGGCAAATCCGATGGTGAGCATGGTATTGACTGACTGGGCTACTTCCCGGGCGTGGGTGACGGCCTTGTTGAACTGGGTGATGACCGGCTGCATCCCCTGGTAAAAGAGCTCACCGGCCGGGGTTAAATTGACTTCTTTGCGGCTGCGGTAGAAGAGCTTGACATTTAGATAGCGCTCTAATGAAGAAATTGACTGGGAAACAGCCGACTGGGTAATATTCATGTTTTGGGCAGTCCGCGAGAAATTCAAGCTTTCCGCCAAATCAAGGAAAATTTTGATTTTATCGGTATTCATGGATAGTATTAGTCTTTCTGATTAATTTTGCTAGTTCGCTTTATGAGCACAGAATACCCCATTATTTAGCTCAAGTCAAAGAATCAGCAAAAAAATTGATTAATTATTTCAAAAATATAATCAATTCTGGACAAAGGCGATAAGGGCGGGCTTTTGCATGAAAACAGCAAGCGCTTCATGTAGATTTTTGCAGAAAAATTCAAAAAAGTTTGTAAAAAGGTCTTGCATAATATGAGAGACCTGTTAGAATTAATTTCAACAAGTTAAGCGAAGGAAGTAGTACCTGCTCCCCTGACTCTTCAAGCGAGTTTCGTAGTTGAAAGGAAACAGAGCCAGCGCGGGGAACGCAGCCGGGAATATGACCGAGAAGCGGCCATCGTTTGATTCGCGTTAAGAATCAAGAGGGTCCAGCCGGATTTGGCTGGGAATTAAAGGTGGTACCGCGAGCAAGTCGTCCTTTTGCAATTAGCAAAAGGGCGGTTTTTTTTGCTAGAAAAGGTGATAAAAATGAGGCGCATTAACGAATCAGATTAAAAGCAAGTTAGAATTTTACAGGAGAGAATATTAATGAACATCGACAAGAGCAAGATCAAGAAAATCGTATTGGCATACAGCGGCGGCTTGGACACTTCCGTAATCATTCCCTGGCTGAAGGAAAACTACAACAATCCGGAAATCATCGCGGTTTCCGCCAACGTCGGCCAGGGCGATGAACTGGAAGGGCTGGAAGAAAAGGCCAAGAACTCCGGGGCAGCTAAATTGGTTGTGGCCAACTTGGAAGAAGAGTATGTCAACGATTATCTGCTGCCATGTCTGAAGGCAGACGCCAAGTACGAAGGCTACCTGCTGGGGACGGCCAACGCCCGTCCTTTGATCGCCAAGGCTTTGGCGGAAGTAGCCATTAAGGAAGGGGCCGACGCGATTGCCCACGGGGCAACCGGGAAGGGCAACGACCAGGTGCGTTTTGAATTAGGGATCAAGCACTTTGCCCCGGACATGCCGATCATTGCTCCTTGGCGGGAATGGGACCTGGTCTCAAGAGAAGATGAAATCGACTACGCCGCCGCTCACCATGTTCCTTTGCGGATCAGCAAGGAAACCAACTATTCTAAGGACAAGAACCTCTGGCACTTAAGCCATGAAGGGCTGGACCTGGAAGACCCAAGTCTTGAGCCAACTTATGAAAAGCCGGGCTTTTTGGAAATGGGCGTGTCACCGCTTGACGCCCCGGACAAGCCAACTTACCTGCAGCTGGACTTTGAAAAAGGCGTGCCGGTTGCCTTAGACGGGCAGGAAATGCCCTTGATGGAAATGCTGGAGAAGCTGAACAAGGTCGGCGGAGAAAATGGGATTGGCCTTTTGGACTTGGTTGAAAACCGTTTGGTTGGGATGAAGTCAAGAGGGGTCTATGAAACTCCAGGCGGCAGCATTCTTTACTTTGCCCATGAATACCTGGAAACCATCACCCTGGACAAGCAGGTTCAGCACAAGAAGTCAGAACTGGCTATTACTTACGGGGAACTGGTTTATGACGGGCAATGGTTCACTCCATTAAGAGAAGCACTGGCTGCTTTTGTCGACAAGACCCAGGAGTGCGTGACCGGGACGGTCAAATTGAAGCTCTACAAGGGCAATATCATCAAGGCCGGGGTAACTTCGCCAAACAGCCTTTATTCAACTGAGCTGGCAACTTTTGACGAATCCGACTACGACCAGGCGGAAGCTGCAGGCTTTATCAACCTCTTCGGTCTGCCAATCCAGGTGCAAGCAAAGCTGGACGCTAAGAAGAAGTAAGACGGGACAAGTTTTTTAGATTAGGTGATTGTGATATGAAAAAGATGTGGGCCGGCAGAACTTCCGGTAAGACTGACCAGATCGCGGACGACTTCAACTCATCGATCCGTTTTGACCAAAGAATGTATCCAGAAGATATTGCCGGCTCCATTGCCCATGCCAAGATGCTGGCCAAGCAGGGGATTATTCCTAAAGAAGAAAGTGAGAAAATCATTGCCGGCTTGGAGGGCATCTTAGCTGACTTAAATAGCGGCAAGCTGGAAATTGACCCGGCCGCTGAAGACATTCATATGTTTATTGAAGAAACCCTGACTGACCGGATTGGCCAGGACGGGAAGATGCTGCACACGGCCCGGTCAAGAAACGATCAGGTAGCCCTGGATATCCGCTTGTACATGCGGGAAGGAAACGGGCAGATCAAGCAGCTCTTAAAAGACTTGGTAGCGGCTCTTTGCGACCAGGCGGAAAAGTACAAGGCTAGCCTCATGCCTGGCTACACCCACCTGCAGCGGGCCCAGCCGGTCACTTTTGGTCACCAGCTGATGGCTTATGCCTACATGTTTATGCGGGATCTGGACCGATTGGGGCAGATGGAAGAGCGGATGAACTATTCGCCAATCGGCAGCTGCGCTTTGGCCGGGACGACTTACCCGATCGACCGGGTTTATGAGGCGGAACTTTTGGGCTTTAAGGCTCCGGTAGCCAATAGTTTAGATGGGGTAAGTGACCGAGACCACGTGGTTGAAGACTTAAGCGACCTGGCGCTGGTGATGATGCACCTGTCCCGCTTAAGTGAAGAGCTGATCTTGTGGTCATCTTGGGAATTCCACTTTGTCCGCCTGGCGGATGCTTATACGACTGGCTCTTCCATCATGCCGCAGAAGAAAAATCCTGACATGGCCGAACTGGCCCGGGGGAAGACCGGCCGGGTCTACGGGGATTTGATGGCAATTTTGACGACCTTGAAGGGACTGCCCCTGGCCTATAACAAGGACATGCAGGAAGACAAGGAGGCCTTGTTTGACGCCATCGACAATGTTG
>NZ_JBJEES010000035.1:0-49211 GCF_051873315.1 Lactobacillus sp.
TCGATGCGATAGCGGCCTTCTTGTGACTTGCAGTCTCAGAAGACCGTTTTCGTTTTATTTTAGGTAAAAATCGCTTCTTTCGTGTAATAGTCAGTAGAGAGACTAAGCAAAGGAGCGATCTTATGGAACGAATGTGGACAAATTGGTACCTGGCCAGTGAAGAAGTTGAAAATGACGCCGTCGTGCAATCGGCCCAGGCAGCTGAGCAGCTGATCAATCCGGACTATGACCACACCCGGCAGCTGTCTGATCAGAATTTGGCTGGGGTGCGCGAGCTGAACGGCTTGCTGGTCAGCTATAACCAGCTGGGGGCGGACCAGGCAGCGACTTTGACGCAAGAGCAGTTGGTGAATGCGGAAAATCTATTAGCGGGCGCGGCGGGTGAGTGGCTAGTCGATCAGGCGGTCAAGTCCGTCGCGGCGGCAGTTTTTCATAATGTGATTCTGCCCTGCAAATATGATAGAAATCGGCCAGTTGGCGATAACCAAATTGATAATTTGGTGATTACCAGTACCGGCATTTATTGTATTGAAGTCAAGGTGCGCAAAATTGTGGGGAAGCTTTTCGACTTTAACCGGCTGGGCCGGGGCATTTATGATCAGATTAGCTACCACAAGGAGGCGCTGGCGCAAGTCCTGCAGCCAATGGGGATCAGTCCCAATTTTATTAAGACGATTGTGGTGGTGATCAACCGGCTGGGGAATGATGACTTCAAGCTGAAGAACCAGGAGGATCTGCAGCGGGCTGGTTCGCAGGTGGTCAAGCTGTCGGTCTTGAATCTGTTTTTGAGCAATGACGGGTTCGCCTCGCTGAATCAGCAGCAGATCCAGGCAATTGAGCAGGCGATTCAAAGCCAGCGCCTGCCTGATCGGCGGACCTATCCAGCCAATGTCCGTTTTAAGTTGACGCAGGCGCATCTGGATAAAGCCAGACAGATCAGCCAGGCTGTCAGGCTTGGAATTCCGCTTGCGCAGAACGTGACGTATCATGGGCGGTTAAATGATTATCCGCTCACAGGCTTGACCGGAAAGCAGCAGAATATGTTGTGGCTGATCGTGGGCCGGCTTTATGGTTTCGGGTGCGGCACGCTCCAGTTGACCCGAAGTGAGTTGCGGACTGGGGCTGGCTATGGTGGGCGTGATTTTTTGCGGCTTGATCAGCAGTTAAGCGAATTGGCTGAGTTCATGCAACAGAGCAAGCTTTTTCAAAAGGCTAAGTATGAAGACAAGAAATTGACGGTCAGCGTTAGCAAGAAGTACTCGTTCCTGTTTAACGGCTGCACGAAGGACTTCACCTGCTGGAATTATCAATTGCTGCGCCGAATCAGCCTGAACAACGCCAAGACTTTGTTCCGCAAGCTGCTGCAAGCTTCAGCAGCCGGCTGCTACCAGGTGTCCTTTGAGCAGCTGCGGGAAATTCTGGCAGTGCCGGATAGCTATTCGAATTATGAGGTAATGAGGAATAAGATTAAGCCCGCTGTACTTCAACTGGTGCCATTTTTTGGCAATTTGAGCTACGAAGTGGTCAAGAGCGGCAAAGCGAATAAAATTGTTGGGATAACTTTCACTTTTGATAAGTTTTCGCCGGAGGAACTGTTGACCTTAAGAGAATGGCACAAATATTCAACCAATATTTCTGCTAATTCGCATTTATCTCTAACCGAGCAAGTGAAAGCTGAGGAAATTTTAGAAAAGAATTTCGGAGATTGTTTGAAGTAGGTGTTCTATTTTTTTAGGTTCATGTGGCTCAGTAAAAACTGGGGTTAAAATTATTGAAAAAGGTCGTGGCTCAGTAAAAAGCGGGGCTAAAATTATTGAAAAAGGTCGTGGTTCAGTAAAAAGCGGGGCTCAAATTATTGAAAAAGGTCGTGGCTCAGTAAAAAGCGGGGCTCAAATTATTGAAAAAGGCCGTGGTACAGTAAAAAGCGGGGCTAAAATTATTGGAAAAGGTCGTGGCCCAGTAAAAAGCGGGGCTAAAATTATTGGAAAAGGTCGTGGCCCAGTAAAAAGCGGGGCTAAAATTTTTGAAAAAGGCTGTGGCTCAGTAAAAAGCGGGGCTCGAAGCGATGAACTATCCCCGTTTTTACCGCAGCCACGTCCAAATTACACAAAACTATCCCCGTTTTTACCGCAGCCACGTCCAAATCCCGCAAAACTATCCCCATTTTTACCGTAGCCAGGGCCAAATTTCGCAAAACTATCCCCGTTTTTACCGTAGCCACATCCAAATTACACAAAACTATCCCCATTTTTACCGCAGCCACGTCCAAATCCCGCAAAACTATCCCCGTTTTTACCGTAGCCACGTCCAAATCCCGCAAAACTATCCCCGTTTTTACCGTAGCCACGTCCAAATCCCGCAAAACTGTCCCCGCTTTTACCGTAGCCACGTCCAAATCTCGCAAAACTCATCCCCGTTTTTACCGTAGCCACAGCCAAACTCCCGCACCGCCCCCCGTGAGCCCGCAATTTTGCAAGGAGGACGAAATTTTGGTATTCTATAACGTTAAAGATCTGTTAGCGAAAAAGCAGTTAGGAAGGAAGAAAAAATGATTAAATTGTTTGCAACTGACATGGACGGAACTTGGCTGACTTCCAAGAAAACCTACGACCTGGACAAGTTCGCGCAAATCATGGACCTGGCCAGGGAAAAGGGGGTCAAGTTCGTCATCGCCAGCGGCAACCAGTATGAAAACCTGGTGACCCGTTTTCCGAAAGAATACCTCAGCCAGCTCTACTTCGTGGCTGAAAACGGGGCTTATGTCCTCAAAGGCCGGGAAATCCTCAACATCGTGGACTTAAACAGCGATGAACTGGCCACGATCCACCAGATCAAGGAAAAGTACGGCCAGGACCACCCGACTGTCTTGGCCGGGGTGAATAGCGCCTACACCTTGAAGAGCTACGGGGAAGAATTTTGCAACTACCTCCACCTTTTTTACCAGGAACTGAAAGTGGTGGATGACTACGAAAGCGTCAAGGACCGGATCTTCAAGTTCACCGTGGCGACCAAGGAAGGGGAGTCATCAGCCTTTGCCCAGCAACTCAAGCGGGAATTCCCGAACCTGGACATGGTGGCCGGCAGCGACTCAGCCGTTGACATCAGCAAGCTGGGCATGAACAAGGCGGTTGGGCTCAAGCTTTTGGGCAAGCGCTACAATATCCCGGCTGACGAAATGGTCGCTTTCGGCGACGGGGGCAACGACGTGGCCATGCTGCAATATGTAGGCCAGAGCTACGCGACAGCTACTGCTTTGCCGGAAGCCAAGCGGGCGGCTAACGGGATCATCGGCTCAAGCGATGAAAGTGCCGTCCAGGACAAGATGCTGGACTTGCTGAAGAAGCAATAGAGAAACTAGAGGTAAGTAAATGAGTAAAGCTTTGCGGGTCGTGGACTTGAGCATGAAGTTCGACGACCAGGAGATTTTTAAAAAGCTTAATTTCAGCCTGGAGACCGGGTCCATGACGGCTCTGTTAGGCCCTAACGGGGCCGGGAAGACCACCCTGGTCAGGATACTGATGGGGATGCTGAGCCCGACCCATGGCTATTTTGAGCTGGCTGACGACGTGAAGGTGGGCTATGTGCCCCAGTTCCGCAATATCGACCCGGACTATCCCTTGTCGATCAAGTCTTTTATCGAGCTGAACACGCCTTTTTGGAAGAGCCAGAAGGTTAAGGACCAGGTCAACCATATTTTGCAGGAGACCCACTTAAAGGGCCTGGCGAATACCAGAATGGGGGAGGCTTCCGGCGGGCAGAAGCAGCGGGCCTATCTGGCCCAGGCTCTCTTGGACCAGCCAAACTTCATTATTTTGGATGAAGCCACGGCTAGCCTGGACCCCAAGGCCAAGGAAGAGTTGATGAACTTGATCGCCCACCTTAACCATGAGCACAAGATGACGGTCCTGTTCGTCACCCACGATATTCCTTTGGCCAAGCGCTATATGAAGGACTATCTTTACTTAAGCGACGGGACAGTCCGCCAAGGTAAGATGGAAGATTTTAAGGAGAGTTTCAACTGATGTTTGCCTACGAATTCATGCGCAATGCCTTTTGGGCGGCCACCTTCATCGCGATTACCTGCGGGGTGGTGGGCGTCTATGTCGTGGCCCGCAATTTCAGTTTCCTGGCCCACACCCTGTCGGAAATCGGCTTTGCCGGGGCGGCTTTTGCCGTTTTGATGGGGCTGAAGCCTTTGACGGGGATGCTGATTTTTGCCCTCCTGGGCTCGATCGGGGTCGGGGAGTTGTCCATGCGGACTGAGCAGAAGGAGTCGTCGATTTCCGCGATTTCAGCCTTCTTTATCGGCCTGGGGATCCTCTTTTTGTCCCTGTCCAGCTCGGCCAGCAGCTATGCGACCAACATTTTGTTTGGGTCAATTATCGGGGTGTCCAGATCCAGCGTCTACCAGCTGGTTGGCCTGTCAGTGGTTGTCTTGCTGATCATTTTTGTCATCCAGAAGCCCCTAAACTATGACTCCTTTGACCATATCGGGGCAGCGGCCCACCACATCAACACCGGCTTTGTCGGGGTGGTCTTCCTGGTAGCCTTGGCCATGGCGGTTTCAATCGGATCCCAGGTGGTCGGGTCCATGCTGGTCTTTGTTCTTTTGACCATGCCATCCTCAACGGCCCGCTATTTGGGTAAGTCGATTCCCAGCATGCTGGCCTGGTCGGTCGGCCTGGCCCTTTTGGGGGTCTGGACCGGACTGTGCTTGGGCTACGTCACCAACTGGCCAGTGACCTTTTTCATTTCATTAATTGAGGTAACGGCTTATCTGCTGGTTTACTTCACCCACGCCAGAAAGAAGCGGGCATAAGCAAATATAGAATTTAAGGAGCTTTTTGGCTCCTTTTTCTTTTGGCTAAAATTGTTTTTTTATATGCTATACTTGCCTTGAGAGTATTTTTTGCCAGTTAAGCATACAGGCTTTTTATCAAAGAGGAGGATGTAAAAATGATCTACTGCGCTAAATGCGGCGCCAAAAACCAGGCCGATGCCACTTTCTGCGCCAAATGCGGGGCTAAATTAATTAAGCCAACTCAGCAAGTCCAGCAGGTTCAACCAGTTCAACAGGTTCAGCAAGTCCAACCTGATCAGCCAGCTAAAACAGTCAAAAGACGGGCTGACCTCAAAAAGGCCAAGAAGTGGAAGAAGCCAATCTTGATCACCGCGGCTGTTTTGTTGGTCCTCTTGGCCGGCTACGGCTTTGGCAAGGCCCACTACGCCAAGGACAAGCAAATCGACGAAATCGTGACCCGGATGAAGGACCCAAAGAAAGACCTATCCCCTTACGTTAAGACCGATGACAGCAGCTTCCAGCTGACCAAGGAGAGCGTGCAGCCCCTGCAGGAATACTACAAGGCCAACCAGACCAAGGCCAACAACCTGGGCAGCGAGTGGAAGAGGGAAGACGACTTTGACGATATCTTCAAGGACACCGTTTCTTTAGGCGAAGACGGCCACTACTTCTTCTTTTTCCCGAAATACAAGCTTATGGTCAAAACCTACTCGCCAACTGTTGTGACCAACCACGAGAATTCCGTGATCAAGATGAACGGGAAAAACGTGGGCAAGCTGTCTGCGTCTGGTGACTACTACCAAAAGAAGCTGGACCCGGTAATCGCCGGCCGCTACACCTTCTCAGTTTCAGCCAACTTGAGTGGGAAGACCATTTCACCTAGCCCGGTTAAGCTGGACCTCTTTAGCAATCACCAAGTCAGCTTGAACATCTTGACTGGTAGCTTCACGGTCAGCAGCGTGCCTAATGGGGAAGTCTACATCAATGACAAGAAGGTAGCCGACCTGGACGACAAGGGCCAGGCCAGCTTCAAGGACTATGAGATTACGTCAGGGATGAGCCTCTACGTGAAAAAGTCCGGCATCGGCCAGTCAGACACGATCCACGACTTTGACCAGTACGTGACTACCCCAGCTGACCAGGAAAATGCCAACGACGATGACGACTATGACTTTAGCGATGACGACAGTCAAAGCAGCGACCAAATCAAGGCCGTCAACGGCAGCTGGGTCCTGACTCCATCCTGGCCAGGCCTGGCAAGCACCGAAGACGCTGAAGACCTCCTTCAGAAGATCTGGGACGACAATGACAGCGAAGATTGGGTCAACGGCAGCAGCAATACTGGCTACCTCAGCATCAAGAAACTGCACGACAACTGGGATGACTCTGACTCAGTCTCTGAGTACAACGAAGTCGTCAGTGTCCTGTCCACCAGCCCGGCCAGCAGCGGCAAGACTTATGTCAACTACACGGTAACCCACAACCTTTCTTACACCGGCGACAGGGATGACACCAGCGTGACCGATACTTACCAAAACGGGATTATCAGCCAGGACAGCAACGGCGACTACGTTTTGGAAAAATTAGGCACTCCCAACGCTAAATAGCAATTTTTTTAAATCTTTTTTCGCGATCAATCGAGAGAACTTTGTTAACAAACAAGTTTGTGAAAAAATATATAGAGCCCCGCAATAACGGGGCTTTTTTGGATCCTTCTTTTAGCAAGCAAAAACATTGTGAAATAAATTCAAGCACGGACGTTGATATATCAAGGCTTTAAATCAATATTCACATGAATTTTTAAGCGCTTTCATGTACAATAATCTTTGTGAAAAATACTTATAGAAGGAGCTACATGAATGTGGGTTAAATTCATTTTTGCCTTGATCCCGATCGTCTGGCTGATCGTCTCTCTGACAGCCTTGAAGATGCCTGCGGCCAAGGCAGCCGTTATTTCTCTTATCCTGGCAATCATTCTGGCCATTACGGCCTTCCAGCTGCCAGTCGTTGATACTTTGACCGGGACTTTGGAAGGGATCCTGGGCGGCCTGTTCCCGATTGTCTACATCATCGTGGCCGCCATGTTCACCTCCAAGGTAACTTTTAAATCCGGCGCCATGCAAAAAATCCAGGACATGCTCTGTGGTCTGACGACCGACAAGCGGGTCCTGGTCCTCTTGATCGCCTGGGGCTTCGGGGGCTTCCTGGAAGCCATCGCCGGCTTCGGGACTGCCGTTGCCATCCCGGCCAGCATCTTGATGACCTTCGGGATCGACCCGATTGAAGCTTCCGTTATCTGCCTGGTGGCTAACACCACGCCAACTGCCTTCGGGGCGGTCGGCCTGCCAGTCATTACCTTGGCCCAGACTGCCGGCCTGGACGTGATGAACACGGCCTTCGTGGTTTCTCTGCAGCTGAGCGTCTTGATCCTGGTCATCCCTTACATCCTGGTTGGCCTGGTCGGCGGGGGCGCCAAGGCCATCAAGGGGGTAGGCTTCATTACCTTCATGTCCGGTCTGGCTTTTGCCCTGCCGCAGATCCTGGTTGCCAAGTACGTTGGGGCAGAATTGCCAGCCATCGCCGGCTCCATCATCTGCATCCTGGTCACTGCCTTTTTAGCAAAAAAGCACAAGGATGCTCCGGAATACGCGGCTTCAACTGAAAAAATCGCCAAGCACTCAGCTGGCGAACTGCTCCAGGCCTGCGCGCCATTCATTTTGGTTTTCGTCTTCGTTTTGGCCGCTTCCTCCCTGTTCCCAGCCGTTAACAGCCTGCTCAACTCCGCGACTGTCAAATTCCAGGTTTACACTGGCAAAAATGCTGGTCAGTTCAGCCTCAACTGGCTGTCTTCACCAGGGACTTTGATCTTGGTTGCCACCTTTATCGGGGCCTTGATCCAGGGCTTGAGCGTTAAGGAAACTTTTGGCATCCTCTGGGACCTGATTAAAGGAATCGGCAAGACGGCGGTAACTATTTCCGCTATCGTGGCCCTGGCTAAGGTCATGGGCTACGCCGGCATGACTAGCGCCATCGCGGTCGTTCTGGTCAAGATCATGGGTCCGGTTTACCCATTGATCGCGCCAATCATTGGTGCTTTAGGTACTTTCGTGACCGGGTCAGACACCAGTTCAAACATCCTTTTCGCCAAATTGCAAGCCTCAGCAGCCCAAAGCCTGGGCGTGAACCAGACTTGGGTCGTGGCCAACAACATGGTCGGGGCCACTGCCGGGAAGATGATTTCCCCGCAGTCCATCACGGTTGCGTCTACGGCTATCGGCCAGGAAGGCAGTGAAGGCACGATTTTGAAGCAGGCCTTCAAGTGGTGCGGGATCTACACCGCCATCATCTGCGTCTTCCTGTACGTGGTCGGCTTGGCCACGGGGCAATTGCACTTTTAATTTTTTAAGCTGATCCTAAAAAGTAAAAGATTGGCCCAAAAGTAAGCGATTAATGCTATGATAAATCTTGTAAGTAAACAGTAATTGATAGTAATTTTTAAATGATTGAGGAGATTTCCATGACACATTACATCAAGGGCTTCCCGCAAAGCGAAGCAGATGAAGACTTAAAATTCGTTAACGTCGATGAGCTTGAAGAAAGAGCCAAGGAAGTAATGCCGGAAGGGGCTTACTACTACGTGGCTTCAGGTTCAGAATACGAATGGACTTGGAGAAACAACACTACTGCCTTCAACCACTACCAAATCGTTCCCCGGGCCTTGACTGGGATGGACAACCCGTCAACTGAAACTGAATTTTTGGGCATGAAGCTGAAGACGCCGATCATGATCTCACCAATTGCTTGTCATGGGATCTCCCACGCTGATGCTGAAGTAGCGACCCAAAAGGGTGCTGCTTTGGCCGGGGCCATGTTCACTTCCAGCACTTACGGCAACAAGCCGGTTGAAGAAATCGCCGCTGCCGCGCCAGATGCTCCGCGGATGTTCCAGCTTTACCTGTCAAAGAACTGGGACTTCAACAAGATGGTCTTTGACGCCATCAACGCGGCCGGCTACAAGGCCATCCTTTTGACGGTTGACGCTTTGGTATCAGGCTACCGGGAAGCCAACCTGCGGACCAACTTTGCCTTCCCGGTACCGCTTGACTTCTTCACCCGTTTCCAAGGTGCCAAGGGTGAAGGGCAAACCGTTGCGCAAATGTACGCTTCCAGCGCCCAGAACATCGGCCCGGACGACATCAAGCGGATTAAGGAAATGTCCGGCTTGCCAGTTATCGTCAAGGGGGTCAACTGTGCTGAAGACGTTGAAGTTGCTTTGACTGCCGGCGCGGACGGCGTTTACGTGACTAACCACGGTGGCCGGGAAATCGATGGTGCTCCGGCAACTATCGACGTATTGCCAGAAGTCGTTGAAGCAGTCAACGGCCGCTGCCCGGTTATCTTCGACGGTGGCGTTCGCCGGGGTTCCCATGTCTTCAAGGCTTTGGCTTTGGGTGCTGACCTGGTCGGCATTGGCCGTCCTTACCTTTACGGCCTGGCTTTGGGTGGCCCGCACGGGGTTGCTTCAGTCATCAACGAATTGAACGATGAATTGAAGATCGACATGCAACTGACTGGCTGCAAGACGATTGAAGACGTTAAGCACGCCCGCTTGACTGACTTCCAGTACGCTGGCGACACCAAGCCATCCAGCACTGACCCGCGGGTGCGCAAGCCATACCCAGTTACCGCGGCTAACCAAATCAAGGCTGAACCAGACGCGGCTACTGGTGCTTCACACCACTAAGATTGAACATGTATCAAATTTAACAGCAAAAAACGAAGTTGCTCTCTTTGAGCAGCTTCGTTTTGCTTTCTATAATTTTTTGATCAAGTCAGTAAATTCGTCCAGTCTTTCTTCGAAGACCTTGAAGGCATCTTCCAGGTAGTCGGACTTGGTCATGTCGACGCCGGCCTTTTGCATGATGTTGATCGGGTAGTCGCTGGAGCCGGACTTGAGGAAGTCCAGGTACTTCTCCTTGTCTTCCTGGCTGCCGTAAGTAATCTTGTTAGCCAGGGCAGTCGCCGCGGCAAAGCCGGTCGCGTACTGGTAGACGTAGAAGTTGTAATAGAAGTGGGGGATCCGGGCCCATTCCAGGTCGATGTCGCTGCCCAGGCTGATCGCCGGGCCGTAGTACTGCTGGTTGAGCCGGTCGTAGAAGCCGCACAGGTAGTCAGCCGTCAAGGCTTCACCCGCCTGGTCGCTTTCGTGGATGAACTTCTCGAATTCCGCGAACTGGGTCTGCCGGTAGATCGTTCCCTTAAAGGAGCTCAAGTAGTAGTTGAGCAGGAAAGCCCGGGTCTTTGGATCCGTCACCCGGTCCAGGAAGTAGTTGGTCAGCAGGTTTTCATTGGTCGTTGAGGCGATTTCCGCGACAAAAATCGGATAGTCCCCGTACACGTATGGCTGGTTTTCCCGGGTGTACATGCTGTGGACGGAGTGGCCGGTTTCATGGACCAGGGTGTAGAGGGAATCCAGGTCTCCCTGCCAGTTCAAGAGCTCATAGGCGTCGGTGTCATAAGCCCCGCCGGAGTAGGCTCCGCTTTGCTTGTGCATGTTGGCTACGTAGTCGATGCAGCGGTTGTTGAAGAGGTAGTCGACGTGCTTGACATAGTCCTCACCCAGAACCTGCAGGGCCTCTCTTGCCTGGGCCTTGGCTTCATCGAAAGTATAGCTGAGGCTTGGCTTGCCCGTGATTGGCACGTACATGTCCCACATTTGCAGGTCGCCCTTCAGGTCCAGGATCTCTTCTCTTAAGTTGACATAGCGGTGCAGAAGGTCCAGGTGCTTGTGGACGCTGGTCAAAAGCTGGTTGTAGACTTCGACAGGGATGTTGTTTTCAGACAGAGCCGCGGCCAAGGCATCCTGGTAGTGGTGGGTCTGGGCGTCAAAGTTGTGGGCCTTGACATTGCCGGCCAGAGTTGAGGCAAAAGTTGACGCGAACTGACCATAGCCAGCGTAAAGGGCGTCAAAGGCATCCTCTCTGACTTCCCGGTTTTGGGACTGGATCAAGATGTCGTAGTTGGCTTCCGTCAGTTCCACTGTTTCCCCGTCTTCATCTTCAATGTAAGGGAATTGCAGGTCAGAGTTGGTCAAGACGTTGAAGGTGTTGGCTGAAGCTGACAGGGCATCCCCGGCCGCCGATACCAGCTTCTCCTCTTCAGCTGGCAAAACGTGCTCTTCCTGCTTGACGATCTGTTCCAAGTAGTGCCGGTAGTTTTCCAGCCTTGGCTCTTCCTTGAAAAAGGCGTCCAGGGCCTCTTTCCCCAAGGCTAAAACAGCCGGCTGGATGAAGGCAACAGCGGCCTGGTATTCAGCAGCCAGGCTCTGGCCGCGGGAATTGAGGGCCAAGTTCTTTTGGTTGCTGGTGTCGACGTCGCTAGCCATGCTGGCATAGACGTAGATCTTGGACAAGCGGCGGTCAACGGCGAAAATCTGGGTCAAGCGGTCATAGAGGACAGACGCGCTTTCCGTGAAGCCGTCTTCCAGGTCCGGCAGGGCCTTGACTTCCTGCTTGACTGCCTTAAAGGCGGACTCCCAGTCCGCCTCAGTCTTGAAGACCCGGGTCAAGTCCCAGGTCTGCTCTTTGGGAACCTCGCTGCGATAAGGGATTTCCATACAAGTACCTCTTCTTTTTCACATTACTTTACGTTCTATTTTACGATACTTGATATTCTACTCTCAAAGCGGCTTTTTGCCAAAAAAATAAGATAGTCTAAATATTCCCCCGTCTGGTTTATTAAACGGCTTTTTAATGAGAAAATAAATAATAGCAAATTACTAAAGGGGTCAATCCATGGAAGAGCAACACAGTAGAAGACAACAGAAAATATTTCGCAATGTGACGCTCGTCCAGGCCGGCCTTTTGAAAAAATCCCGCCGCCCCGTGCCAACGATTATCGGTCTCTTAGTGACCTTTGTCGTTATGATCGCGGCGACCTGGGGGGCGCATGCCTACTTCTCCCTGCATTCAGCCCTGGTGAGCATGAACGGCAATAACGGCAATACCGCGACTAGTGCCCGGATCGCGGCCAAGAAGCCGATCTCGATTCTGGTTTTAGGGGTCGACCAGGGGCTGGAAGGGCGGCATGATCAAGGGAATTCAGACACCATCATCCTGGTGACCGTCAACCCGACGACCAAGAAGGCGACCATGACCTCGATTCCTCGGGACACCTTGACGGAGATTCTGGGTGAAACGAGCAGCCAGAGCTATTACATGTTCAAGGTCAATTCTGCCTACCAGTTTGGTGGCAGCAGCGGGTCAGTCAAGACGGTTTCGGCCATGCTCAACGTGCCGATCAACTATTATGTGGAAGTTAACATGAAGGCTTTGAAGAGCCTGGTCAACGCTTTAGGCGGGGTTGACGTCAACGTGCCTTTCAGCTTCAGCTATGACTGGTGTGACTTCCATAAGGGCAAGCAGCACCTGGACGGCCGCCACGCCATCGCTTATGCTCGGATGCGCTATGACGACCCCCGGGGGGACTACGGCCGGCAAATGCGCCAGCGGCAGATCATCCAGGCCGTGGTCAAGAAGGGCATGTCCGTCAACGGTTTAGCCAACTACCAGAAGCTGCTCAAGGTTTTTGCCAAGTATGTCAAGACCAATTTGACTTTTGGCGACATGACCAGCCTGGCCATCAACTACAGAAGCGCGGCAAGCAACATCTCCAGCGGCTACATCCAGGGCCACGACGCGACGATTTCCGGGACCAGCTTCCAGATCGCGTCAACTGAAGAACTGCAGAAGTGGTCCAACAAGCTGAGAAAGAGCCTGGGGCTGCCGACGCAGACCTTGACCAACCAGGAAACCCGGCAGAACAGTCTGAACGAGACTTACAACGGGGTCGACTTCTCCAGCAATGAGACCATCACCAACTACACGATTTATGAAGCCAACTCAATTACGCCAAGAAGCAGTGATTCTTGGTAGGAAGTGGAAAAAAGACAGCAAATCATGCCTCTAGCTCAGCTAGGGGTATTTTTTTGCGCTTATGAGCCTTTTTTGCCCGATAATGACTTCTTGAAAAAAATAAGAGGGAAGGCACTAAACTAATAGGCAAAAGGAGGCAGGGAAAAATGGAAAACCTGATTGAAGAAGTTTTGAATTTGCAGCTGAAGAAGGCAAAGAAGGATAAAAATGGTGACGTCCGCCGCAGCTTGATTTGCTTTCACACCATTTATGGCAGCTTCTACGGCTTTTTTGACAACTTGTTCAAGTAAAAATGAAGTACGCGATCGAGGACTATGTGCCCTTTCTCTTGGCTGAAAAGAGCAGCTTTTTTGAAGACGCGGCGCCTAAAATGCAGCCTTGTCAAGTAACTAAGCCAGCAGCTTGGCAGACCTGGAGTGACCGCCACTGGACCTATATGTTGGCGCCTGGCGAGCTGCCGGCGCAGGGCTGGAAGATCCACTTGTCAGCCGGATACAAGGACGAAGGAGAGCTTTTAAGGGCAGCAGCTGACTATCTTTTTAAGCAAAAAATCAGCTTCAAGTTCACGGTCAGCCGGGGCGAATGGATCGTCAAAAACTCCAAAAACGCTGACCGGACTGAGTCGGGCAAGTTTATCACGGCTTATCCAAAGGATACGGAGCAGTTCAAGCAGGCCGCGGCTGACCTGGCGGCTTTAACGAGTGAGTATGATTTAGGGCCCTATATCCTGTCTGACAAGCGGTATAAAAGAAGCAACGTCTATTACCGCTATGGAGCCTTTAAGGAGCTCCGCGATGAGGCAGGCAACTATTGCATAAGGGACGAGCAAGGTCAGTTAGTGCCAGACCAGCGTCTGCCTTATTACCAGCAGCCAGATTTTGTGTCAGATCCTTTTCCAGCTGAAAAAAGGGCAGGCCGCGGCGATTTTTCCCGCTTGAGTCAGTACAATATTTCGTCAGCCTTGCTTTTTAGCAATGCCGGCGGGATTTACCTGGGGCAAAAATCCGGGCAGAAGTACTTGATCAAGGAAGGCCGGCAGGGAGCCGGGATCGACGCGAACCTGCGGGATGGCTTCAGCCGGATCAAGCATGAAGCAGAGCTCTTAAGGCAGCTGCAAGACTCCCCATATGTCATTAAGCTGCGGGATTCTTTCCAGGTTTGGATTCATTATTATCTGGTCGAGGACTATCTGCCAGCAGAAAACTTGGACCAGCTGATCAAGGAAAAGTATCCTTTCCAGCAAGATCATGGCCGCTATCTGAAAATGGTAAAAAAGCTGGCCAAGCAGCTGTTTGCGGCGGTAGAGGACATCCACCAGCGAGGGATAGCCATTGGTGACTTGCAGCCAGGCAATGTTCTTTTGGGCAAAAAGGGACCGGTATTGATTGATTTTGAACAGGCAGGGCCACTTGATCAGACTTATGAACCAGGCTTGTCCACGCCAGGTTTCAGCGACCTGCAGGCCAAAACCATGGGCCAGCAGGATTGGTTATCTTTATACAAAATGATTGAATACACCCTTTTGCCGGTCATCGACGTCAGTCATTTGGCCAAAAAGCCGGAAGTAAGCGAAGCAGTTAGGCTGGAAAATCTGGACCCGGCAGCGGGAGATTTTTTGCGGAAATTCAAAAGAGAGTGTTTTGAAAAAGCTGACCTAACTTTGCCAAAGTTGCCAGCGGTAGAGCAGAAGTCTCTGGACCAGTTGATTGCGGGCATCAAGAGAGGGATCGACGCGAATATCGATTGGACAAGTCAGCGTTTGATCAAGGGCGATATTGCCCAGTTTATTGAGCCGGCAGGGATGCTGAATATTGAAAATGGAGCGCTGGGCCTGGGCCTTGTCTTGTCCGCTTTGCCGGAAGACCGGGAGCCTTTTAAAAAGTGGTGCTTGAAAAATCAAAAGGCAATTTGCCAGGCAAGTGAAATGGATCATGGCCTCTTTACCGGCGCGGCCGGGATGGGGGCAGTCTTGTATTCAGAAGTTGACCAGGAATTAGGCAAAAAGCTGATCGATGGAATTGAAGTTGATCAGATGAAAGACTTGTCGCTAGAGAGCGGCCTGGCGGGGATAGGTCTGGCCAAATTGTCCCTGCAGCTGCTTGAACCAGATGAGGCTAGAAAGCAGGAGCTGGTAAAAATTGCCCAAGAGCTATTAGCTGGCTATGATGCTTGGGAGGAAGCTGGCTTGCTTACTGGAAAATTAGGGATGCTTCTTTATCTTGAAAAAGCTGGCAAGTACCTGGACCAGAATAACTTGCTAAAAGCTGCAGAAGAAAGGCTGAGTACTTTTTTAGAGCAGGAAGTCAGTCAAATAAAAGGCGGAACTTTTTTAAAAGGGGAAGTCAATGGCGAGGAAAGCTATCTGCCCTATCTTAATTCGGGTTCCTGTGGCTTGCTCCTGGTCCTGCTGGACTTCGCGAAAGACGGGGTCAAGGTTAAAGGCGACAGCAGGATGATCAAGGGCTTGATCGCGACTAACCGGGTCAAATTAGCCTACATGAATGGCCTCTTTGACGGCTTCGCGGGACTTATGCTGGGCGACATCGCGGCAGAAAGTCTGGGTTATGATGGCTTTTTGGAAGAAAAACTGCAGCACTTGGCCAACTACTTGGTCTTTGATGAAGACAGGATTCTGCTTCCTGGAGTCTATGGCTTGAAAAATTCCCTGGACCTGGCCACCGGTGCCGTTGGACTTTTGGCCATCTTGCTGGGCGCCAGGGACCACAATTGGGGCAAGTGGCTGCCAGTCATTGGGAATGAAAGGTTCTTGTTTGCGGATTAGAAAAGAGGTGAAAGAAGATGCAAAACAGTAATCAGGATATTTTAGGCTTACAAGGCTTAGATCCAACGGTTAGCTTTATTAAGAGAAAGAGTCATAAGCGAGGTAGTACTTACAAGATTTCACTCATTTGCTGGAACAGAATTAAGGCAATTTTTGGTTAATATTAAGGCATAAAGGCGCAACTCAGTTGCGCTTTTTGTTGTATCATGAGGACTGAAAAGGGAACGAAGCGAAAACAGGATGGATAGATGATTTTATTGTATCTGCTTGATGCCGGCACCATGATGCTGGCGCCTATGATTGATATTGCCTGCTTTTTGCGGCTGCTTGACCAGCGGCTAGTTAGCCGCCGAGCTTGGACCATGTTTTTTGGCATCTGGCTCATTGGTGTGATTGACGGGATCACAATTGAGTCGGTTCCGTCCTATTTCATTGACCTGCAATTAAAAATCTTTGAGCTGACCCTCTTGGTTTTAACCCAGATCAAAGGCAAAAAGGTCAAGCAGGCAGTAAGCGCGGCCTTAATTATTGGTATTATTGGTTTGCTAGAAGACATCATAGTAAATATCATCAGCTGGTCTTTTCCGGAAACTCTTGCGGCCAGCTTGTGGATTGATCTTGGTCTCCTGCTGGCTGGCTTTTTGCTCGCTTGGCCGCTTTTGCCAAAAATCCGCAAATATATCAGCGACGTCCGCTATCAGACGAACTGCTTGTTTCTGCTGTCCTACCTGTATGTCTCGACAATTTTTGCCTACGTCGTCGGGATGCAGGTGAAGAAGATGTCGGTTGGCCTGGTGATCCTCTTGGGCATCTTGGCCGTTCAAGGCATCTATGCCGTGCTCAGCTTTAGTCTCAGTATCAAAAATCAGACCGCCCTTTTAAACGAAGCAGAAGAGCGGCACCTGCAAGCGCAGAACCGCCAGCTCTATGAGTCCAACCAGCAGCTGAAGAGCTACGCGGCTTCTTTGGAGCAGGATGAGGACCGCCTCCGCCGCTTCAAGCACGACTACCGCAATATTCTGAGCAGCCTCAAGCTGGCAGCGGCCCAAAACGACTCCCAGCAGCTTTTGGAGAAGCTGAATGAGTACTCAAGGGAAAACTTTGATGAGCATGCCTTGGCCAAGTTTCAAGATGTCAACCATATCCATGACGATTTGCTTAAAAGCATCGTGATTACCAAATTGTCGAAAATCTACGATCAAGGGATTCCCTACCGCTTCAGCTGCCAGAAGGACATCGACCACCTGCCTTTGGTCTCTGAAATGGAAAAAATGGACCTGGTCCGGGTCATCGGGATTTCTTTTGACAATGCTATTGAGGCCAGCAACGGCCTAAAAGGCGGCCGGATTGAAGCTATGTTCTACCAAGAAAACGGCGATTTCGAATTTGTCATCAAAAACAAGACCGCCGATATCCCATCTCCGCGGATTTTTGAGCCAGGCTACACGAGTAAGGACCAGCATGCCGGCCTGGGCTTAAGCAACGCCTTGGAGATCGTGAACAAGTATGCCGGGCAAATGATCGTTGATATAGATACGACAGGCAACACTTTTACATTTAGTCTGATGGTTCTGAAGGAGGGAGAAAAATAAAGTATCCAGTTTTTATCTGCGACGATGAGCCAGACCAGATCGATTTGGTCAAGGACTGCATCAAGCGGGCGCAGATTATTTTAAGCGATGAAGAAGAGCTGGACTTTGCTGTCGTCAAGGCGGCAGGCAGCTACGATGAGGCCCTGGATTTTTTGACCAAAAAGCCGCTCGCGTCCGGCATATATTTTTTGGATATTGAAATCGGCAAGAAGCTGGACGAGCAAAACGGCCTGGACTTGGGCGAGATCATCAAGAAGCAGGACCCCAAGGCCCAGCTGATTTTTGTGACCAGTCACCAGGACATGGCTTTCCTGACCTTCCAAAGACGGCTGGGGGCCAGCAATTTTATCGTCAAAAACGGCAACGTGGACGATTTGCGCCGGGATGTCACTTATTCCCTGGAGCAGGCGGTGGACGCGATCGCCAAGTACCGCTATATCCAGAAAAACACCTTCAGCTACAGATTCGGCCATGACGTCAGAAACATGAGCATGGGAGATGTGGTTTACGTGGAGACGACGTCGGTTCCCCACAAGCTTCGCCTGGTCAAGACGACCGGCTGGGCGGAATTCATCGGCAAGCTGAAGGAACTGCCAGAGAAGTACCCGGCCCTGGTGCAGGTCAGCGAATCCTGCGTCATCAACCCCGCCAACGTTAAAGAAGTGGATTTGAAGGAGAAAAAGCTGACCTTCATCACTGGCGACGTCCAATATTTTTCGGTAAGAAACAGCCGGAAGGTCCGCCAGCTTTTTCAAGAGAAATAGTGATAAGGAGCTGCTCAAAAATGGACACTGGCCAGACCAAAGTTGATGAGACTTTTTATAATGGAGACTTACAAGATGAACCCGAAGTTGATTTTTCCTATGGCAGAACTAAACTGCGGGTTTGGGAGGGATTTGTGGAAGACCTTTTTGAATATCCTAAAATTCCTAAGTCAGAATGGGGAAAAATGAGCCGTGACTATTTCTTTGAGCAAGGCCCTTGGGCAGAAGAGCCTGACTGCTACGTGGACGCGGAAGAGTATTACAATGACTTGCTGAATTATCGCAAGAAGAAATTCCGCTTTGACCAGTCCCGGCAGCTTTGTGACCGGCTCATTGAAATGTTTGCCCAAGCTGCCCAAAAGCATGACAAGGTAAAGATTGTGGTTGAATAAGAGGGTCCAGGGATTCTGGATCCCTCTTATTTTTTCCTTTTCAGCAATAATTTTCCTACTAACCAGGGGGCAAAATACGTTAAGATAGTTGATAGAATTAGGAGGGATTTTCGTGAAAAAACGCTACTATCCATACATCTATGGCGGAATCGCCGGCGTAATGACTTTCATCGCCATGTTCTACATCTGCCGGCACTCTTTCGCCTTGACCAATACCCAGTCCCTGGTCTGGGGCATCATCGGCGCCATCCTGGTCTTCGTGAGCTCGTCTTACACCGAATACGCCATTGCCGAAATCCAGCGGATCTCTGACAAGTACCACCTGGATGAGGAATTCCTCTCCGGCTTGACCAAGCTCAGTCCCAGCTACTTCCGGGTGGCTGACGACCACCTGCACTTGACCGCTCCGCGCTATCTTTGGCCGCGGATCCTCAAGACCTTGCAGAAGTACGACCGTGAGCGCAAGCAGGCGGAAGACTTCCACCTGTAAGAAAGGAAAAAATTTTGAGTTTACTGACCGTCAGCGGCTTGACCCAGGGCTTTGCGGAAAAGACCCTCTATGAAGACGCCAATTTTGTTTTAAACAAGGAAGACCACATGGGGGTCACCGGCCAAAATGGGGTCGGCAAGTCCACCTTGATCAAAATCCTGACCGGGGAAATCCTCCCCGATGAAGGGAGCGTCAAGTGGCAAAACAAGCTCTCCGTCGGCTACCTGGACCAGTACGCCAAACTGACGCCCGGCCTGACCATGCGGGACTTTTTAAAAACTGCCTTTGACCAGCTCTACCAAGATGAAGCCCGGTTGAACCAGCTCTACATCGACTACAGCGAAAGCGGCGATGAGGCCCTGTTGACCAAAGCAGGCCGTTTGCAGACCTACCTGGAAGAAAACAACTTCTACGACCTGGACACTGAAATCGACCGGGTGGCCAGTGGCTTGGGCCTGGCCGAACTGGGCTTTGACCGGGACGTCTCCAAGCTTTCCGGGGGCCAGCGGTCCAAGCTGATCCTGGCCAAGCTCCTCTTAGAGCAGCCCCAGGTCTTGGTCCTGGACGAACCAACCAACTACTTAGACGTCGGCCACATCGACTGGCTGGTCGACTACCTGAATGATTTTACCGGTGCTTTTATCGTCGTCAGCCACGACTATGACTTTTTGGGCCGGATCACCAACTGTATTATCGACATCGACTTCGGGACCATTACCCGCTATACCGGGACCTTAAAGCAGGCAATGCGGCAAAAGGAAGCCAACCGGCAGACCTACCTGAAGGCCTATGCCAACCAGCAGCGGCAGATTGCCAAGACTGAAGCCTATATCAGAAAAAACAAGGCCGGCACCCGGGCCAAAAGCGCCCGGTCCCGGCAAAAGCAGCTGGACAGGATGGAAATTTTGACGCCTCCGCAAAACGGCAAGAAGGCTAAATTTGACTTCCCATACGTTGAAACAGCCTCCAACTTGCTTTTGCAAACGCAGGACCTGGTGATCGGCTATGACCAGGCTTTGGTTAAGGAAGCCTTCAACTTCTCCGTAGGCAATGGGGAAAAGGTGGCCATCACCGGTTTTAACGGGATCGGCAAGACCACTTTGCTTAAGACCCTCTTGGGGCAGATTCCGCCTATCTACGGGGGCTTTGACCTGTCGGCCACGGCTAAGCTGGCCTACTTTAAGCAGGATTTGACTTGGCCCAACCAGAATATGACTCCTCTGCAGTACTTAGAGAGTGAATTTGACCAGAAGAAGCCCAAGGAACTCCGCCAGGCTTTAGCCCGGATGGGGCTGACGGCCCAGTTGGTCATGAGTCCTTTGAAGGAACTGTCCGGGGGCGAGCAGGAAAAGGTGAAGCTGGCTAAGATGCAGTTTGAGCCGGCCAACCTGCTTTTCCTTGACGAACCGACCAACCACCTGGACAATGAAACTAAGGACAGCCTGAGAAAGGCCATCGTCAACTTCCCAGGCGGGGTCATTGTCGTCAGTCACGAACGGGACTTCTTCAGAGGTGACTGGGTCGACAAGGTCGTCGATATTGAAGCCATGAATAATTGATTTAGCTGCCTTTAGGCAGGCTCGCGGTGAAAAAAATGAGCACAGACGCGTACATGAAAAGAGTCGTTCATACTTGTTTGAAGGCTGGCCGCCTCATGCTGGCCGGCGGTAGCGAAATGTACCGGGTGGAGGACACCATGCGCAGGATCGCCATCAACGCCGGCATCAAGGAGGTCAACGTTTTTGCCATGCCAACCGGGATCTTCGTCAGCCTGGATGATGGGGAATGCAGCACGGTGACGGAACTGGAATCGGTCAAGAAGCGGGCCATCAACCTGGAACTGGTTGACCGGGTCAATGAGTTCTCCCGGGAATTTGCCGACAAGCGGATTGACCTGGCGCAGCTGGAAGAAAAGCTGCGGGAAGTCGAGGAGCAGACCCCGACTTTCCCTTTATGGCTGCAGGTCATTGGGGCCGGGATCTTGAGTGCCACCTTGATGGTCCTCTTTTTGGATGTCTATGACTGGGCCGATTTCCCGGTTGCCGGCCTGATCGGGGCCAGCGGCTATTTAATGGACTCCTGGCTTAAACGTCACACCAAGGTCCGCTTTTTGGCTGAACTGATCGCGGCCATGGAGATGGGCCTGCTCACTATTATCATCAGCCGGATTTTCCCGGCCTGCAACGTGAACAATATTTTGATCGGGGCCTTGATGACTCTGGTGCCAGGGCTGGCCTTGACCAACGCCTTGAGAGACCTCTTCATGGGCGACTGGGTGTCAGGGATCGTGCGCATGTGTGAGGCGGCGATGACGGCGATTGCCCTGGGCGGCGGCGTCGGGATCATGATTAGATTTTTAGGAGCATAGTCATGCTGGGGATGCAGGTTAGTTTCAACATCTGGGACGTCTTGATCAACTTGGTCTTTTCATACATTGCCACGGTCGGCTTTGCCTTGACGGTGAATATCCCCCACCGGGTGATTCACTGGAGCGGGATCTGCGGCTGCGCGGGCTGGATGGTCTACTGGCTGGTGACGGAGGCGTCAGGTGGCCGGATGATTTCCAACACCCTGGGCGCTTTTGCCGTGGGCTTGGTCGCTGTTGTTTTGGCCAAGTGGAAAAAGTGTCCCGTCACCCTGTTCAGTGTACCGGGTCTGGTGCCGCTGGTGCCGGGAGCGCCGGCTTATATGGTGGTCAGGCGGCTCATTGACGGCAAGTATATCGCTGCCCAGCAGATGATGATGCGGGTGGCTATCGTGACGGTGTCGATCGCTTTGGGCTTCTTGCTATCGACCCTGTTTCAAGAAGCCTGGAACAAGTACATCAAGCGGCTCAAGCTGCGGGAGAAGCTGGGCAAGTAGCTTTACAAGGATTGGGAAAGAGCGTATAATCGAATATCGACGAGTCGAGGAAAACGCAAAGGTGCGTATTTTTGAGATAGAGGGCATCAGGCCTTTGGCCAGACGCGGGAAGCGTCGATGCTGACACACCCTTGATGTGAACGAGAAGGAGTCACATTTGCCGTTTGGCAAGTGCCTTGAGTAAGAAAGCCGCTGGAAGCTTAATTGCTTCTGGCGGCTTTTTTGTTGGCTTTGGGTAAAAAATGAAGTAGGATAACAGCAGGGGAGGGATGCCTTATGGATTCAGAAAAAGGGCAAAAGGAATCCCTGGACTACGCGATTGCCAGGGACAAGTTGATCCGGCAGGGACTTTTGCCGGAGGACCCAATAGTTAAAGCAGATGATGCTTACTGGGAACAATTTAAATAGATAAGCAGATGAAAAATGGAGCAGGGATGACCTTACTCCATTTTGTTATTTGCTGTCATTTCACGCTGTAACTGTTTTCCTCTTGTCCAATCGAATCAGAAACGGTAACTTTCCAGCCCATCCCGTTCCGGCGAACCGTGACTTCCTTGTAATAAGGGAGATTGGCATCGCCCTTGTCTATCTTCTTGCCGGATTTGGCGAAGAGGGCCTGGTTCTTTTTAACCGTCCGCTTGGTTGAGAAACTGCTGACGTAGGTGGTCCCCATGCCGAAATGGCTGTCAGCCTTGACCTGGTTCAGATAGTAGATGTCGCTGTAGCCATGCTGGGGCAGGGTCTTGTTCAGAACTTCAGTTACCACGCCTTCTTGGGTCGACTTGTAGATCTCGTTGGCCGTAAACAATACGGAGAAGAGGGCAAAGAGCCAGATTGGCGAGGTTAGAATCAGTGTGATGATCTTGTGCTCATGGTAGAGCTGCTTGATTGCCTTCATTTTTTCTTCCTCCTGATAAAAAAAGACAAACATCTTCTCCTTCCGATTATAATCCCTTATCAAAAAAATCAGCATATTCCAGCAAAAAAGCACGTGAAAGATTCACGTGCTTAAAAATTATTCGTTAGACCCTTCCAGTGGCCCTTCTTGGGCGATCGCGTCGGCCTTGGTCGATTCGGTCGTGCCATGCGCGTGCTTTACCGGAGCGTACAAGCTGAAGCACTTCATCGGCTCGTCACCGGCATTGGTGACATTGTGCCAAGTGTTGTCTGGAATGAAGACAGCTTCACCAGCGTGAACAATCTTGTCCACGGTCAAGTTGTCTTTCTCCTTGCCCAGCTGCACCCGGCCAGTCCCACTGACCAGATAGATGAACTGGTCGTTGTCGTGGTGGATCTCCAGCCCGATGTCGCCGCCACCAGCAGGGATGCACATCAAGGTTACCTGGAAGTGGTCCCCCGTCCACAAAGTTTCACGATACTTCTCATTCTCTAAGGCCGCCTGCTTTAAGTCCAAAGCACATGGATCCGGTCCGTAGTCCTTGAAATCAAACATGACAATCACCTTTCTATAGATAAAAATGTAATCGCTATCATTTGCTGACGACTTAAGTGTAACACTTTTCTCCACTTTGTTCAAAAAATAATGTCAAATATAGTTGACATTTTAGCTAAGATAGTTGATACTCAATGTAAAGTATATTTGACATCGGGACTTATGAAAGGAAAAATCATGACACTCTTCTTAATCTGTGCTTTGACTATCTGTTTAGCTGTCTACTTTGCCATTAAAGACCAGCAGAATCGCCAGCGGCTGGACGAACGCCAGCTTCTGCTCCGGGGGCGGGGCTACAAATACGCCTTCTGGACAGTGCTCGTCGCCAACATCCTTTACAGCCTGGCCTGCATCAATTTTGACCGGCCCCTGGCCACGCCTTTTGCATCCAGCCTGGCGACCATCATGCTGGGCGGCACGGTTCTGACTTGCTACTGCATCTTCCAGGATGCCTTCCCAGTTAAGGGCCGCTTGAGCCTGGCGGTTGCCTGGACCCTTATCTTCCTTTCCCAGCTCATGATCCAGATTGACGATCTGATGAGCGGCAGAATCGTCTACTTTAAGAATGGGGCGGCAACTGACGCGGCAGTTGGTCCGATGATCTTAGCTGCCTACCTGGCAATCGTGGGCAGTCTCTTGATCAAGGCCGTGATCGACCGCCGGGAGGAGGATTAGCCGTGAAAAATCTGCGCCTTAAAGCGGCCCGGGCAGAAAAAGACCTCTCCCAGCAGCAACTTGCCGATATCGTCGGGGTCTCCCGGCAGACCATAAGTGCTATTGAGAAAGGCAACTACAATCCGACCGTCAACCTTTGCATAGCTATCTGCCAGGCTCTTGGCAAAACCTTGAACGATCTCTTCTGGCCAGAATAAGCCCTTAATAATTCAAGTATAGTTAGATTTTTTTTCGCGTTAATCGCACATGATAAAGGATTAATGCGGGCAGATATGGTAAAATAGCAGAGTAATAGAGAACTTGCCGCGCGGCAGGCTCTATTTCCCGGAGCGGCGGTGTTTTCCCCATGTTTTCGCCGCCCCGGAGGTTATAAATCAGTCGAGTGCTGGTGACAACCTACATTTCCTATTAATCCTAATGAGAACCGGCCCCCTGGCCGGCTCTTTTTTCGCTTGCACCCGGGGACTTTTTTAGTTAATGTAGATACAGACATAAATGGACGGTGAGAGAAAAAATGCAGATCAACCTGAAAGACTTAACTAAAGCAATCGAAGAACAGACCTACCTGTCTGACATGGAGACCATCAAGTATTCCGAAGTCTCCCGGAGCAAAAAGAAGCTCAGAGAACACGCCTTGACCATGGTCCAGGAAGTGGCCACGGCCTTGAAGAAGGACCGCTTGATGCAGGTCCAGCTGGTTTTGGAAGGGAAGAACCCCATCACTTTTGCCCTGGAAACCAACATCATCAACCTGCCTTTGGCCAACTACAAGAAGCTGATCAACTTCTTTGACGAAGAAGAAGCCCAGCCGGTCAAGGTTTACTTTGAAACGGCCAGCGAATACCTGAACGCTTCCCACTTCCGGATCGACCTCTTCATGGATGGCGACGAATTAGTCGCTGACCTTGAAGGAGCAGCCGACCGCCTGGCTGACGCCATGAGTGAAAAGATCAAGCAGGTCAAGGAAGGCGAAGCAGCCGCCAAGGAAGCGGCCAAAGAAGCCAAGGCCGAGACTAAGAAAGAGGCATAATTATGTGGAGCTGGAACGTACTGGGGGTGGCCCTCTGGGTGGGAGCCATCGTTTACCTGGTCTTTATCGTGCAAAATATCCGGCGCCGGCGGCTGAAGATGATTATCCAGCGCCAGCACAAGTTTGAATGGGGCAACTCCCTGATCAGCCTGCTGGAAGTCGTCAGCTTCTGCCTTCTGGCCGGCTGGCTCTTGGCCATCAGCCTTTTTGACGACCCGAACTTGACGGATACTTCCCGGATTACTTCATCCGTGACCTACCAGCCCCTGGTCCTGCAGCCTAGCGCCAGCCAGAGCTACTATGTCAAGGTCAAGTCCACCAAGAACCGGGATTTGAACCAGCAGTACATTTTTTACGTTAAGGGCAAAAAGTACACCGTACCCAGCCACCTGGCGACGGTATCTTATAGCAAGGATCCAATCAATGTAACGGCCTCGGCTCTGCCTTTCAGCACTAAGGAGCTGAAGAAGGAAGATTCCCGCTACCAGCAGGCCTACGTGGCCATCTATACGGCCAAGTACAAGAACACCGCGGTTAACGGCCTGGGCCTGCACGCTGGCCGCCAGGCCAAGCGCTTCTACCTGATCCGGGTGCCGGACAGTTCCTTTATTGACAAGGAAAACAAGTAAGAATTGAAAACAAAGCAAAAATCGCCTTCTAAGTTAGAAGACGATTTTTTATTTTGGTTTGCTATTACTTTTTCTCAAATCTGACTATCCGGAGTCCTGTGCTTCGGCCTTTTTCTTCCTTGATATAGGACAAAATTCCGCCATCGAGGAAGGCCAAAAGCAGGTTAGAGGTCGGGAAGTCCAAGACATTGCCGGACATGTAGCTGGCCCCCAATAAAAGGGCGCTGGCGAGCAAGAGGCTGCTTAAATAGAAGGTCCGGCAGGCTTTTTCCTTCAGCCAGGCAAAGGCCCCGTAAAGAATGATGGCTGGATAGGCGATTAGGTAAAGAAAGGCGCCGATGATCCCTAAGGAGTAGTACTGGGCCGTAAAGTCCCGCTCCAGGTTGAAGATGTTGGTCTGCCGCATATAACCGATCCCCAGCCACTTGTCCAAAGGATCGTTGTCGTACTTGACCACCTGCTTAAGCATGGCTTCTTCGACCTTGCGGTTGGCTAAACGGACGCTGGCCGGCTCTTTAAGCAAGTCGATCCAGAACTGCGGGTCGTACTTATATGGGTAGGACTTAGTGATGAAGCGTTTGTTTAAGGCGTACTTCTGGTAATATTTGGCCAAAAAGTCCTGCTCAAACTCCTTCAGCTTGTCCGGGTCATTCTTGTACTTGGCCAGGCCCGCCTTTAAGATCGCGTTTTCCTTGTCGATCTGGGAGTCATGGCTGTTTGCCCAGTAGATCTCGTACTTGTAGCGCTGGACAGCCGGGGAGACCTGCCAGCAGACCCCGGTGATCCCGGCTAAGGCCAAGAGGGTGACCAGACCGCCTTTTGAAAACTTGACGTTTTTTAAGAAAAGCAGGTGGATTAGCCAGGCGATCAAGCTGACGGTCAGGGTCCCGGCTAAGCCGTAGAGGGCGACTTTCGTGCCGACTTCCAGCATGGCCAAAGTCTGGCTGAGAGCCAAAAGGCCACTCTTCCAGGAGAAGCGCTCAAGCAGCAGGTAGAAGACGACCGGAGCCAGCATCAAGAGGATGGCGCTCAAGGTGTTGGTAAAGTAGAAGAAACCCTTGGAGGCGCTGTGGGAGTAGCCGTAAAGCGGCCCCATGAACCAGGTGAAGATGTTGCCGGAGATCACCCCGGTTTCGTAGGACTTCAGGGAAATCACGAAGAGGTTACTCAAGACAATAGTGCCGGTGAAGAGGCCACTGACCCAGGCGAAGGCTTTTAACAAGAAGTCCTGGCTGATTTCCAGATTCTTGGTCACCCAGATCAAGGCCAGGGGCAGGAGCATTCTGAAGAGGTAAAAAATCTCCCCGAAATTCGAGTAGCCGTAGTCGTTCGGGCTGAGGCTCTTAAAGTTCTGCATGTGCCAGAGGTGGAAGATCCCATAGAGGACCAGAATAGCCAGGTAGGCCCAGAGCCAGGCCGGGGGCAATTTCTTTTGCCCCCAGACAAGGAGGCCAACCAGGACGACTACTCCGGCGATCCGGATGATGGTCGGGATGGTGAAGGGCAGGATGGTCGCCAATTTCCCCCGGTAGAAGAAGTCCAAATCCAGGAAAGGCTGGAGGATGATGAACCAGTAGAGCAGGCTTTTAGTTTTTTCTTTCATTTATAGTCAACTCGCTTTCCCTACTATCTTAACAAAAAACTCCGCGGGATAACCGCGGAGTTCTCTTACTTGCTCTTCTTGGCCGGAGCCTTCTTTTCCTTTTTGTCCTTATCTTTGTCGTCAGCCTTCATGGTCGGGGCCACCTTTTCGATGGTAATGTTGTTGGTGGAGAGGGCCTTGGCCTTCTTGGCTGACCGGGCCGGCTTCATGTTCTTGAAGTTGACGACCAGCTTGTAGTTGAGGTCGCTGACGGCAGTAGCGTCAACGTCGTCAAAGGAAGTGATGGCCAGGAGGGCGGAGTTTTCATAGATCTTTTCCACCGTGCCTTGGAACTGCTTCTTCAGTTCTTCTTCTGACTTGGCGTTAACGACGGCACCTAATTCAACATCGGCTTTCTTCATGGCAATCTCCTTAATTCTCAAACGGTTAAAATTTCAACTAGGCTATGATATAGTATAGAGCGAAAAAATTCAAGTTAGGAGACTCTCTTTTTGGCTAAAAAAATTATCTTGATCGCCGGTCCCAGCGGGGCTGGCAAGACAACCATATCTGAATACCTGGCTGACCGCTACCAGATCCCCCGGGTGATTACCCACACCACCCGGCCAAGGCGGCCTGGGGAAAGCGAGTCAGCTTACTACTTTGAAGACGATGCCTCTTTTGCCAAGCTGCACTTTTTTGAACATGTCAAATACGGGGACTACCAGTACGGGTCCAGTAAAGAAGGGCTGGAAAGAGCCTGGGCAAAAAGCGACCTGGTCAGCTTGATCGTGGACATCGAGGGGGCCAGGTCCTACATAAAGGCCTTAGGTGACCAGGTTTACTTCCTTTATGTGACCTGCAGCCTGGATACTTTGGCCAAAAGAATGGCTGACAGAGGCGATTCAAGTGACCAGATCAAGAAGCGCCTGGCCGGCAGCGAACTAAACGAATTACCGGCAGACCTGGAAAATCGCGCCCATGTCCTGGTCAACGACGACCTGGAAGCGACCTATGCCAGCTTGGCTGCCTTGGTCAAAAAAATGCAAGATTAAGCTTTTTCTCATAAACTGTAAAAAAGGCGTGACCTTTTTGAAACAGAATTGAAATATTTCTCCTGTAAGATGTTAAACATCAAGTTAAGAAAAGGAAGTAAATCATTTTGAAGTTCAAGAAGTCATTAGCCAAAGTTTTAGCAGCCGTATCCCTGGCCTTCGCCGGTTTCGCTGTAGTCAACACTGTAAATACTCAAAACAGCACTGTGCAAGCTGCTTCTAAGACCACTAAGCGCAACAAGGTCGTATCCCTGGCCAAGAAGGAAGTCGGCAAGAGCTACGTTTACGGGGCAACCGGTCCTAACTCCTTTGACTGCTCCGGCTTGACTAGTTACGTTTACAGCCACGCTATTGGCAAGTACATCACCCGGACCACCTACACCCAGGTTCGCCAAGGCAAGACGGTTGCCGTTTCAACTGCCAGCCTGCAAAAGGGCGACCTGCTCTTCTGGGGTTCCAAGAGCTCCCCATACCACGTAGGTATCTACATCGGCAACGGCCAATACGTTCACGCCGCTACTCCAAGCCAGGGCGTGCGTAAGCAATACTTGAGCTCCTACTTCTGGCCATCAACTGCCAAGCGGATCATCTAATTAGCAAACTTCAAAATGACCAAATCAGCGTCCTTGAGGCACCCGCCTCAGGGGCGCTTTTCTTTGCCTTTTTTCTGCTAGATTAAAAAGAAAAGTTGGACTTTTAAGGGAAGAATTTACGGAAAGCAAAGTCTGTCAGCCCTTACCTGCCTTAAGGAGGCGGGAGAAAATTAAATAGTTAAGAAGTTAAGCTAAGGGCTTGTAAATGAGAAAGGAATTAAATAAAATAGGGGCAATTATTGAAACAAGTAAAGTGAAGTCCTAGAAAAGAAGGTATTCAAGATGAGAATTGCATGTTACGGCGTTAGGCCGCTTGAAAGAAGCTATTTTGAAAAACTGAACAAGTACGACTACGACTTGAAGCTCATTCCTGAATACTTGAACCGGGAAAACGTCACGCAAGCTGCTGACTGCGACGCTGTTCTGGTCCGGGGCAACTGCCTCTGTGACCGGACCAACCTGCAGCAGTTCAAGGACTACGGGATCTCCTGGGTCTTTACCCGGTCAGTCGGCGTGGACCACTTTGATTTGGAAGCTGCTAAAGACCTGGGGATCTCCGTTGCCCGCGTGCCAAACTATTCCCCATACGCTGTAGCCAACCTGGCCTTTACCCTGGGCTTGACTTTGTCAAGACACGTTGGTGAAGCTGCCCATCATGTCCATGAACAGGACTTTGGGATGCACCCGGACTACTTCGCTACGGAATTCAACCGTTTGAAGGTTGGCATCTACGGGGCCGGCAAGATCGGGGCGGTAGAAGGCAAGATGTGGCAGGCTCTGGGCGCTGAAGTTTACGCCTATGACCCATTCCCATCTGACTTTGCCAAGCAATACTGCACTTTTGTAAGTGAAGACGAATTACTGGCAACTTGTGACATCGTTTCTGTTCACGTGCCATACTTCCCAGGCAAGAACGACAAGCTGATGAACGCTGAATTCATCGCTAAGATGAAGGAAGGAGCAGTTCTGGTCAACACGGCCCGGGGCGAACTGGCTGATGAAGCCGCTATTGCCGCTGCTGTCTCCAGCAACCACCTGTCTGGCTACGGCGCTGACGTGGTTTCCAATGAAAAGAAGATCATGGGCCACAACTTCGCCTCTGAAAGCGACGTGCCGGACTCAGAAGTTCAGTCCTTGATGGACCTTTACCCGCGGGTGCTTTTGACTCCGCACATGGGCTCTTTTACTGAACCAGCCCTGGAAGACATGATCTCTTTGTCCTTTAACAATTTCCACAACATGGCCACTGAGGGGGCAGTTGATGCCCGCAATGAAGTCGTGGCCGCGCCTGAAAGCTCTTCAGCTGCTTCTGAGAAGCTGCGGGCTTAATAAATTAAGGTTCTGGCTCTTTGCCAGGGCCTTTTTTTACGGAAAAATTGCCGGATGTTAAAAAACTGCAAAGGCTTATTAAAGAAACTGCAAACGGTCTGTAAATTTCCTGTAACACTCATCGGCTATGATATAAGCATCGAGAAAAGAGAAAGAGAGTTACAACGTAATGAAGCAGTTTAAGCAGATCTTAGCAAAATTAACCTTAGCCCTGGCCCTGGTTGTTCCTGTCGCAATCCAGGCAAACAGCCACCAAGCCCAGGCAGCCAGTGTGACGACCAAGCGGAACAAGGTTGTCTCCTTGGCCAAGAAGCAAGTTGGCAAGCGCTACGTATACGGCGCTACCGGCCCTTACAGCTTTGACTGCTCAGGCTTGACCCAGTACGTTTTCAAGAAGGCGATCAAGAAGTCCATTTCCCGGACCACTTACACCCAGGTAAAGAAGGGCAAGACCGTTAAGGTTTCAACTGCCAAGCTGAAGAAGGGCGACCTGCTCTTCTGGGGCTCCAAGTCATCTCCATACCACGTTGGGATTTACGTGGGCGGCGGCCAGTACGTGCACGCGGCTACTCCAAGCCAAGGGGTCCGCAAGCAGTACCTGAGCTCCTACTTCTGGCCATCAACCGCCAAGCGGGTCATCTAAATTACCATTACCTGCTAAAATTACGATAACAACGATAAAAAAGAAGGTCAGCGAGGCAAAAATCGCTGGCCTTTTTAAAATGGGCTTAATTTTAACAGTCTAGTATTCTTTTTGTAACATTCTTGTAACATTGGTAACCTATTATAGATCTTGCGTAAAAAATCAGAATAGAAAAGGATATCAAAGTTTTGAAGTTCAAGAGTTTATTAGTCAAAGTTTTACTGGCCCTGGCCCTGGTTGCTCCTGCAGCAGCTACTGCCCAAGCTCCGGCAGCCCAGGCAGCTACTGTTAAGGCTGTCAACAAGCAAGTAGTGATCAACTACGTGGCCGGCTACAGCGTTAAGGCCTGGAAGAATTACAAGGTCAAGACCGGCGCGGCCAATGATACTGGCATCAGCTTCAAGCACGGGACCACTTTGACGGTAATCGGCGAAGTCAAGTACAAGAAGCAAACCTGGTACAAGATCGCTGACAACGAATGGGTTCTGGCTTCTTACACTTTGAGTCCTGAAGCTTGGGCCAAGAAGGCAGCCGCAGCTAAGAAGGCCGCTGCCAAGGCAGCTAAGAAGGCTGCGGCGGCTAAGAAGCTGTCCAAGAGCAAGAAGGCTAAGGAAAACAAGGTTGTTGCCTTGGCCAAGGCGCAAGTAGGCAAGCCTTACGTTTGGGGCGCAACTGGTCCTTACAGCTTTGACTGCTCAGGCTTGACCAGCTATGTTTACAGCCACGCTCTGGGCAAGTACATTACCCGGACCACTTACACGCAAGTGCACCAAGGCAAGACGGTTGCTGTTTCTACTGCAACTTTGAAGAAGGGGGACCTGCTTTTCTGGGGTTCCAAGTCTTCCCCATACCACGTCGGGATTTACGTGGGCGGCGGCAAGTTTGTTCACGCGGCTACTCCAAGCCAGGGCGTGATCAAGCAGAGCCTGAGCTACTACTTCTGGCCATCAACCGCCAAGCGCTTGATTTAATCGAGAAATATCCTTTATATGGGACGCCAGCTGGCGTCCTTTTTCTTTTGCCTGGCGATTAAAAAACAACTGTATTTTTTCTGTAACCTTTCTGTAACACAACTTGCTTAAACTAGAAAAAGCGAATTCAATTTAGGAGCGGAAAAAGAAAGATGAAACGGAAATTCAGTTTAGTGCTTTTGTTATTGGCAGCTTGGCTGGGCGGGGCGCAGCCGGCTTACGCGGCAAGTGACAGCCAGGACAGCAATATTACGATCGTGAAGAAGACCATGGTTGCTTACAATAAGGGCAACAAGGTCAACACTTGGAATACTTACGGGACCGGCAAGAAGAATGTTGGCCAGGTTAAGTCCGGCTACAAGTTTACGGCCACGGGTCAAGCCCAGTACAAGGGGCGGACCTGGTACCGGATCAAGAGCAACAAGTGGATTCTGGGCACCAACACGGTGTCTACTAGCAAGTACGCTTCAATCAAGGCAGCCGCGGCTAAGACGGCTAAGCAAAAGAAGGTAGTTGCATTGGCAAACGCGCAAGTCGGCAAGGCTTACGTCTGGGGGGCAACTGGCCCTTACAGTTTTGACTGCTCAGGCTTGACTATGTACGTGTACAAGAAGGCAACTGGCTTGTCATTGCCGCACTACTCAGTCAGCCAGCTCTACTACGGCAAGGCGGTATCAACCAAGAAGTTGGCTAAGGGTGACTTGCTCTTCTTTGGTTCCAAGTCAGCTCCAAGCCACGTCGGGATTTACGTGGGCGGGGGCAAGTTCGTCCACGCCTCCAGCCCGACGGTTGGGGTGATCAAGTCCAAGGTAAGCACGAACCGCTCCAGTGCTTTCTACCCATCCAGCGCGCGGAGAGTAATTTAAGCCGTGTTCTTATCTTGCTATTTTCCTTCAGTCTAAGTAGAATGAACTTGAGCCGGTGACGGCCAATTTTAAAATTATTTAAATCTTTTGATTAGTCGTCGTTACGACGGCTTTTTTGATTGCCAGCAACTTTGCTTGCATTTTTCCACTAAACTGCGTAAAATAGGCAATAGAAAAAGGACGAGTGCGGGAACACCCATCCTTTCGTTGATTGAGCCGGTGACGGCCAATTTAAAAGTTTACACGTTTGAATTAGCCGTCGTTACGACGGTTTTTTGTTTGCCGGCAACTTTGCTTGCATTTTTCCGCTAAACTGCGTAAAATAGGCAATAGAAAAAGGACGAGTGCGGGAACACCCATCCTTTCATTGATCGAGCCGGTGACGGCCAATTTTCAATTTAGTTAAATTAAGAAATTAGTCGTCGTTACGACGGCTTTTTTGATTCTTACGCTTCTTGTTCTTCCGGCGCTTCTTCCGGTGAAACTTTCCACGCAGTCCTCGTAGGCTATCAATAAACTTGCAAGCTTTCGCTGACGCAAAAGCACCGGCTTCAAATAGACAGCCAAGGCCTAACAGAAACACGGTAAGCTCGTTTACGATTTCGATCGCATAAACCATTACCGGTGGCTCCTTTCCGTAATGATAGGAAGGAGCCGATGAAAAGATCAAGGGCATCACTCCCTCCGTAGAGGCCGCCACCGTTATGCTCAATCGGAAATATTATAGCACGTGTGTTTGGCAAAAGGCTAGTATTAACTAGCAACTTTGCTTGCTATTTTCTCTCAAACTGCGTAGAATGAACTTGTGCTGGAACACCCAAAATTGAGCCGGTGACGGCCGATTTTAAAATTTTTGGTTTTTATTTAGCCGTCATTACGACGGCTTTTTTGTTCCACTAGGACAAGCTACAGCGATTATTCAACACTTGCATATTTCCAGCGGGGAGGGCGACAGCGCCTTCCCCGTTTTTGTAATCATTTTGTAATCATCAGGGGGCTTGCGGGCCAGGGGGGCAAGCGCTTATTATTAATATTAGGTATAAATTTTGCTTCCGCTGGAGGAAAAAATATGGGTAATGCAAGATGGATTAAATTCATGGGCGCGGCGGCGCTCTTTTTCGGGGGACTGGGCCTAGGCGGCCAGCCAGCTAACGCGCAAGTTAAGGGTCACCTTTCCAAGGTCCAGGTAGTCAAGAAGGCTCCGGTTTGGACCAACTACAAGAAGGGCAAGAAGACCCACAAGTACCTTAAGAAGGGTACGGTCAAGCAGGTCAAGGCCTCAGCTACTGACAAGAAGCACAAGGTCTGGCTGAAGGTTGGAAATAAAAAGTGGATTGCCAGCAAGTACACGGTTGTCTTGACGACGACCAAGCAGACTGCATCCAAGACTCCTTCCAACCCGGTCTTAAACACCAATCAATTGACGCAAGCTGCTTCTTCTCAGGCACCCGTTGGTTCATCTTGGCGGCAGAATGCCGTGGTAGCCTTAGCCAAGGCGCAAGTCGGCAAGGCTTATGTCTGGGGTGCGACTGGCCCGACCAGCTTTGACTGCTCCGGCTTAGTCCAATGGGTCTACAAGACCGCGATCGGGCAGACCGTTTCCCGGACTACTTATACCCAGGTTAATGAAGGCGTGGCTGTGCCGGTATCAACGGCCAGCCTGCAGCCAGGCGACCTCCTCTTCTGGGGGGATGTGGCAGCGCCATATCACGTTGCAATTTACGTGGGCAATGGTCAATATGTTTCCGCCGCTGATGAGCAGCAAGGGGTCATCTTGGCAACCATCAGCAGTTACTTCTGGCCGTCAACGGCCCGGCGGATTCTCTAGTTTCCGTGTTAAAATAGAGTTAGCGGTGTAAGGGAGGAAATGAGCATGAAGAAGTCTAATATGATCAAATTTTCTGCTGCAGCGCTGACTTTCTTAGGGATCTCAGCGACAGGGGTCAAGCCGGTCAAGCAGCCGGCCCAGGCCGCCAGCAAGCGGATCAAAGTTATCAGCAAGCAATACGTCACCGTCTGGACCAACTACCAGAAGGGACGGCATGTTGCGACTCATTTAAAGAAGGGCAGCAGCCACTTTGTCTACCAGACGGCAACTGACTCCATGGGCAATCTGTGGTACCGGATTGGCAAGAAGGAATGGGTCATGGCCAAGTACTTTAACCAGGTCAAGTCTGCCAAGAAGGCCGTGAAGGCAAAGAAGGTCAAGAAGACCAAGGCCAAAACCAAGAAAAAGACGGTCAAGAAGGCCCGCAGTGCTGCCAGTCTGGCAGCTTCTTGGTCTGCTCCGATGGGGTCTAAGGCCCGGGCTAAGGCAGTCGTAACCTTAGCCAAGCAGCAGGTCGGCAAGGCCTATGTCAAGGGTTCCAAGGGCCCAAATGCCTTTGACAATGCCAGTTTGGTTGCTTACGTCTACAAGCAGGCAGCTGGCGTCAACACAGGTTCCAGCACCAAGAGCCAGGTCAAGAAGGGGATCGCGGTAGATCCAAGTTCTGGCTTTGCGGAAGGGGACCTGCTCTTTTGGGGTTCCAAGAACAAACCATACAATGTAGCTATTTACGTGGGGGACGGGAAGTATGTTACCGCTGCTGGAGACCAGCAAGGGGTCGTACAAGCCAGCCTGTCCACCTACTTCTGGCCTAGTCGGGCAAGAAGAGTCCTCTAGCAATAGGAAAGCCAGGCTCTAGAGATAGAGTCTGGCTTTTTATGCGGTCTAGATTTGGTAAGCGGAAAAACGGGCCCGGTCTTGGGGTGACAGGCGGGCGGAAACTTCGATTCCGTCAGCTTGGTAGTCTTCCTTTAAGACCCGGGAGTGCTGGTGCAGGTAGGCTAGGTCTTTACCAGCTGTCAGTGGCAGGCGGAGGTCAGTGATCTGGTAATTGCTGAAGAGGCGGGTCGTGATCAATTTGGCCAGGGCCTGGATTGAGGCTGGGTTAACCGCGCTGTAAAGAAGGTCGCCCCCTTCAATCTGCGGGTAGTTCCGGTCTGTCAGGTCAGCCTTGTTGTAGGCGGTGATCATTGGCAGGTCCTTGACCCCGATTTCGTCTAAGACTTCTAGGGTAGTCTTGATCATCTGGTTCATGTTCGGGTCAGCGGCGTCAACGACATTGATCAAGAGATCAGCGTCTTTGGCTTCCTGCAGGGTCGCTTTGAAGGAGTCGACCAGCTTGTGAGGGAGCTTGGAGACGAAGCCGACTGTGTCGGACAAGATAAAGGAGAAGCCGTCCAGGTCGATCCGGCGCACCGACGTGTCCAGGGTCGCAAAGAGCATGTCCTTGGCCATGACCTGCTTGTCTTCATTGCCAGCCCCGAAGGCCTTGAGCAGGCCATTCATGGTGGTGGACTTGCCGGCGTTGGTGTAGCCGACCAGGGCAACCTTAGGCAGGTGGCTTTGGTTGCGGCGGGCGGCCTTGATTTCCTCCTGGCCCGAGATTTCCTTTAATTCATGCTTGATAGCGGAGATCTGCTTGCCGATGGTTCTCCGGTTCATTTCCAGTTTGGATTCCCCGGCCCCGCGGTTGGCGAAGCCCCCGCCGGTGGAACCGCCGCTGCCGCGTTGCTGGTCGAGGCTGTTCTCAGAAGGGTGGAGGCGGGGCAGTTCATACTGCAGGCGCGCCAATTGGACCTGCAGCTTGGCTTGTTTGGTTCGGGCCCGGGAAGAGAAAATTTCCAAGATTAGTTCGGTCCGGTCGATGACGCGGAGTTTGGTCATGTGTTCCAGGTTGCGGATCTGGACTGGGGTCAGTTCATCGTTGACGATGAGGACGGAGGCCCCGAGTCCCTGGGCCAGGTCTTTGATTTCCGCCACCTTGCCCTTGCCCAGGTAGCTGGAGGCGACGATGTTTTCCGCCTTCTGCTGGCTAGAGCCAACGACGGTGAAATTATTGGCCTCTGCTAAATTGGCCAGTTCGGTCATGGAGTAGTCAAAGTTGGGATCGTCAAGGTTGACTCCGGCCAAATAGGCCTTGACTGTATGATTTTGATTGTCGATCATCTATAGCTTCCTTTCTATATTGCAAGACTTAGAATTTGTCCATCTATTTACTATCTATTGTAAAGAAGCTGACAAGAAAAATCGCTGAATTTGCCTAAATTTAGGCAGAGACTGATCAACAAGATAAATGTTAAGAAAATTTGATTCATGGAAATAGATTGGAAACGGTTTAGACCTTTTTTGTGAACGAGATGTGATGTATAATAGGACAATATCATGGATTGTGCTTGGTTTAGTAGCGAAGCTTATCCTACAAGAATAATTAATTTCTTGAAAAGATAGAGATAAAAAATGGGTATGGAATGTAAGGAGAGTAAGAAAAGAGTATTATGACGGAACCTGATCAACAGCATGTTCATCATCATCATCACCACCATCACCGCCGCCGCAAGCGCCATATCGGCCGCTGGATCGCGGGGATTGTTGGAGTGCTGCTACTTGCAATATTATTAGTAGCTGGTTATGCTTATAAGAATGCCAGGGATGCAGCGACGACGATGTACACGCCGGTCTCGAAGAACACCAAGTCAAACAAGAACCGGTCTAGCTTAGACAAGATCTTGGATGCCAAGAAGCCAGTCAACCTCTTAATTCTGGGGACTGACACCGGGGCTGAAGGCCGGAGCGTGAAGAAATATCACGGTTTGACTGACTTGATGATGTTTATTACGGTCAACCCAAGCAAGAAACAGACGCGGGTAACCACTATTGCCCGGGACTCTAAGGTCAACCTGCCGGACTACCCGGAGGTTTCACCGATCAAGCTGAACAGTGCCTACTCTTTGGGCGGGGTCAGCGAGTCAATCAAGACCTTGGACAAGTACTACAGCGTGCCAATTGATGGTTATGTCCTGGTCAACTGGGAAAGCACCATGAAGATCATTACCAAGATGGGCGGGGTGGATGTCATCTCCCCATTGACCTTTGACAATATGGGCTACTCCTTTAAGAAGGGGCAAGCATACCACATCTCCGGCAAGAAGGCTTTGGCTTTCGTTCAGCTCCGCCACGGTGACCCGCGGCAAGACTACGGCCGCCAGGAGCGTGAGCGTCTGGTGATGATGGCTGCGATTAAGAAGAGCGTGTCCTACAAGACTATCTTGAACAGCTCATTCATGCAGTCATTGGGTGACAGCCTGCAGACCGACTTGAGTCTGAACGATATGATCAAGTTGGCCATGAATTACCAAGGCGCGACTGACAATGTTAAGTCAGACTACGCTCAAGGGACGAGCAGCAGCGTCAACAATCAAAGATTTGGCAACATGGAAGTTGAAATCATGTCTACCAAGGAAAGACAGCGGATTTCCAACAACATCCGGCAAACTTTAGGAATTAAGAATGTCAACGTTTATAAGGAGGACAACTAGTGAGCGCTGAACAACAGAATAATGAAGAAGTAACCATTGACCTGCGCAGGCTCTTCATCTTAATCAGAAAGCACATCATCAGCATCTTGATTTGGATGATTGGTCTGGGCTTGATCGCTTATGGGGTTTCAGAATATGTTCTGGTGCCAAAGTACACAGCCAGCACTCAGCTCCTGGTCAACCGTAAGTCAACAGATGCCAACCAGGCTTATGCCAACCAACAAGCTGACGTTAATGCCGTTACCACTTACAAGGACATTATCACTAGTAACGTCATTTTAAAGGGTGCCTCCAAGTACCTGGCCAACCCAGTAACCCTGGTTAAGAAGGCTACTCCAGCCAAGAAGGCCGTCTACAAGACCAATGATGATGGGACTAGAACCCTGGTTAAGAAGGCTGTTAAGGCCAAGCCAGCGGTTTACAAGCGTGAAAGCAAGAGCTACTCAGTTTCAGCCAGTGAATTGTCCAGTGCGGTTTCAGTAACCACTACGACTTCTTCTCAGGTCTTCACCTTGTCAGCCACGGCTGAAACTCCAGCCAAGTCACAGGCAATTGCCAATGCGGTTGCCAAGGAATTCAAAGAACAGATTCCAAAGATCATGGACGTTAACAACGTGACTATCGTTGCGGAAGCTTCTAAGGGGACTAAGTCATACCCAAAGGTAAAGATGATTACTATGGTTGGTGTTTTGGCCGGTTTGGTAATCAGCTTGTTGATCATCATCATCAAGGACTTGTCAGACACGACTGTTCGGGAAGATTCATTTATGACTAACGAACTTGGTTTGACCAACTTGGGTGAGATTTCAAGCATCACGATGCCGAAGGACTGGACCTTTACGGCTAATACGGCTGAAAAGCGCGGCAGTTCCAGAAGACGGGTTTAGGAGGTTAGCATGGCATTCGGTAGAAAGAAGCATTTAGACAACGAAACGATGAAGAACGGGGCCAAGCTGATTACTCTGGCTAACCCGCAAAGTGTCATTTCAGAACAGTTCAGAAACATCCGGACCAACATCAACTTCATGAACGTTGATAAGGAAGTAAAGACGATTGCCTTTACTTCAGCTATGGCTAGCGCCGGCAAGTCAACGGTCAGCGCTAATGTAGCTATTACCATGGCACAAGCTGGCAAGAAGACGATCTTGATCGACGCGGACTTGCGCCGGCCAACCTTGCACTCCACTTTCAATGTATCTAATAGCAACGGCTTGACGACTCTGTTGACTAGCCGGGCAAAGGAAATGGACGCAAACAGTGTGATTCGGGAAAGTGGCGTAGAGAATCTGTCAATTTTGACGGCAGGTCCGATCCCGCCGAACCCTTCAGAACTTCTGTCTTCCAAGCACATGTTGGATTTGATTGAAGACCTGAAGCAAGAATACGACATGGTTGTGCTTGACTTGGCGCCAATTTTGGACGCGGCTGAAACCCAGCAACTGACTAGTTCTTTGGACGGAACGATCTTGGTTGTGCGGCAGGCTAAGTCACAGAAGTCAGCGGTTAAGCGGGCAGTTGAGTTGCTTAAGCTGACTAACTCACCAATCTTGGGTTATGTTATGAACGATGTTGATGCCGATGGGGATGACGGCTATGGATATGGTTATGGATACGGTTACGGCTATGGCTACGGTGAAGAAGAGGAGAAGAAGGGCCTCTTCGGCAGAAAGAAGTAGCTCATGCCGGTAGTTGATTTACACTGTCACATCTTGCCAGGGATCGACGATGGCTCGAAGTCCTGGGAGGTTTCGCTCAATCTCGCTAGAGCCGCGGTTGCTGATGGCGTAACCCACGCCTTGTGTACTCCACACACATTGAATGGCCGCTACACCAACCATAAACAAGATGTGATCAAGTTGACGGAAGAGTTTCAAGACCGGATTGACCAAGCGGGTATTCCGCTGACGGTCTTTCCAGGACAAGAGGTCAGATTGTCAGGTGGCTTAACTGAAGCCCTTGATAATGATGACATCCTCTTTTGCGACGAAGATGGTCACTATATGCTCTTGGAATTGCCAAGCAATGAAGTACCGCACTACACCAAGAATATGGTGTATGAACTAACTAGAAGGGGGATTACGCCAATCATTGTTCATCCAGAGCGGAATAAAGAAATTCTGGCAAATCCGCAGAAGCTGCAGGAATTCTTGGAAATGGGAGTTTTGGTACAGATCACTGCCAGCTCATACACCGGCTTGTTTGGCAAAGAAATTGAAGACTGCAGCCGGGAGTTTATCAAGGCTGGACAATGCGCCTTCTTTGCCAGCGATGCTCATGACTTGCCAAGACGGCAATACCAATTGGGTGAGGCGCTAGACAAGTTGGCGAAAGAATTTGGTGAAGAAAAGAAGCAGAAGTACTTGGACAATGCGCAAGCGGTAATCAATGGCGATCCAGTTTACCTAAATTGGCAGCCATTGCCTAAGAAGCGGAAGAAATTCTTAGGACTGTTTTAAAGTAGAAATTTGGATGAAGGAGAGGAAAAAATGGATATGGGATATAGCAGTAGTCCAGCATATGTTAAGCAGTCCAAAGTCAAGGGCCGTCCTCTCTACCATGGGATCAAGCGTCTCTTTGACTTTCTGGCTTCTGCGGTTGCTTTGATTCTGTTGTCGCCGCTTTTTCTGTGGCTGGCGATCAAGATTCATGGCGAAGACGGCGGACCAGTCTTTTACTCACAGATCCGAATTGGCAAAGATGAGAAACCATTTCGGATTTACAAGTTTCGGTCCATGGTGGTCAATGCTGAGAAGCTGAAGAAGGATCTGTTGGAGCAAAATGAAGTCGAAGGGGCCATGTTTAAGATGCATGACGACCCGCGGATCACTAAGATTGGCAAGTTCATCAGAGCGCACAGCTTGGATGAACTGCCTCAGCTTTGGAATGTGCTGATTGGGAATATGTCACTGGTGGGGCCTCGGCCGCCTCTGCCAAATGAGGTTGACCAGTATACCGACTATGACAAACAGAGATTGCTGGTTAAGCCGGGATGCAGTGGCCTTTGGCAAGCAACTAGCCGGAATGCGGCTGATTTTGCGGATATGGTGCAGCTCGATATTGAGTACATCAACCGGAGTGGCGTCTTCTTTGATCTGTGGATCATTTTTAAGACAATCGGTGTTATCTTCCACCCGAACGGGATATATGAAGAGTAAGAGTTAGCGAGGATTAAAGAACCTCGCTTTTTTATTAGGAAGCAAGCAATGTCTAAAGAAAATATCAAAGTTTGTTTGGTTGGATCAAGTGGCGGTCACTTGACACACTTGTATATGTTAAAGCCGTTTTGGCAAAACAAGGATCGTTTCTGGGTAACTTTTGATAAAGAAGATGCTAGAAGCAAGCTTAAAGGTGAGCAATTCTATCCCTGCTATTATCCTACTAACCGTAATTTAAAGAATTTGATCAAGAATACCTTTCTAGCAATAAAAGTGCTTCGGAAAGAAAGACCTGATCTAATCATTTCCAGTGGTGCTGCAGTTGCGGCGCCGTTCTTCTATATTGGGAAATTAATGGGTGCAAAATTGGTTTACATTGAAGTGTTTGACCGCTATGATAAGCCGACTGTAACAGGGAAACTTGTCTACCCGATTACCGATAAGTTTATTGTTGAATGGGAAGAAATGAAGAAGGTTTACCCTAAAGCGATTAACCTTGGTAGTATTTTCTAGAGGATTGTATGATTTTTGTTACAGTAGGAACGCACGAGCAGCCTTTTAACCGTCTAATTGAGAAGATGGACGAACTGGTTGCAAGCGGTGAAATTAAGGAAAAAGTTGTTATTCAGTACGGGTTCAGTACTTATGAAGCCAAGCACTGTGAGATGCACAAAATGATGAGTTTTGATGAAATGCAGCAAGCTTTTAAAGATGCGCGTATTGTTATTACTCACGGTGGTCCATCTAGCTTTGTTGAAGCTCTTCAGTATGGTAAAGTACCAATCGTAGTACCAAGACAGTTGGAATTCAATGAACACGTTAATAATCACCAAGTTGACTTTACCAAATTGATTGCTGAAAGAATGAACAACATCATTCCTATTTATGATATTGCTGATCTAGCTGCTACAATTGCTAATTACGATAATATTGTTAAGACTAAAAATAGCGGTGAAAGTAGCAATAATAAGAAATTCAATGCAAATCTAGAGAAGATTGTGGATCAACTAATGGGGGAAAAATAGTATGAGAGTAGGAATCCTTTCAATGCAACGAATTAAGAACTATGGCTCTTTTTTGCAAGCATATGGGTTAAAAAGCATTATGGAGGAATTAGGTGCAGAAGTTCAATTTGTTGATTATCACCCCGGGAAAACATTAATTCCTGTTGATGGTGGAAGAGGCTTTAAGCGTAAGCTTTCAAAGGCATTAGAGGCGTTTCATGGTAAGGCACCTTTGTCAGAAAAGATTCGTTTCATTTGGTATAAGAAGAATTATGCTAAGAACTATTACCCGTACCTTGGAATTTCTGAGGAAATGAATTATAGTCCTAAGCTTGATCTATTGATAATAGGAAGCGATGAAGTCTTCAACTGCGTGCAAAGTAATGCTAATGTTGGATTTTCACCAGAACTATTTGGACAAGATTCTAATGCAAATAGAATCATTTCATATGCAGCATCTTTTGGAAATACCAATTATCAAAAATTGGAAAAGTATGGTGTTGCTGATAAAGTAGCGGGTTGGTTGAAGTCTTTCGATTCAATTTCAGTTAGAGATAATAACAGTTCAAATACTGTTGAAAAGCTGATAGGACAAAAACCGCAAATTAATTTGGATCCTGTTTTGATGTATGATTTCAAACACAGTGGTAAGATACCTAGCAAAGTAAACGAAAAGAATGATTATATGCTTTTGTATGGCTATTCTGGCAGATTTTCAGCTTCGGAATGTCAGAAAATACGGGCGTATGCAGATGCAAATAACTTGAAAGTTTACTGTATTGGTGGCGTTCAGGATTGTTGTGATAAATTTATTGATTGCGACCCGTTTACAGTCATTGCTTATTTTGAGCATGCTAAGTGTGTTGTGACTGATACATTCCATGGTACAATTATGAGCATTATTACTCATAGACAGTTTGCTAGTGTGGTAAGAAGTAGTGGATATGGTAATAGTGAAAAATTAACTGATTTGCTTGACAGATTACACCTAAATAGTAGAAAGCTTTTGAACTTGAACACATTGGGCTCAACACTAAAAGAGCCCATTGATTATGTAGAGACTGATAATATCATAAAAAGTGAACGAGTAAAAACTAGAGAATACTTGAAGGAACAAATGGATGCATAGTTCTAAAAAAAAGAGCGTAGTAAGCGTGGCAATGGTTGCAACAAACCTCGAACTTAATGGGATTAGTTCAGTTATCATGAACTACGTTCAATACCTAGATTTAAATCGCTTTAAGATTACGATTATTGTTGGTGAAAGTGTAGCACCAAAGTATCAGAGAATCTGCAATGAAAAGGGGATAAAGGTAGTAATACTTCCTCATCGAAAAAAAGATTCAAAAGGTTTTTATCTAGGACTACTTAAGGCGTTTCGCAAAGGAAAATATGATATAGCTCATGTCCATGGCAGTAATGCGTCTATTGGCTTAGAATTATTTTTAGCTAAAATTGCTGGAATTAAAATCCGAATAGCTCACAGCCATAATACGACAAGCACAAGTATGAAAATTCATAAACTTATGAAGCCAGTTTTCAATATGTCATATACTGATGGTTTTGCTTGTGGAAAAAAAGCAGGACAATGGCTTTTTGGAAACAAAAAGTTTGTTGTAATTCCAAATGGTGTTGAAGTAGAAAATTTCAAATTCGATCAGCTAGTTAGAGAAAAGGTGCGAAAGGATTTGGGATTAAGTCAAGAGTACATTGTAGGCCATATAGGTAGATTTAACTACCAAAAAAACCATGAGTTTATTCTAAAGGTTTTTGAAGAAGTAGTGAATAAGAGGCCAGATAGTAAATTGCTCTTGGTTGGAGATGGCCCTGATTATGAGGATTTTAAGGAGAAGGTTAAAGAAAGTCCGGCAGCTGATAAAGTTATACTGTATGGAGAAACAAACAAACCTTCAGATCTGTATATGGCAATGGACTCATTTTTATTTCCATCTAGATTTGAAGGGCTGCCTGTTACTCTAATAGAAGGTCAGATAACAGGATTAAAATGTTTGGTATCGGATGTTATCACTGAGGAAGTTAAGCTTTCTGATAATTTGGAATTCTGTTCACTAAAAGATACGCCTGCGCACTGGGCTCAAAAATTATTGGACATTAGGCCTGAAGACAGAAATTCTTTTTACGAAAATCATCAGAAGGAAATTATGCATTATTACGTAAAAAACGATGTTGAGCTTTTAGAAAAAGCGTACGAAAAGATTTTGGATCGAGAAGGAATTTGATATATGAGCAACGCAACCAAATTGGTATCATTGGTAATTCCGGCATATAATGACGTGGATTTTATTTCTATGTGTTTGGATTCGGCAATCAAACAAACATATAAAAATATAGAAATCATTATTGTAGATGATGGATCCACTGATGGCACATCTGAGATATTAGACCAGTACCAATCCAAAGATAAACGAATTAAGGTTCATCATAAGAAAAATACCGGAGTAAGTGATACCAGAAATGTTGGGATTGCATTAGCAACTGGTGAGTATATTTGCTTCGCAGATGCCGATGACAAGCTGACTCCAGAATATGTGGAATACTTGCTTGACTTAATCGTAAAAAATAATGCTGATATCTCGCTAACAACTCGTATGTTTGGTACATTTGATGGGAAACAAGTAGACAAAGTAACCGAACGCATTGTCTCAGGAACAGATGCAGCTGTTGGAATCCTTTCTTACCAAATTCCAATAGGCGTTTACAGCAAAATGTTTTCCAGTTCATTTTTGAAGAAGAATAAAATAAAATTCAATACGGAGTTGTATATTGGTGAGGGATTTAACTTTAATTTTGACTCGTTTATGAAGGCAGGGAAAGTAGTTGAATCCAATAAAAAAATTTATTTTTATCGTCGGGATAATCCTACTAGTGCAACCACTAAATTTTCTATGGATAAATGGGTTAACGGGTTAAAGGCTATTGACTTGATGAAGGAACATTTAGATCAAGACCCAAGAAATTCTAAGGAATTGCGTAAAGCATGGGATTATGCATACTGGCGTACCTATTCTGATGTTTATGATGTGATGACTTTAGCTGGTGCTGAAAAAGAATATCCAGACAATTACAGGAAATGTAAACATGTAGTGCATGCTAAAGCATTAGCCGCATTTCATGCACCTGTAGGTAAACAAGATAGGTTGCGAGCAACAGTAATGATGCTGTTTCCTAGATTAATACCATGGGCAATGAAATATAGAGCAAGAAAATCCCAAAAATGAGGTGCTATTTGGATTCATCAAAACAAAGCTGGTGGCAAAGTTTGACTGAAAAATTGTCAGCATTGGCGTGCATGTAGCCTACTGAAAAATATCTGAAATAAAAAGGAGTACAGTATGCCTACTTATGAAGGATTGAGATTAAAGGTTCTTAAGTTCCGAAGAGAAAAGTTTGCTGCTAAACGCAAACAAAATTTAATAGATACGAAATTTACGATAATTTCAAATAATTGTTGGGGAGGAATGTTGTATGAAAGTTATGATCTCCCGAAGGAATCTCCAACAGTCGGCCTGTTCATTATGGCTGATGACTATATCAAGTTTTTGAAAGATTTGAAGGAATATTTGGACAGTGAGTTAACTTTTATTGATCCAAAAGCTTCAAAATGGTATAGTCAAGTTTCTGTGGATAAACGTTATGGAAATTATCCAGTTGGCAAATTGAAAGATGTAGAAATTTTCTTTCTACACTATCATAGTGAAGAAGAAGTTATGGCTAAGTGGCATAGAAGAATCAAAAGAATTAATTGGGACAGACTGTTGGTTAAGTTTAATGACCTGAATGGCTGTACTCGTAAAGACGTTGTGGATTTAGTTACTAGATTATCATTGACAAGTGATAATCTATGGGTTGAACATATGATTAAGGAAAAGCAGTGTATTTCGAGAAGTCTCAAATACGCAAACAAGGTTCGTGAAAGTGGTTATGATATCCAAAATATTGCCACTTACTTGCAAAATTTTTATTTAAAAAATATTTAAAGTGATTATGCGCCGAGGTTTGATATCCGATGAATTCAAATAACTTAACTATGTATATGGTAACTCATAAACCAGTTGATTTTATACCAGAAGGTAGGACGCCTATATTTGTAGGAAATGGCGACAACATACATGATTATCTACGAGATAATACTGGTGACAACATCTCAGAGAAAAATCCATATTATTGTGAATTGACTGCTATGTATTGGATCTGGAAAAATGATAGTTCATCTAAGTATATTTCTATTGAGCACTATCGCCGCTTTTTTATGGATCCTAATGCATTGGTTCCTAAGGTATGCCCAAAAGAAAAAATTGAAGGGTATCTAGAAAAAGGCAAAATAGTCCTACCCTCAATTACAAAATGGCACATGTCTGTAGGTGATATTTATCGAGAAAGGCACGTTGGTAAAGATTTAGATAATGTGGCAAATATTATTGCTAAAGAGCAACCTGAATATGTGGCAGATTTTAATCAAGTGATGAACGGTAGAGATCAGCATGGATTGAATATGATGGTTTTGCCTAAGGCAATCTTTGATGAATATTGTGAGTGGCTGTTTAACATTTTATTCAAGTTAGAAAAAGAAACTGACTTGTCTGATAGAAGTAAGTATCAGCAACGTATGTATGGGTTTATGTCAGAAAGACTGGAGGACGTCTGGCTAAAGCACAATGAATATAATTCAGAGGTTAGAGAGTTACCAATATATTTTGTATTGGATACTAAATTGAAATCAATATTAAAAAGTGAGAAGAAACGATTTAATTAGCTACTTAGTGTAAAGAATTAGTGGAGAAAAATGGAAGCAGCTGTAGCTCCGAGAGTGAAAACAATAAAATCAATAGATATATACATGATATGTGTTTTTCTATACGCAATTGTTCAATCTGAAATTTCAATTCAATATCCGACGGTGAAAACGATAATAATGACTACTTTATTTTCACTATCTTTTTTGGCAGTACTTATGGAAGTACTTAAAAAGGTAAAAATAAAGAAAGTAGCAATATCAATATGGATTGGAATGTTTTTGATTATATCGTATTTAGTCCTTAAAGATGGATGGGATAACGGTTTCTATTTAATGATTCCGTTTAGCTTTGTTACACATAGATATAATCAGAAAGAAATCTTGAGAAGGTATTGTTTATCTATGTTTTGTGCGATTTTTCTAATAATTTTTCTTTGTAAGATAGGAATATTGCAGAACATAGTTTATCATAATATTTTAACTGGAGAAACAAGGGAATATTTAGGATTCAATTGGACAACGTTTGGACCAAATATGCTTTTTGGTGCAATTATGGCTTTTATAGTTATTAAAGATAAAAACATAAAAGCGTGGGAATTATTGACTCTTTTTGCAATAAATTATTGGTTTAATTTGAAAACTAATACTACAGCTGTTTATCTAACCGTAAACTTGGCGTTGATATTAGATCTTATCGGTAAAAGTAACACAGTAAGATCAATAATTTTAAAGAATAGGGTGGTACAGAAACTTGCTACTCATATTTTTTCAATAGTATGTGCTTTTACTATTATTTTTCAATTATTTTATAACTCTCATCCAAATTTGAGCATAATGAAAGAAGCAAACTTGGCCTTAAATTACAGACTCGGCCTAAATGCGTTAGCGTTTAGCAACTATAGAATAACCATATTCGGACAAAAAATAGTATTTAATCAAACTGGTCGCAATTATTTTTATCTTGACTCATCATATATATATATTCTTTTTACTGGTGGCATAATTGCATTGGTAAGTATATGTTGGCTCTTAAATAAAGTTAGTAAGCAAGCAATAACAAGCGAAAATTACTTTTTGCTTATTGCATTATTTGTATTAGCTCTGCATAGTGTGACAGATCCGCAATTAGTAGATATTAGAAATAATCCTTTTATCATGTTAATCGTTCCAAGTATTATTTCGCTTAGGAATACTCTTAATGTTAGTTAAGAGTATTCAAGCTAATATTTTTAGCAGAAATTCTATTTGTAAATAAGTGGTTATTGTAAAGAAATTTAGAATTTTAAAAAAACGTTAGGAGTGCAAAAATGCCAAATTATTTAGTAGTTGGTGCAGGTCTTTTTGGTGCAGTTTTTGCCCATGAAGCAGCTATTCGCGGGAATCAGGTTAAAGTTATTGACAAACGTGACCACATTGGTGGGAACGCCTATACTAAGGAAGTAGATGGCATCCAAGTCCACCAGTATGGTGCTCATATTTTCCATACCTCTAACAAAGAAGTATGGGACTATGTACAAAAATTTGCTGATTTTAACCGCTACACTAATTCTCCTGTTGCAAATTATAAAGGGAAGATATACAACTTACCATTTAATATGAATACCTTTACAGAAATGTGGGGTATTCGAACCCCACAAGAAGCAATGGAAAAAATAAATGAGCAGCGCGCAGAAATGTTTGGTAAGGAACCTCAGAATCTTGAAGAACAAGCTATTTCATTGATCGGTCGTGATATCTACGAAAGGTTGATTAAAGGTTACACTGAAAAGCAATGGGGACGAAAAGCGACAGAATTACCTCCGTTCATTATTAAGCGTGTTCCGGTGCGCTTAATTTATGATAATAATTATTTTAGTGATGACTATCAGGGAATTCCCAAAGGTGGTTATACAAAGATGATTGAAAATATGATGAAGGATAATAATATCAAAGTTGAAACAGGTAAGAACTTCTTTAAAAACAAAAGCGAATACTTGAAGAGCTTTGACAGGATTGTTTACACTGGTCCCATCGATGAATTCTTTGATTATAAGTTAGGGGAACTCGAATATCGATCACTGCGTTTTGAAACTGAGGAGGTTAACGTTGGTAACTATCAAGGAAACGCGGTAATCAATTATACTGATGCTGAAACGCCATATACGCGTTTGATTGAGCACAAGCATTTTGAGTTTGGCAAGGGTGATCCTAACAGATCAATTATTACTCGTGAGTATCCAGCTAAATGGAAGCGTGGCGATGAGCCGTACTATCCAATCAATGATGAGAAGAATAATAACTTGTACACTAAATATAAAGAATTAGCTGCTAATGAAAATGCTAAGGTGATTTTCGGTGGTCGTCTTGGTCAATATAAGTATTACAATATGGATCAAGTTATTGCTAGTGCTTTGCAAGCAGTTAGCGAAGAATTCGGAGAGTAAGATGAAAGTAGCTTTTTTTGCTTCTGATAATTCTCAGAGGTCAGGTGCTTTTAAATGCTTGGTAAC
>NZ_JBJEES010000036.1:0-11880 GCF_051873315.1 Lactobacillus sp.
TTATTTTTGCTGGTTTAATCGCGGTTTTGCCACTCATTTGTGAGGGGATCTTTTTCTTTAGTCAATACTCCCTGGCTCCCTTATCCCGAAAATATGAACTAACGCCAATCAACCCTGGCGGCTGGAGCGCAGGTCTGTTCTACTCTCATCCAATTGTTTTCTGGCTGCTTGGCTTGCTTATCGTCTTCATTTTTGCAGGTCTCTTGAGTCAGCTATCACTCATTGCTTCAGCTTTTGGTCTGCGCAATGGATTGGAAGTCATCGTTCCTTTTGCCATCACGCTGACCAGCAGTATTCTGCGCGACTTCAGCGGTTTTGAACCGCTCTCTATTCCCAGCATTATCACCCCAACATTCAGCAATGAATATCCCTTCACGGTCTTTGGACTTATTGTTTATTCCATCTTAATCCTCGCTGTAGTTTGGGGTGGTTTCCTAATAAAGGAAAGAAACGATGTTCTTGATTAAACAGCTCTTAATCATTCAAAAAAGGCGGCTGCTGATCATCGCGGCCGTCTTTTCGCTTCTCCTGCTTGCCCTCCTGTTTGCCGAACCAGCCGGCTCTGCTGCCAGCCTTCAGCTACTGGAAGCCAACCTGCTTTTTCCAGTAATTTCTTTATTCAGCGGTTTAACAGCAGCATTTTTCCCATCAAAAAATGACCCATTGGCCCGGGTTCGCTGGAAAAGTCCTAAACGCTGGCTGACCTGGAAGCTGACTTGGCAGTTGCTCATATCATTTGCTTGTGCAATTTGGTCAGCCTTCCTGGCAGCCATTGTTTTTTCCAGTAGCGGCAAGATCGAATTAGCTAGCAGCCTGCTTTCCATCTGGCTGCTGTTGCAAAATCTTTGTTTAACGCAAAGCATAGTTCTTGTCATCTGGCTGCTCATGCCACACGGCAATTTATACCTGCTGACTTGCCTATGCTATCTGGCAGCCTGGCTTTTCTTCATGTCAGCCTTCTCCAAAAACTGGCTGAGCCTGTTGACCGGAACTGCCTTTGCTGGCCAGCCACAAATTTTGTTCTACTTTAGTTGCTTGGTCTGGGGCGTAATTTTGCTGCTATGGTTCTTAGCTGACTGTCTGCTTAGCCAGGAGGAAATCAAATGAGACTTCATTTTCATAATCTGAAGCGGCGGCAACTCTTTTGGGCAGGCATTTTGTTTGCCTGCCTAGTCTGGAATTTAGCCAATCCATTTTCCGGCAACCGCAATCCATTTGATGTAATGCAGCTGCCCGATCTGACCGTTATCAGCGCTAATCTGGCTTGGATCTGCTACTATGCCCTGGCTGAATTGCTGCTCTTGCCGGAAATGAAGAGTAGCCTGCTGATACTTAATCCTTTTGTTTATGTCAGGCAGGCTGACCGACGGCGTCTTTTTCGAGCCAGTCTAATTAAAATGCTGCTGTTTACAGTTAGCTACAATATCCTGTTTTCACTAGCCCTGCTGTTCTGTTTCGGTTTTACCGCTTGGATGCTGCTTTTGCGGATTTTGGCGCCAGCTAGTTTGAGCCTTTTGGCTTTCAACCTGCTCTTAACCAGTCTATTGCTGCTTGGCAGGGACTATGCCCTGCCGGTCGTCATTGGCTGCGGACTGGCTATCCTGGATCTTGTAAGTAAGAAAAACTTAATTTTGCTCGCCAATATCGCTGCTTTTTCCTACTTCTTAGAATTAATCGTGATATTAACCTTGGCTGCTGTTCTTTATTACATTAACCTGCAAACAGAACTTCTGTAAATCAAACGAAAGGGAAAAATATGTCATACCTTACTCTCAACCATGTTTCCAAGACAATTAAGGGCCAGCCTGTCTTAAACGATATCAATTTGTCTGTCGAAAAAGGCGAAGTTGTTGCTTTCACTGGCGACAACGGTTCTGGTAAAACCATGCTTTTACGCGCCATCTTAGGCTTTGTCAAAACTAGCGGTGAAATCAAGCTAGCCGGGCAATCGGTTCATTTTAATCAACAGTTGCCAGTAAACTGCGGCACAATCATCGAAACCCCAAATTTTATTCCTTACTTGACAGCACTCGAGAACCTAAAGTACCTCGCCGCCATCAACAATACCATCAGTGAAGCTGAAATTATTGAAAGCATGAAGATTTTCGCCTTGGATCAAAAAAAGGACTCTAAAGTAAAGTCCTTTTCCTTAGGCATGCGGCAAAAGCTGGCCATTATTCAAGCTGTTATGGAGAAGCCTGATCTGCTGCTTCTGGACGAACCAACGAATGGTTTGGATGCTAAAGCTATCCAACTTTTTATCTCTTTGATCAAAGAAATGCAAAAGCAAGGAACGACTACCCTTTTGGTTAGTCATGATCCTCTGCTATTGCAGAATTTACCGCAAAAAATTTACCATTTGACGGATGGGCAATTAGACCAAAGTCAGCATTAAAATCCCGCATCCCGCAGGGCAGAGTACAAGCCGGCAGGATCAGTCTGGGCAAAAATCCGGCTGAGGGCTTCTGGTTCAGCCTGGCTGAGGAAGGTCATGGTTCTGGCCAAAAGTTCAGCTTGGCCGTCCGCCTTTTGGTCCAGCAGCATGAAGCAAAAGCCAACTGGCAATTCACGGCTGGGATCGACCACGCTCTTGAAGCTGACCGGGTCCAGCAGCTTAATGGGAACGACCCGTTGCTCTTTGACAAAGCAGCCTTCCGTATGCGGAAAAGCCAGGTTGGGAAGACCCGGGGCCAGATTGCAGCTGGCCAGGCCAGTCGGAAAATCCTCTTCCCTGTCCACCACCTGGTCTAAAAAGCCGGCCGCTACCAGCCCCTGCTCCAGCAGCTTTTTGTAGACTTGGGCAAACATGTCGGCCCGGTCTTCGGCCCGCAAAACAAAACAGCTTTCCGCTTTTAAGAGTTCTTCAGTCACTTTTTCCACCCCTTTTTTAAAAATACAACTACCCTTATTATAAGCTATATAGCGCTGGCCAACTTGACTGGCGCTTAATTTTTGACTAGTCAGCCGGGGCGGAAAATGGTAAAGTTATTCTAGAAAAAGAAACACAATATCTCGCAACAGACATGAAAGGAATACAAGATATGCCAAAAAAGACGATCTACTTCGGTGCCGGCTGGTTCACTGACCGCCAAAACAAAGCCTACAAGGAAGCCATGGAAGCCCTCAAGGAAAATCCAACGATTGACCTGGAAAACAGCTACGTTCCCCTGGACAACCAGTACAAGGGCATCCGGGTCGACGAACACCCGGAATACCTGCACGACAAGGTTTGGGCTACGGCCACCTACAACAACGACTTGAACGGGATCAAGACCAACGATGTCATGCTGGGCGTCTACATTCCTGACGAAGAAGACGTCGGCCTGGGCATGGAACTGGGTTATGCCTTGAGCCAAGGCAAGTACGTCCTTTTGGTTATCCCAGATGAAGACTACGGCAAGCCGATCAACCTCATGAGTTGGGGCGTCAGCGACAACGTAATCAAGATGAGCCAGCTGAAGGACTTCAACTTCAACAAGCTGCGCTTCGACTTCTACGAAGGTGCCGTATATTAAAAAAGCTACATCTAACAAAAAGCCTGCCTTCCGCAATTTTGGAAGACGGGCTTTTTCTCTTTTCTAAAACTCCCGGGGGGCTTTTAAAGCATTTGGCACAAAGACTTCGGCTCTAAATTCTCCCCCGCCGCTGGCAAGCGCGGTTTTCGGGCTAAAAGTTAACCGCAGGCGGCCGTGGTAAGGCTCCAAAAAGGATTTGACCTTGCCTAAGCCAATCCCCGTCCGTCCGTTCGCCGCAACACTATCCCCTTCTGGCCCGACCTTGACCCCCTTATCCGTTTGATTGGCTACGGTCAAAAGCATGGTTTTCCCGGAAAATTTCAGCACTGCCTTAACCTGGTGGTCTGCCGCCAGTGAGGCTGCCTGGCAGGCATTTTTCAAAAGATTGCCGGCAATAATGCACAGATCCAGCTGCCGCAAGGCTAAGTTGCCGGGAATCACCCCAGTCCAGCTGATTTCAACCTGCGGATACCGGGCGGCCAGGTCGCCAATCACGGCATTGATTCCGCTGTTACCAGTATCGATCAATTGCCGGGTCATCTGGCTGCTACCAACCAAGTCGTCAATATAGGCAGTCAGTTCCTGATACTGGCCGGCATGAGCCAGGCCCTGCAGGCTGACCAAGTGCTGGCGGGCATCGTGGCGGAACTTCTTGGTTTCTTTCTCCCGGGCCAAAAGCGATTCATAATAGTTTTCCTCAGCTTGGAGCAGCTGCTCTTGTTCACTCATCTCGCCTTTTAATTTCCAAACCCTAAACTGTCCTTGTAAAAGAGCCATGTCCAGCCAGACGGCAACTCCAGCCAAGCAGGCCTCTAGCACTGGCAGCTGCTTTTGCAAGCGAAGATAGGCTTGAAAGCGACCTGCTGTCAGACTCGCCGCGCCCAAAGCCAGAATTTCCAGGAAAACAAACAGCCACTTGGCCTTGTCCGGCCAGCTGGCAAAAACATTTTTGACCTTAGGCGCCAAAAACAGGTAAACGAAAGTCAAAGCTATGGCAGCTTCAAAAACAAGATCAGCCGCGCCCACTTCTTGACGGCGGAGCAGCTGCTTTAGACTCAGATCCAGCAGGCTTAAAACCGCATAGCTGCCCAGCTGGCTGAGGTCTTTTTCCTTTAATGGCCCCAGCAAAGTCCGGCCCAAAGCAAGCAGGGCATAGATCAAAGCTTCATTCAAAAGTCCCAGCTGGGGACCGGCCAGGCAGTAGGCCACCAAACCAAAAAAGTAAATCCCCAGCAACCAGGCCGGCCTGATTTTCTCGGCAAAGAGATAGGCAAAAGCCAGATAAAGCTTGCTGAACTGCAGCAGGATAAAAGCCGTGTTCAAAAGCGTCACGGCATCGATAGACAAATTCATATTATGCTCCAAAATCACAGCGGCTGGGCATAAAAGCGCAGGTAGTCAAGCCAGGCAGCTTCAACAGCTTTGACCTGGCGGCGGGGAAGCAGGATTGGCTGCTTAAGGCCGGCAAGGTAGAGCTGATTATGCTTCAGATCACTGATATGCTGGTAAGCCACGATGTATTGCCTGCTCACCCGGCCAAACAAGGCGCTGTCCAGTTGTTTTTCCCAATACTTCAAGGGTTCTGGGCTGATTACTTTTTTGTCAGCCGTATAGATGCAGCTCTGGTCTCCCAAACTTTCCAGCAGACGGATTTCATTTAAGGGCAGAGCAGTCATTGCCTTGTCCGGCAAAGGGACTGCCAAGAGCTGCCTGGCCAGGATTTCCTGGTAAGCAGCCCGCAAAACCAAGGCAATATCCTCCTTCTTCCAGGGCTTGAGCAAGTAGCGGAAGGCCTTCACTTCGAAGGCGGAAGGCATATAGCGGTCATAAGCAGTTAAAAAGACCAGCAAATCGCCGCGCTTGTCACGGCGCAGGCGACGGGCCGTCTCCATGCCGCTTGTACCAGGCATTTCGATGTCCAGAAAGATCAAGTTGTACTTTTTTCCTGCTTCAAGCAGGTCATCCCCGCTCGCGTAGCAGTCGACATGTGCGGCGTTTAACTCCATGACTAGCAACTGCCGCAAACTCGCGCGTTCTTTTTCCTCATCGTCGCAAACCGCTATCCGCAGGCCCAGTTCCTCTTTCATCCTCTTCTACCCTTTCCGGCCAATCATCCGTTTAACTTCTGTTTTGCTCTTTTTGCTCAAAAGCTTTCCATATACCAAAGTATACAGCAGGATAAAGGAAAACTGGCAGATCAAGAGCCCAGCAGGACTTGCAGCGTAAAGGACAAGCAAGATAGCCGTGACCAGAAAACAAACAAGCAGCGCTAAGGCAGCCGCCACCGCGGCAGGCGGGAAGATTATTCTCCACTTGTGCCCACTGGTAAACAAGGCGAAAACCTTGGTCCGGTTGAGCTGAACCCAGGCAGCAGCTTGATAGTTCAAGATGCTGGCCAGCAAAAGCAAGAGCAAGATGCAGTTCAGCAGCTCCCACAAGCAGCTCTTTAAGTAGAGCTTGGCCAGCTCCAGCTTGCTTTGGGCGAGCTGCTTCAAGCGGAAAGGCTCTGGCGAGTAAATTTTTGTCAAGCCGCGCCGCTTTAAGGCAGGAATAAGCTTATCTGACCGGATAAAGAAGAGATTGCCTGTCGACAAAGCTGGATATAAAAAGCCATGCATGTCATAAATCTGGCTGGGCCGTTTACTGTAGATGATCAAGGGCTTGCGGCAAAGTTGAAAATCTTGCGTTTCATTTAGAGCGACCAGCTTTTTCCGGCTGGTCAACAAGTGCATCCCTTTCGGCACGGTTTGCCGCTTTGCGGTATTAAGTGGCAAGATTCTGCGCAAGAAATTCCGGCTTTCTGCTGGCAAGTCGGCCAGGGCAACTTCCTTTAGGTCCTGGCGGCTGATACCGGCCAGCTTTAAAGCCTGGTCATTGACAAAAACGATGTGGTCATATCCCCCTAATTCAGCTTTTGACGTTTGCATTTGGTCATCCATGATTAGGGACAAAACCGCGTTGCCTTGCCGCTCTTCATCTTTGATGAGCGCGAGTTCAGCCGGGTAATGATCTCTTTGGTCCAAGCGGCCATCATCATCAAAACTGACGGCTGCTGGAACTTGCTGCCATTTTTCCTTTGACTGGTAATTTTCATAGGCACTCTTGGCCAGTAAGGCCGCTTGCGGCAGGGACCAGGCTAACAGCAGCAAGGCTGATACTTGCAGGCAACGCAGGGCGATTTTTCCTTGATTTTTTCCAGAACCGCGGCTGACGCGAAATTTGTCCGGCAGCTTCATCAGCAGCAGTGAACAGAAAATCAAGACCAGTTCAATCAACAGTAAAAGAGCAGAATTGCCTAAAAAACTTTTTTCACGAAAAATCAGACCAAACAACAAAATACCAAGCAGGCTGCCATCAAGGCTCCAAACAAAGAGACAGGTAAAATTATCCAGACAGATTTCCAACCTGCTGATTCCGGCCAGCAGGCGAATAGTATCTTTGCGATAGCCAAGCTGCAAAGGCAAAAGCAGGCTTGTGACGTATAAAAGCAGGCTGCAGATCAAAGGCAGCCGGTCTACTGCATCGCGGCCGGGTCCAAGAGAATACAGAAAGACAAGGGCGAAGAGCAAACTGGAAGCGGCAATGTTGATTCTATTACGCATGGTCATTCTCCCAGACAAATTCGCGCGTCACACTTTTGCGCCAGGTCTTCATCGTGGGTGGCGATAAAGACGAGCGCGCCTGCCTGTGCCTGTTTTAAAAGCAAATCAGTGACCAGCTGGCGGTTGGCCGCATCCAAAGAAGCGGTCGGTTCATCCGCGTAGATCACCTGACCCTGTTTGTATAAAAGGCGGGCCAGACCCAGACGCCGCTTTTCCCCGCCAGAAAGCACGGCTGCTTTTTCATGAGCTTGCGTTAAACCAAGCATTTTCAAGCAATGCAAGGCTTGTTCCTGGCTCTTTTTCGCCTTAGTCAAAGAAACGTTGTACAGCAGGCTTTCTTCATCGATGATTCCAGCATCTTGATAGAGAAAGGCCGCCTTTTCCCGCCAAAATTTCTCCCTTTTCCCTTCCGGCCAGCTGCTGGCATTCTCGCCATTGATCAGAATTTTTCCCTTGCTTGGCAGGCTTAACAAGCCGAGCAGGTTGAGCAGAGTAGTTTTGCCAGCGCCGGACCGGCCAACCAGGGCAACTGCTTGACCGCCATTTGCTTGAAAAGATAAATCTTGAAAAAGCAGCTTGTCTCCTGTTTGCGCCGTAATCTGATCGGCAGAAACACTTATTCCTTTCATCGCGCTACATCCTCCTAAATAAAAACTGGAAACATCTAGTTACTTCAAGAAGATGCTTCCAGACTTTTACTATTTGACTATTCGGTAATAGTATCGATCAACGGTCTTTGGCAGATTAATTGCCCAAACTTCGGCAATGGATGTTTTGCCAGCAGCCGTATTAATTGACCGCTGTTCATGCTTTTTGCCTTTTCTATCAATATACACGACTGTTGACCCATGCTTCTTGTTTACCTTGTATTCAGAGTGTACTTTTGCATTCCAAAATCCATATGTCCACTTCCCCCCTTCAGCGGGATAGCGAACATGCTTACCAATTGACAAATAAAGTGATGGGAACAATGGTGATGAATGAGTTGCTGTCCATTGCTCTTCAACCATTCCTTGAGTCCAATTCTCATTGTCAACTGAAATATTCTCCTTGATCACATCGCTGTCAACAGCTGTAGCTGCAAATGCCGGTGATACAGACATAAAGGAAATCGCACTGACCAACACAGTGCTTACTAATAACTTTTTCTTCATTATGTTGAATCCCCCTTTGTTTCAACACCGTAATTCTATCCCTAAAAGTAGTTCCAAAACCGCAAATGCCGATGAATGGTCATCTGCGCCGGTGAATGGCAACAAAAAGCCCGCTGACCAGCAGCGAGCTTTTTTGATTCCTACCCAAAGCAGATAATAAAGATATTTATGACCAGATCAAGTACAGGTATTGACCAACAAATATATCGTAAATTTGCTTTACCATCATTTCCAAAATATGCTGGCTTTTCTAACAAATATAAGCAAAAGATAAAAATGCTATTAACTAAATAAGAAAGTAAAGACGGAGAGTTGAAAAAGCTATTTATTTTTGCACCGGTAAAGCAAAATACTGATATAAGATTTAACATAACCAACAAAAACAACCATTTAAAAGAAATTTTTTCTTCAAAAAAGGCAGTAATGTCTACAAGCAAAAATAAAAGCAATGGTATATATGCCGCTAGGCTAAGTAGCTTTTGTCCATTATAATAATTGCTATTAATTGCCACTATCGACATCATAATTGAATACACACTCATCAGAACAAGTACAACATTTTGAAGTAAGAAACTTCTCTTTTTCATTTTTGTCACCTTAGTACTCAGTTACCTTATAAACATATGATGCTACGAAAGAACCTTTCCAATTACCAATAAAACTGTGAGGCAAAACATAATGTCCTATATTGTAATGCTTTACAGAATCCTTAGTTGCACCATAATACCATGCACAGTAGACATACTTGGAACAGTAGCTCGTTGTTCTATCATATAAATTAGGGGAAAGTAGGTATTTAGGATTATTGCTAATATACATATCATGGTATGCGTATCCCGCTGCATCTTCAGCATAATGCGGATGCTTCTTCACTCGGTAAACCGCAACATAATCTTTTCCTTTTGTATGCTTAGCGAACCAGCTTGCCTTTCCCACATGAGTTGCATGTGACCAAATATTCGGCATCTCTAAAATATGGCTAGAAGAGCTAGCAATGGCGGCATGGCCAACATGATTTGGAATTGAATTATTAGAAGAACTAGTCCCATAGCAAACCAAGATATCGCCAGCCTTCATCTTATAATCTCTATTTGCGGATACACCCACCAACCTAATTTTATTAGTTGAGGACGTTGAAGATTTGTGATTGATAATAATAGGTTTATCTTCAGTTGTTTGAACAGGAACTTCATAATTATCTTCAGCCAGGTAATCTTCAAAAGATATACCCGGATATTCATAGCAATACTTTAGATATCGTGGATAAACTGTATTCTTGCATAAGTTGACGAATTCTGATTCCGTCATGTTATCGTCTGTAAGAATTCCTTTACTACGCCCAATAGAATATGCTTTCACAAATTCATTGTCGCTATTACTAGTTCCAACATCAGCTTTAACAGTACCCTTGGATTGAAGCAACAGTAAAACACCTAGGGCAACTACAATATTTCTCTTCAATTTTCTTCTCATTTGATTTAATCCTCCTTTGTTTCAACACCGTAATTCTATCCCTAAAAAAGTTCCAAAACCGCAAATGCCGATGAATGGTCATCTGCGCCGGTGAATGGCAGCAAAAAAGCTCGCTGATCAGCAGCGAGCTTTGCTATTATTCTTCCCAGCGGATTTCTCCATTCAAGTAGGTCTTCGCCAGGGACATGTCATCCTTCAAAATCAAGAAGTCAGCAGGCAGGCCCGGACGAATTGCCCCGCACTTATCCAGCAGGCCTTGGCTGCGTGCCGGATTATAGCTGGCCATCAACACGGCCTCTTCCTTGCCAGCCAACCCCCAGTCAACCAGGTTCTTCACCCCGTCCTTCAGCTGCAAGACGCTGCCGGCCAGATTGTCGCCCTCCTTCAGGCGCGCCATCCCGTCCTTGACGTATACCGGCAGTTCCCCCAGCATGTAGTCGCCATCCGGCATCATCCCGGCTTCCATGCAGTCAGTGATCAAAACGATATGGTCCTTGCCTTTAGCCGCCAGCAAGGCCTTGATGGCGCTAGGCGTGACGTGGTGACCATCCGCAATCAGTTCGTTATCCATGTTCTCTAAGGCCATGGCCGCGTTGGCAATGTTTGGCCGGTTGTGAGAGAAGTCTGGCATCCCGTTAAAGGTGTGGGTAAAAATCGTTGCCCCAGCCTGAGCAGCTGCCTTAGTCTGGTCGTAGCTGGCACTGGAGTGACCCAAGGCCACCTTGACTCCCCGGCTGACAGCATAGCTTACGAAAGCTGGCGTTCCCGGACGTTCTGGCGCAAGAGAGATCTTCTTCAGCATCCCCTTTGACGCTTCCAGCCACTTGTCCAGTTCTGCCGGGCTTGGGTCAATCATGTATTTTGGATTTTCCGCCCCCGCGTGTTCTTCCGTAAAAAATGGGCCTTCAAAGTGAATCCCTTGAATCTTAGCTCCGCTTTCTTCTCCCTGGTGAGCAGCCAGCATCCGGCAGACTTCAGCCAATTGCTCACTGGACGCGGTCACTGTCGTTGGCAGCCAGCTGGTTACCCCGGCACTCAGCAAGGCTTCAGACAAGCGATTGATCCCCTCCCAGTCGCTCTTCATCACGTCTTCTTTGACAGAGCCGTGGATGTGAGTATCGACATAGCCCGGTGCCACACTGAAGCCAGTGTAGTCCACCGCGTCCGGCACTTGGCTGCCTTCTGGCAGGTAGGCCCCGAATTTACCATCAACAATCTCTAAATAGCCGCCTTTTCCCCGGCCATTTGACAGGTAAAACTGATCAGCATGAATGTAATAGCGCATTTTTTCTCCTTAGTAAAACAATCTTTTTCTTCTATTATTCTTAACTCTGTAAGCCTTTTAGTCAATGCTTTGCTAAAAATTGAGCAAAAATAAAACTGCCCGTTTCAGGCAGTTAAAGATCAGCTATTGGATTCTTTGAAGAAGAAGCCCTGCGACCGGACCAGGTCTTCAGCAACTTTCTTCTGCTCATCCGTCAAATTGTAAAAACTTAGCCGCAAGCCGCCTTCAAAGAGCATCAATGCTAAATTATCATGATCCTGCAAGGCAATTTTTAAACCAAGTGTTTCGTTCACGCAAAAACGCTTGATGAGCTTGCTCAAGTCCGGGTATTCTAATTGGCTTAGAAGATCTTGATGACGCAAGGAGTTCAGCCAGTCATCACCGTAATCTACATCATGCAAATAGATTTCCGCGTCATAATAGCTGACCAGGCCCAAAATAATGAAAGAAAGCTTTTTAGAAAAAGATTTATAGTACTTTTCTTGAATAAATGACTCAAACTCATCAAATTTATCATTTCCAGCTTGAAAGGTTACAGGGAAGAAATCAAGGTAATACCATTTCCCTTCATTCTCTTCATCATCTTTAGCCAGAATATCATCTAGTTTATTTTCCAACAATTCTACCCCTAAATCTGTCTTCATCTAACCCAAAGATAAACACAGGCAAAAGCCCAGCCGAATCAAAGTTAAAAGCAGGATGATCAGCCAGCTCTTCTGCAGCTTCATCCCTGCCCAAGCGGCTAAGCCTGTTAACACAACATACACCAGCAATCCGAGCAAAAGCTGCCAGCTGAAGGCCAAGAATAAAATAAGGAGGTTGGGCCAATAAGCTGTTGCCAAACCTGGACT
>NZ_JBJEES010000037.1:0-4054 GCF_051873315.1 Lactobacillus sp.
CATTCTTTGAGGTAAACACAATGAACAACGATTTTAAAGATATCATGCAAAATAGAAAGTCTATCCGGCACTATGATTCCAGCGTTAAGATTTCCCGTGACGAATTGCTGGAAATCATTAATGAGTCCATCTCTGCCCCAAGCGCCTGCAATCTGCAATCCTGGCACTTCGTTATCGTCGACACGCCTGAAGGCAAAGAAAAGCTTCATGACTTCTTGATGCCGTTCAACTACCAACAGGTTGACACGGCTCCTGCTACCATCATGGTCTTCGGCAACACCAAGTCATATCTGAAGTACCGTGACCTGTGGAATGGCATGGTTGAAGCCAAGAAGGTCACCCCGGAAGCCCGTGACGCCGCGGTTAACACCTTCCTTCCGCTTTACGAGAAAGCTGACCGGCAAATGTTAGTCGCAGATGCAATGGTTGATGCCTCACTTGTCTCCATGCAACTGATGCTGGTTGCCCGTGAACATGGCTACGAAACCAACCCAATGGCTGGCTATGACGCAAGCAAAGCTGCGGCAGAATTTGGCTTGGACCCAGAACAATACATTCCAGTGATGGCCATCTCTATTGGCAAGCCAGACCCAAGCGAAGTTGTTCCAGATACTGTCCGTTATGATGTAAAAGACGTAACGGAATTCGCCTAAATCTTATTTTGAATACATACAAAAAACTGTTTCCAACTCTCACCGGAAACAGTTTTCTTATGCTCTATTTAATTACTTCTGCAAGGCAGCAGCAACCGCGGCGTTGACGTCAGCTTGTTCGCTGGCAATCAAGTCTACCCGGGTAGCGATGACCTTCCGGTCCATCTTGATTTCCCGGTTCAGCAGCATGTCGCTTTCCTTGTCAGTAAAGAAGGCGTTGTATTCGTCATAGCGTTCCTGAGTCTTGAAGACGCGGGAGATGACAGTGATGAAGGTAGCGAATTCCATGTCGCCGCCGACCGTCTTTTCCATCCATGCCCATTCGTCTCTGATCCAGTTCCAGGCCAGCTGTTCACCTGCCGGGTTGGACAAAACGCCGTTAAACCAGCCGCGCAGGTCCTGCGGCTTGACGATTTCAGCGTTTTCGAACCAGGATACAATCTTCTTCAGTTCGCCTTTGTCCTTGCTCTTCACGATCGCGGCTTCCAAGTCCATCTTGAATGATGGGTCGCTAGTTGCCTGGTACAAACCGATCAGCTTGTCAGTCAATTCGCTTGACCCGTAGTTTTCAACTTCGTTGATCAAAACGTAAGCCCGGATGTCTGCGGACAATTCTGCCAGCTTATCAGCGTATTCCACGTAGATTTCGTGGGCTTGCTTTTCTGAATCAGCGTTGCGGCCGTAAAGACTTGCGGACAAAACGTATGGCCGGGTCTGGATGTCTTCATCGCTTTCCCCTGCCTTAGGCAGCCAGCCCAAACGGGCAACTTGGTCCTTGGACAAGTCGTTGTACAAAGCCCGCAGGTTCTTGTCGGCTTCGCTGCCGGCTGGGGCAAATTGCCGCAGCTTAGCAGCAGTCGTGTACAAAGCGTCGTTAACAATGTGGCTTTCTGAGTTCTTGAAGAGTTCCAGAACTGGTACCACGTCAGCATATGAAGCCTGCTTGCCTTCTGCCAAAAGCCGCAGGTCTTGCAGCAATTGCAATTGGGAAACTGGGTCCAAGTCCTTGGCTTCCTTCATGATGTCGTCCATCAAAGTCTGGTCGTACTTCACGATGAAGTGAGAGTTGTTGCCCACGTTCAAGCGCAGAGCGTGACCAGCTTCTTCTCTAAGAGCTTGGTAGTCGCCCAGGTCGATTTCAGTTTCTGACATGATCTTCGGTGCCTTAAAGTTGGCGTTAAGCGGAATTTCCCACTTGCGGCCGACTTCCTTGCCTTCGCCGATGAAGAATTGCTTCTGAGTCAGCTTCAAGTGGCCGTCCTTAACAAAAGCATTCACCACTGGGTAGCCAGGCTGGTCCAGCCAAGTGTGCATGATTTTCCCAATGTTCAAGTCAGTAGCCGTTGACAAGGCATCCCAGAGGTCGTCACCGGCCGCGTTGCCAAACTTATGCTCGTCAAAGTAGCGCTTAAGGCCCCTTCTCAAAGCTTCGTCGCCCAAAAGTGACCGGACCATGACCAGCATTCTTGAACCCTTGGCGTAAACAATCGCCCCGTCAAAGAGGGCATCGATTTCAGCCGGGTCGTTGACTTCCACGTGCACTGACTGTACCCCGTCGGTTGCATCCCGGGTCAAGGCAGCCGCTGCTTCAGAAGTCTGGAACATTTCCCAGATGTGCCAGTTAGGTTCCAGGTGGTCAACTGACAGGTATTCCATCATATTGGCGAAACTTTCGTTCAGCCAGAGGTTGTCCCACCATTCCATGGTTACCAGGTCGCCGAACCATTGGTGGGCCAGTTCGTGGGTCACCACAGTCGCAACCAGCTTCTTCATTTCCAAAGTGGTGTTGTCCGGGTCCAAAAGCAGGTAGGCTTCCCGGTAGGTTACCAGGCCCCAGTTTTCCATGGCGCCGGCTGAGAAGTCAGGCAGGGCCAGCTGCAGTGATTGCGGCAGCGGATATGGAGTTTGGTAAAAGTCTTCGTAGAATTCGATTGCCCGCTTGGCAATGTCCAATGAGAAGGTCAGTTCCTTTTCAGTGTGGGCTTGAGTTGAGTAAACCCCGATCAAAACCCCGCTCTTGGTGTGGGTGGTCAATGACCGCATTTCACCAAAGGCAAAAGCAACCAGGTAGCTGGACATGCGGACAGTTTCCTTAAAGTAGTGAACGCCGTTTTCTACCCGGTCTTCCGGCATGTTGGCCAGGACAGTTTCGCCTTCGTGTTCGTCGAACTTCAGGGCCAGGGAGAAGGTTGCCTTAGCTTCTGGTTCGTCGACACATGGGAAGGCTTCCCGGGCAAAAGTAGTTTCAAACTGGGTCCCGATCAGTTCCTTCTTGACGCCGTCAACTTGGTAGTAGGACGGGTAGATCCCCATCATGGTGTCAGTCAATGGAGCTGAGTAGTCGATCGCAATGACCGCTTCCCCGGTCTTGCCGGCTTCGATCTTGATGCCTTCAAAGTCGTCGCCGAAGGTAAACGGCACTTCCTTGCCGTCAACCGTGACTTTGCTGATGGTCATGTACTTTTGGTGGACCAAGACAGTTTCTTCCTGGATTTCACCATGGATGGTGGAAGTCCCTGAGAAAGATCTTGCTGCCCGGTCAACGTCGATGTACAGATCGTAGTGATCTGGATGGAATGTTTCGTAAAAGCGCTTAACAGCCATTGTTTCCTCCTATAATCCGCGGCAGATTTTCCCGCGATATTTTGTATTCACACTTCTCTATTCTAGCAAAAAAGCCGAAATAAAGCCGCTTTAATGCAAAATATCTGGATTTTGCCCTAACAATTAATTCCATTTTTGAAATAATAGTTTGAAGTAAATTCCACTTTATGTCATTCTCTTGACAATTGTTACTAATGTTACTTATTCGTTCGACTAATTTAAAGCGCTTAAAATGATAATTTTGGCCCTCTTTTCTGCTTTTTTATGACATTTTTGCCAAAAAATTGTTCATTTTACCAGATTGTTAACGAGCTGTGGTCGTTTTGTAACGTTCCTGTAATATTCCTTTAGTAGCATAGACTTAGTTTTTAAGAGAAGCAAGTGAGGAGTTTCTACCATATGAAGTTCAAACGTAATTTCAAGAAAGTTTTATCAGCAACTGCTTTTGCAGCTGCCCTCGTGGTTGCTCCCGCCGCTAACGTTTCAGCGGCAACCAATGACGCAAATTCTACCCAACAGTCAGCAACTGCAACTAGTCAAGACAAGCAAGCCAGCCAAGACCAGGCCGCAAGCCAGTCTAGCGCTGCCAATCAAAGCTCAGCTACTGCTGCTTCAGCAAGCTCAACCAGCTCAAGCACTTCTACTTCTACTAACACGGTAAAGAAGACCACTAAGAAGGCCAAGAAGACTACTAAGAAGAGCAAGAAGAAGGCTGTTAAGAAGACCAAGAAGACTTCAAAGAAGAAGTCTACCAAGAAGGTTGCTAAGAAGACTACTAAGAAGAAGGCAACTAAGAA
>NZ_JBJEES010000037.1:4154-11839 GCF_051873315.1 Lactobacillus sp.
ACTAAGAAGAAGGCAACTAAGAAAGCTAAGAAGGCTGCCAAGAAGACCACTAAGTCTGCTACCGCAGCTGTAACTGCCAGCGCTGACCAAAGCCAAGCCGCTGACCAAAGTTCAGCTTCAAGCCAAAGCTCAACTGACCAGCAAGACGACGCGGCTAAGAAGGCTGCTGAAGCTGCTGCCAAGAAGGCCGCTGCTGCCGCTAAGAAGGCTGCCAAGAAAGCTGCTGCTGCTAAAAAGGCTGCTGCTAAGAAAGCCGCCGCTAAGAGAAAGGCCGCTGCCAAGAAGAAAGCTGCCGCAAAGAAGAAGGCTGCTAAGAAGTCAGCTGAAAAGGCAGCCAAGTACTGGATCGCTATGCGGGAATCAGGCGGTTCCTACACTGCCAGAAACGGCAACTGTTACGGCCGCTACCAACTCTTGATCTCCTACCTGGGCGGCAACCTGTCCAAGGCAAATCAAGAACGGACTGCTGACCGCTACGTATACGGCCGTTACGGCTCATGGGTCAACGCCAAGAGATTCTGGCTGGCTCACAACTGGTACTAAAATCAGACAATGACGAAGGAGGAATCGCTTGATTCCCCCTTCTTTTTTGCTCTTTTTTAGCTTTTTGTCTTTTTCAAAAAGTGATACCTTTTTACTTATTTTACAAAAGTGACCTTTTGCTTTACAATATTTAAATAGTCTTTGAAATGTCTAAAATTGGGAGGAAATCATGCAGCTCAGCAACGACCAGCTTGCAAACATCGCACACGACTACTACATCAGCAAACTCAACATCGCCGAAATTTCCGCCAAGTACAACCTGTCCCGCTACCTTATTGACAAAGCTTTGAACGACGCGGAAAAGACCGGCATCGTCCAGATCAATATCAAGGAAGGAGCCAAGCGGAATCCCGGCCTGGAAAAGACCTTTCGCCAACAGTTTGGCCTCAAGGAAGCCTTTATCTTAAAGAAGCTGGAGACCAAGAACCAGGACAGCGAAAAGATCGTCAGCTTCGCGGCTGAACAGATCCAGAGCTACATGCAGTCCAGCAAAAACGTCGGCATCACCTGGGGGACGACCATGCTCGACATCATCAACTCCTTTACGGATGTCAAAAATGATGACCTGACCTTCGTCCAGCTGGTTGGCTATCCCCTCCAGGGCAGCGGGCGCAAGAATCCGCTGGAAAGCGTCGCTGCTGCCCAATGCGGGGGCCAGTTCCGCGCCCTGCCAGCTCCCCTTTACTCCTCCAACCCCGACCTGGTCAACTTGATCAAGAAGGAGCCTTTTTACGAGAAGCTGGATGAGCTTTACGACAACATGGACCTTCTGGTGGCCAGCCTGGGCACCTTGCAGGCTTTTGAAGAAGAAAGCTTCCTGCATGAAAAATACGAAAGCCTCCTCTTTAAGAACATCCACCAAAAGAACATTTCCGGCATGATCTTCGGCCGGCCATACGACCATGATGGCCACTTCTTCAGCTCAATTACTGACAAGATCATCGGCATTTCCGACCAGCAGATCGTCAAGACCCCCGTCCGCTTCGTCGTGGTCAACGACCGCTTCAAGTCTGAAGCCCTCCTGGGCGCCCTCAAGTCCGGCATCATCACCCACCTGGTCACCAGCGAAAGCATCGCTGACCGGGTCCTGCAGCTGCAAGAAGAAGGCAGCCGGTAAAAAATTAATTATTTCCACTGCTTAGCAGGCAAAAGGACCAGCTCCGAAAAAGAGCCGGTCCATTTTTCAACCGGTATAATCTGGCTATCCCCTATTTCACATGTAAAAGTCTTTCTCATTTTCTAATAATTTCCTGCCCAGTTGCTTCTTAATAAAGCAGCTTAGCTTTTCGTATAGGGTTGTAATTTAATGGCAAAAGGCTTATGATTTCTTTTGGTAAGCGCTAACAAGCGCTGCTGTGTGATTGATAGGATTATGTTTGATAGGGGGAAATATCATGCGTAAGTTTATTTTGGCTGCTGGTGCCCTGGGCCTGGCAGCTGCTTTTACCGCCTCGCCTGTCAAGGCCTGCACGACTGTAGTAGTTGGCAAGAAGGCCACGACCGACGGATCAACCCTGGTCGCCCGCAATGAAGACGTGGGCGCCTGGTCCAAGCACTTCTATGTTCACCAGGCAACCAGCAATGGCCCGACCACTTATGTTTCTGAAGACAACGGCTTCAAGACCAGCCTGCCAAAGACGGCCCTGCGCTATACCAGCACGCCAGACGGCGAGCAGGAAAATGGCCAGTGGATTTTTGGTGAGAGCGGGATCAACAGCGAAAACGTGGCCATGAGTGCTACGGAATCAGCTACGACCAACAAGAAGGGGGTGAAAGCTGACAAACTGGTCAAGAACGGGATCTCCGAAGCTTCCATGCTGGACGTGGTCCTGCCTTACATCCACTCTGCTAAGGAAGGCGTCCAGCGCCTGGGCCAGATCGTTGAAAAGCAAGGCAGCGCCGAAAACAACGGGGTCATCTTCAGCGACAAGAACGAAATCTGGTACATGGAAATCGGCTCCGGCCACACCTGGGCAGCCGTCAGAGTTCCAGACAACAAGTACGCCGTCATCCCTAACCAAATGGTGATCGGCAAGCTCAACCTCAAGGACTCTAAGAACTACATGGCTTCAAGCAACCTGGTCAAGAAGGTCAAGGCCTGGTCCAAGAACAAGAAGATCAAGCTGGCCGGCTATGCAAAAGGCACGGTCAACTACGCCAAGGCTTTTGGTACCAACGACAAGACTGACGCCGTCTACAACCGGCCGAGAATGTGGGACGGGCAGAGAATCTTGACCCCAAGTAAGAAGCAGTCAATTACCAAGAAGTCCTACACCCTCTTCCTTAAGCCGGACAAGAAGGTCAGCCCAGGCAAGGTTGGCCAGGTACTTTCCTCCCACTTTACGGGAACCAAGTACTCCAGCTACGGCAAGTGGAAGGGCGGCTACCGGCCAATCAACGTGCCAACTGACGTAGAATCCCATATCCTGCAGATCAGAAACAATGTACCTAAGGAATACGCTGCTATCCAGTGGCTGGCCATGGCCTCCCCGGCGACCAGCGTCTACCTGCCCTTCTACACCAACATCAGCGACACGCCAAGCCAGTACAAGGTTGACGGCGACTACCAAGACCCGACTAATACCAAGTCTGCCTACTGGACTTACAAGACCACGGCCATGGTGGTTGAAGCTTACAAGCACAAGAAGTTTATCGACAGCGCAACTGGCAAGAAGACGGACCTGATCTACAAGGACGTTAATCCAACCAAGAAGGCCGTAACTAAGCAGCTGGCGGCCAACCTGGCCCAAAGCGACAAGGCAGCCAAGACTTTGTCCGGTGACAAGCTGACGGCCTACTTGACTGAACAGAACCAGAAGAACGCTGACTACGCGCAAGGCAAGTGGCAGACCATGAACAAGAGCCTGATCGTCCACTCTAACAAGCTGGCGCCAATGACCAAATCCAAGCTCACTTTCAACAAGTAATTTTATTGCCGTAATCTCCATAGTAACTGTAAACAAGAAACATTTTAACAAGTAAAAATAGCAACATCGATATTTTAAACCGCACGAAAAAGGCAGCTCCATTCTGGAGCTGCCTTTTCACTTACAAACTTTTACTTTACTTACAAGTACTTTTCAAACTTGCTTTTAAACTTTTACCACAGGCCGATCAGCTTCATCCACAAGCCGCCGATGCCGCCGTAGACTACCAGGTAGAAGAGACCCAAAACGAAGCACATCTTCCACCAGTCAGTCTGCTTAACATAGCCTGGGGCAAAGAGGGCGGTTGCCGGCCCACATGAGTAGTGGGTGGTTGACTGGAAGATCGCCCCAGTCATCCCCAGCATGATAGCCGCAAACATTACCGGTACGCCGGCACTCTTGGCAATCAAGAGCAGCGGAGCGTACATGGCAACAACGTGAGCCGTGCCGGAGGCAAAGAGGTAGTGGCTGTAGAAGTAAACCAGAACCAGGATAGCCATGACCAGAACTGGTGACATGCCACCGATAACAGACTTGATGGAAGCCTGCAGCCATGGAATCACGCCACCCTTAAGGCTCAGTTGGTTAGCCATGAAGATCAGGATTGAGAACCAAACGACAACGTTCCAGGCACCAGTTTCGCTCAGCATGTCCTTGGTAGTCAAAACCCCGGTTACCAGCAGAAGCGCGGTTGCCAGGAAGGCTACCCAGGTAGCGTCCAGGCCGATGAAGCTGGACAGCATCCACAAGACAAGAGCCAGGATGAAGACAGCCATCATAACCTTTTCAGAGGCCTTCATGGCGCCCATTTCCTTCAACTGGCCGTCAGCCCATTCCTTAGCGTTAGGAGTTTCCTTGATCTTAGGCGGGTACATCTTGTAGATGATGATTGGCACTAAGATGAAGGAGATCAAGGCTGGCACGATAGCGGCTGCTACCCAGCCGAACCAGGAAATCTTGACCCCGTTAGCCGCTGCCAGACCAACCGCGGCCACGTTAGGAGCTGAGGCGGTCATAAAGAGGCTGGATGAGATCGTGTTGGCGTGGAATTCGTTGAAGACCAGGTAAGAACCGATCTTGTCTTCCGTACCATCAGAAACCTTGGAACCGAAGGTGTCGGACAAGGATTCGATGATTGGCAAAACGATCCCACCAGACCGGGCAGTGTTGCTTGGGGTGGCTGGTGAAACGACCAGGTCGATCATGGACAAGGAGTAGGCCAGACCCAAAGTCTTTTTACCGAAGGCCCGGACGAAGATCAAGGCGATCCGCCGGCCCAAGCCAGTCTTGGTAAAGCCCCGGGCAATCATGTAGGCCATGGCGATGGTCCATGGAGTTGAGTCAGCGAAGGCTGACAGGGCTGGCTTCATTTGGACCAGGCCCAGGCCGATGATGATGACGTAGGCGATGATAGATACCCCGGCGATTGGCAGAGGCTTGGTGATGCAGGCAATGATCGTCGCAAGGAAGATGGCGAACATGTGCCAGCCGGCAACGGTGATGGTTGCCGGACGCAAAGGAGTGAGCAGGAAGAGCCCAATTCCGATGATCAAAGGCCAGATGAAGCCTTTGTAATTAACTTTTGCTAACATTTTTTCTCCCGCTTTTTGAAAAAGACTATTCTTCCGGCTTAGTCCGGTCGATGTTGGTCATGGCCATGTAGTCCATCCATTCATCGTATTGTTCTTCAGTTACCTTGCCGCTCTTGAGGGCAGCTTCCTTCAAGGTCGTGCCTTCGCGTTGAGCAGTTTGGGCGATTACGGCAGCTTCGTGGTAGCCGATCTTTGGTGACAGAGCAGTAACAGTCATCAAGGAGTTTTCCAGCAGGTCGTCCATTCTTTGTTCGTTGACAGTCAAACCGTGGATCATCTTGTCAGCGAAGCCAGTGATAGTGCCGGCCAGGATTTCAGCTGATTCCAGGAAGGCAGCGATCATGACAGTCTTGAAGACGTTCATTTCGAAGTTGCCTTGGCTGGCAGCGAAGTTGATGGTTACGTCGTTGCCCAATACGCGGGCTACAGCCATGGTTACGGCTTCAGCTTGTGTTGGGTTAACCTTGCCTGGCATGATTGATGAGCCTGGTTCGTTGGCTGGGATGTTCAGTTCACCGTAGCCGGCACGTGGGCCAGAAGCCAGGAAGCGGATGTCTTGGGCAATCTTGAACATGTCGTTGGCCAAAGTCTTGAAGGCGCCGTGCATTACGCTCAAAGCTGAGTGGTGAGCCAGGCCCCAGAACTTGTTGGTATCAACCTTGAATTCGTGGCCGTAAACTTCTGACAGCTTGCCGGCGATTGCTTCAGTCATGCCTGGAGCAGCGTTCAAGCCAGTACCTACGGCAGTACCACCGATAGCCAATTCGTAAAGGCTTGGCTTCAATTCTTGGATGTAGGCCAGGTCATGCTTCAAGGCTGAGATGTAGCCGGAAACTTCTTGGCCGAAAGTCAAAGGAGTAGCGTCTTGCAGGTGGGTGCGGCCAACCTTGACAGTCTTCCAGTACTTGTCTTGCTTTACCTTAAGTTCGTCAATCAAGTGTTGAATAGCTGGTTCCAGCTTGTCGACAGCTTCAACGGCAACGATGTTCATTGCAGTTGGGTAAGTGTCGTTTGAGCTTTGGCCACGGTTGACGTCATCGTTTGGCAGGATGTTCAAGCCTGGGTGAAGCTTGTTAGCCAGGTTGGCAACAACTTCGTTGACGTTCATGTTGGTTTGAGTACCTGAACCAGTTTGCAATACGTGAAGTGGGAAGTCCTTGCGCAAGTCTTCGTCGCTAAGAGCCAGCAATTGGTCGATAGCTTCTTCGATTGCTTGTCCCTTTTCAGCTGGTTCATCGCCAACTTCAACGTTTGATTCAGCAGCAGCCTTCTTCAAGTGCAGGAAAGCACGGATGATAGCCAATGGCATCAATTCGCCGGATGGGAAGTTGTTGCGGCTTCTTTCAGTTTGCGGGCCCCAGAGAGCTTCCTTAGGAATCTTAACTTCACCGATCGTGTCTGATTCAATACGGTATTCTTGTTCTGCCATCTTACAAATCTCCTTACAATAAACTTTTACAAAAATCTTGCTTAACTACTTGCATTATATAACGGCTTTTTTGAATTTTGTTAAAAATGACACAGCTTTTTGTTGTTTTTTAAAGAATTTCAAGGGCTGTCTATTTTTTGAAATTTGAACAATTTTTTGGCAAAATTCTTAAAATGTAAAAGTTTTCAAGCTGAAGTAAGCGGTTGCTAGAAGTATTTCGCAATTTAATTTGACGTAGGGAAAATTTTTTGGCCTATTTTTTACAGGGAGTTAATGAAAAATGTAACTTGTGAAATGTTCATTTGCTAAAAGTGATTTAGACAGTTCCTTCTTATAATAATACGCTTTCACTGTTCTTAAGAAGAATGCGCAAAATGAGCATAGCGGAAAAAACAGATTTTTTCAGTCATACATCCCCCGGCACAAACGCAAAAATACAAGGAAGACAAAAAGCTCCAGAAGTTGCTAAACGCTTCTGGAGCTCTTTGTTTATGGACTGATTTTTAGGAAATCAGGACTTACTTTTCCTGCTTTCTTTTCTTAAAGCTGAAGCCAAAGAGAGAAATACCTGCCAGCAGAGAAAGAATACCTGCCAAGAAGCCGGTCTTAGCGTCCTTCTCACCGGTTTGCGGGAGCTGAGCCGCGGCTGGAGTCTTTGCTGCGGAAGCAGACTTAGCAACAGCTTCAGCGGCTGGTGCTTTTGCAGCTGACTTAGTCACAGGAGCTGGAGTCTTAGCAGCTGACTTAGTTGCTGGCTCTTCATCCGTGTTCACTATAGTCACAACGTCACCGCCGTCAGTATCTTCATCTGTATCAGCTGGTTCTTCAGTATCAGTTGGTTCAGTAGATGGTTCTGCGGACGGCTCGGTAGTCGGTTCTGTCGTTGGCTCAGTAGACGGTTCGGTCGATGGTTCCGTATTTGGCTCTGTTGATGGCTCAGTACTTGGCTTAGTAGATGGATCCGTTGACGGTTCTGTACTTGGTTTAGTTGGTTCTTCCGTCGGAGTCGTCGGTTCAGTCGGCTTAGTCGGTTCCGTTGGAGTCGTCGGCTCAGTCGGTGTGGTAGGTTCAGTCGGTTTAGTCGGTTTAGTCGGTTCAGTCGGCTTGCTTGGCTCCGTTGGACTCGTCGGTTCAGTCGGCTTAGTCGGTTCTGTTGGGGTCGTTGGCTTGGTTGGCTCAGTCGGTTCCGTTGGG
>NZ_JBJEES010000038.1:0-11654 GCF_051873315.1 Lactobacillus sp.
TGGATCAATTCAAATATATCAACTATCTTCTAGACAAGCTGCCCAATGAGCTGTCGTTATTAGACAATCAACGTCTGGAAGCCTATTTACCATGGGCTGAGAATGTTCAGCTCCACTGCAAGTAAAGTCCCATAAACTGATTAATCCCATCTTAGCATTGCTAGGATGGGATTTTAATATACTCTGCTATTGGGTGCTTACGGTTTTGTAATCTAAGGGACTATACCTTTCATGAATACCAATATACAAGCTAAGTAATCGCCAAAATTATAGCTAAAGGCTACAATAATCATAAAGAATATTAGCGAATTTTTACAAGAGAAAGCGAGAAAAAATGAAAGCAGCATATTTCGTTAAAAAGGGCCTGGTTGAAGCCCGGGAAGTTGAAGACGCGACACTTGAACAAGACACCGACGCGGTGGTTCGCGTAATTAGAGCCTGCGTCTGCGGTTCAGACCTGTGGTGGTTCAGAGGCATCTCTGACCGGCCTGAAGGCACGGTTGGCCACGAAGCCATCGGGATCGTGGAAGCAGTCGGTGACAAGGTCGACAATGTCAAGGTTGGTGACTTTGTTATCGCTCCCTTTACTCACGGCTGCATGAAGTGCAAGATCTGCAAGGCTGGTTTTGATGGCAACTGTCCTAACGTAGAAGCCGGCGGCAACAAGGGCTACCAGGCAGAAAAGCTGCGTTTTAAGAACGCCAGCGCCTTGGTGAAAATCCCTGGCCAGCCAAGCGACTACACTGAAGAGCAATTGAAAGACCTGTTGACTTTATCAGACGTTATGGCAACCGGCTACCATGCTGCGGCTAGCGCGGAGGTTAAGCCGGGGGATGCGGTAGCAGTTATCGGTGACGGCGCGGTTGGCTTGTGCGGGGTTATCGCGGCTAAATTGCTCGGTGCTGAAAAGATCATTTTGCTCAGTCACCACGAAGACCGGGCAGCCTTGGGTAAGGAATTCGGGGCAACTGACATCGTTAGTGAACGCGGTGAAGACGCGGTCAAGAAGGTTTTGGAACTGACTGGCGGCTACGGCGCTGACGCTGTTTTGGAATGCGTTGGGGCAAGCAGCTCTATTGACCAGGCTGGTCAGATTGCCCGTGCTGGTGCGGTTGTCGGCCGGGTAGGGGTTCCGCAAAAGGAACCGGAAACCAACAAGTTCTTCTGGAAGAATGTCGGCTGGCGTGGCGGGATCGCTAACGTCACTACTTACGACCATGAAGTATTGCTGGACGCTGTTTTAAAGGGTGAAATCCACCCAGGCAAGGTCTTCACTAAGAGTTTTGACCTTGATCATGTGCAAGACGCATACGATGCAATGGACCAGCGGCAAGCAATTAAGTCATTGCTGGTTGTGGCAGACAAGTAATTTTTTTATGGGTGATAAAAATGGCAGAAAAACAAACTGCAGGCCGCGATCGTTTGGGCAAGTTAGCACCAAAGTTCGCGGAGCTGAACGATGACGTTTTGTTTGGGGAAGTTTGGTCAAGAGAAGACAAATTGTCGGCTAGAGACCGGAGCATGATTACCATTGCCGCACTGTTTTCCGCAGGCTTGTACCCGCAACTGAAGAGCCACTTGGAATTGGGCAAAAAGCATGGAATCACCAAGGAAGAGGCAGTGGAGATTGTCACTCAGCTGGCTTTCTACTGCGGCTGGCCTAAGGCGTGGAGTACTTTCCCTTTGATTGAAGAAGTTTACGGAGACTAAACCAGAATATGCAAAAAAGATCGTCAGACCACATGGGTGGAATGACGATCTTTGTTTTTGCTGATTACTTGTAGCGGGAAGGGATGACGAAGTACTTACTGTTGTATGCCGCGGCAATCCGTGGATATACATATACTTTTCCGCCCTTAAGAGTGTAATTCATCTTAGAAGCATGCGTGGTGCGTAAGTACTCATCGTCAGCCCCAAGGTCTACAGCGCCATAATAGAGTTGTGTGCCTATACTACTTTTATCGCCTTCCGCAACATCGAAAACAGTAAGCTTTTTTCCAGTCTTAAGGGAGTAGGTCCAACTACCTGTAAAGTAAGTAGCGCTTCCGCCAATATTATAATCTTGACCGTATCTAAAGGAGATAACGCCATTTTTATTGTAGGTTGCACGTGGCTTTACAATATCATCGTAGGTTGTATGAGTACCTACATGCTTGGAATCCCATTTTGCGAACTCAAATAATTCCTTCTTGTGCTTAAGTTCAGCCGTATAGCTTTTTCGTAAAGACTCATTGATTTTCTTGATGGCAGCTGAATTGCCTTTCAATTGTGGTAGTTTGTAGGCAAAAATAGCTTTAATCCCATGCTTGTATTTTCTAACTGTTTTATATTGCTTAAAGTAGTACTTCGCAGAGCTGCTAGCTTCTGCTTTGGAACTGGTAACTAATCCTACAGACAGAGCCAATGCAAGGGCACTAGCGACAACATATTTCTTTTTCATGTTATTTCTCCAATTAGCTATTACTTGTACCGAGCAGGCAGGGTGAAGGACTTAAGCATGGTTGGGCCATTAACTTGTGGGTACACATATACCTTGCCGTTCTTCAAAACAAAGCTCAGATCCTTTAAATCCATTGACTTAAAGTAGTAACTTTCGGCCCCAAACTTTTTGGCGCCTTTAACAAGCTTCTTTTTCACACTCGCACGACTGCCTTTAGCCACGTCATAAACGTTCAACTTCTTGCCAGTTTTAAGTGAGTAAGTCAAGCTGTCTAAGGTGTCTCGCCTGACACCGCCAGCCCACCATTTCTTATAAGTCCGAAATGATATAACTTTTCTCTTGTTATAGGTTGCCTTTGCGATTATCGTATCGAAATAGCTTTGGTTAGAAAAATCAGCCGCGTCTTGTTTAGCGAAGTGGAAGACCGTCTTCGAATTCTTCTTCTCGGTACTATAGCTCTTCTTCATGTCCTTGTTGATCTTCTTTACCGCGGCGGAGTTGCCTTTCAGTTGCGGCAGTTGGTAGGAAAAAGTCGCCTTCATCCCATGCCTATACTTCCTAACCGACCGGTATTGCTTGATCGTGTACTTAGCTGAGTTGGCTTCTGCCTTAGGAGCAGCCACCAAACCAAGAGTTACAGCTGCGACAAGTGCACCAGTTATCACACTTTTCTTCATAAACTCACTCCTCGTATGTTTGAAACAAATATTACCACTTCATATTGTACTACTGAAACTGAACTTAAAAAATCTAACTTACGAAAAAACGTCAGACCTCACATGAGAAGTCTGACGAAACTTGTTTTATCAACTTTTTCAAAAATCATCAAAGAGAATTAGTCTAACTTTTTGCATTTCAGCCAGCTCTTTAAAAGAAGGGCTGCTCTCTTTGACAAAGAAGTAGAGATGAGTTTTCGTGATGCCGAATTTCGAACTAAGCAGTGCCGCGCGGCTGCGCAAGGTATCTAGCATTTGCGGGCTCAGCTTCTCTGCCTTGCGCCACTTGCATTCACCAATAATCGCTTCTTTTTTGTCATAACTCACGGCAACCAAATCGACTTCTTCTTGTCGTTTAAGGGCAGGATTGTAGCCCCACCAGCTGCTAATTTCCTGCGGGTCGAAGGGGAGGTCGTCTTGTCTCCAGGTCCATTCCCTGCAGGCTTTCTCAAAAACTGGTCCTAAAAAGTTTGGCAGATCCGCCATGATCCTTGTTAAGAGACCACTTGTCCGGCCAAGTGAAATCTTATCCTGCTGGCCTGAAATATATTGGAACCAGAACTGAAACATTGTGTCTGAGATGTGGTAGATGGCATTCTTGGTATTTTTCTCAAGGATAGGCAACTTCCTTTCAACCATTTCTAGTTCTTGCAAGCGGCTGAGGTAGGGGCTCAAGCTAGATGCACTGTTCAAACCGATCGCTTTGTAAATTTCATTTGGCTTTGTTTTCCCTTGTGCTAAAGCAACCAGGATCGAATAGTAGGTTGCCGGCTTCCGGAGTTCTTCTTGCAACAGGACATTCGGCTCGTCTTGCAAAATGGCATTATTCCGCAAAAAAAGCCGGTTGATATTCTCTTCAATGCTTTTGTCTTGATCGATAAAGCTGAGATACTGCGGAATCCCGCCGGTGATGCCGTAGTAGGCTAGAAGGTCCTCATTCTTGACAAGGGGGAGCATTTTCTTAGTGTCAAAAATATCAAACGGCCGTATTTTAAACTGGCCAGTTTTTCTGCCGTAAAGTGGACTTTGATGGCCTAATACTTGGTGCTGCATAAAGGACATTGATGATCCGCACAGAATCAGCATGATGTTGTCATACTCTTTAAAAACGTGGTCAATGGCAAACTGGAGAACCGAGCTGATTTCTGGGGCTGATTGGGCGAAGTAGGGGAATTCATCCAGGACAAAAATCAATTTGCGATCTTGCATGTTCGCCAGGTCCTGTACCTTGCTAAAAATATCCCGGAAATTGCTATAGCTAAAACTGCGATCTAAACGGTTAGGATTTTCGAAGTCCAGAACCGCATTGGTCAGATAGTTTAAGTTGAGTTCTTTTGTTGCTTCAATTCCTTTTGCATAAATTGCTGGCTTGTCTTTAATTAATTCTTTGATCAGAGATGTCTTTCCAACTCTGCGCCGGCCATAGATAACCGCCATTTCAAAGCGAGGACTCTGATACATGTCAGCCAGGCTCGCAAGCTCTGCTTCCCGGGCAATAAAAGTTTGACTCATTATGTTTACCTCTAATCATGATTAATATAATCGTGTTTAGTCTAATCGTAATTATTATAATCGTAATTATAGTCATCAGCAAGAATTTTGCCGAAAACAAAATTTTTTTGCAAAAAGCTCTTGCACGTTTCTGAAAATCGTCTTAAAATGTAATCAACTTCAAAAGAAAAGACAAATTTAGAAAGGAACGATTAAAATGACTGTACGTAAACTTTGGCAAGACTGGCGTGACTAAGTGAGGCTGCATGTTATATGGTGTAGACTCACTGATTGCAATAATCTAGGGAGTCTATGCCAGGACAATCGTTTCTGAAGAAATCAAAGGACTGTTTGGCATAGTTGGTCAGACAGTCTTTTTTTGTACTCAAAATTAGATATACATGTATAGGCTCCAGCAAAACATAGTTAGAAATAAATTAAAAATAGCAAACTATCAAACAAGGAGAACTATCATGACTGAAGCAACTGCAGAAAAGAAGGAAATGTTTTACGGCGAATTTGGTGGCCAGTACGTGCCAGCTGAAATCCAGGCAGCACTTGATGAAATCGCGGATGAATTTGAAAAGGTGAAGGATGACCCGGACTTTAACGCCGAATTGAACCAGCTGCTTCGCGATTACTCAGGCCGGGCAACTCCGCTTTACTTCGCTGAATCATTGACCAAGCGCCTGGGCGGGGCAAAAGTTTACCTTAAGCGCGAAGACCTTAACCACCTGGGTGCCCACAAGATCAACAATGCCTTAGGCCAAGTCCTGATCGCCAAGCGTCTTGGCAAAAAGCGGATCATCGCTGAAACTGGGGCTGGCCAGCACGGTGTCGCTACTGCCGCTGTCGCTGCCCGCTTCGGAATGAAATGCACTATCTACATGGGGGCAAAAGACTGTGAACGGCAAAGATTGAACGTCTTCCGGATGCGCCTTATGGGGGCTGAAGTAACTCCAGTCACCGCCGGCACCCAAGTTCTGGAAGATGCAGTTGCCGCAGCCTTCCAAGACTTGGCCCAAAACCTGGACACTACCTTCTACCTGGTCGGTTCAGCCGTTGGTCCATACCCATACCCGCAAATGGTTGAACGTTTCCAAAGAGTCATCAGCAAGGAAGCAAGACAACAATTTCTGGACCAGGTCGGCCGCCTGCCGGATGCCGTCATTGCCTGTGTGGGCGGCGGTTCCAACGCTATCGGGGCCTTCGGTGAATTCATCCCTGACAAGGAAGTCCGCTTGATCGGGGCAGAAGGGGCCGGCAAGGGGGCTGACACCCCGGAAAACGCCGCAACCTTGACCAACGGCAAGGTCGGTATCAACGACGGGATGAAGAGCTACGTTTTGCAAGATGATGAGGGAAAAATCTTGCCGGCTTACTCAATCTCAGCCGGCCTGGACTACCCAGGCATCGGGCCAGTTCATTCCTTCCTTAAGGACAGCGGCCGGGCAGAGTACTACCCAGTAACTGATGATGAAGCAGTCGCTGCCTTCAAGCTGCTGTCTGAAACGGAAGGGATCATCCCCGCTTTGGAAAGCTCCCACGCCTTGGCTCAAGCTATCAAGATGGTGCCAGAAATGGATCCTGACCAGATTGTCATGGTCAACCTGTCAGGCAGAGGGGACAAGGACGTTAACCAAGTTGCTGCCTACCTGGGCGAAGAAATTTAAGTGAAATAATATATAAGACCGGAAAGAGTCAGCATTCTCTTTCCGGTCTTCTTTTTGCCTGAAGATACGCAAGGAATTATATTGTTATCACTTTTTTCTCCTAAAGATTAGAGCAATTTTTCTATAGGTAAAAACTGGTGAAAGGTGTATTTTCGCTTTATATCGACTTTGACTAACAATTTGATAATTTATAATCTATTCTAGTTCCCTAAAAGTGCTTATTTTCCGTTAGTAGAATAACTACAATCTAATAATATTATTATTGACAATCCAAACATTCTTGCTTTATGCTAAAGATAGATATACGAATAAATAAGTATTATAAATTAGCAATAAAAGAGGGAATGAATATGTTGGTGCCTAAGGCAAAAAAATTCAATGCTCGGCAAACAGAAGATGCCAAGCAACGGTTTAGTATCAGAAAGTACAGTTTTGGTGCTACCTCAGTATTGCTGGGCTTCTCCTTCATGCTGATGGGGGCGGGCAGCGTTTCCGCCGACACGACCACTCCAGCAGAAACCAGTACAGAACTGGTTGCTGACGCCGCGGCAAACAGCGGATCCCAGCAGACAACGAGTGAATCAACTGAAGACAGCACGAAGACTGACGCGGCAAGCACGACTGCTGCAATTACCAGTACGGAAAACTCTGCAGCGACTACACAAACTGCTTCTGCTACTGAAAGCACAAATGATGCGGCATCTACTCAGACCGCAGAAAAGAGCAGCACAGACAGCACCAGTTCTGACAGCAGCGCAACTGAGGCAAAGGAAAGCACTGATTCAAGTGCAACCGCGGCAAGTACTGAAACTGCAGAGTCAAGTGCAACTTCAGCAAGTACGGAAAGCACTGACCAGGCAGCGGCAACTACTGCTAGCCAAAGCACTGAAGAAGAAAAGGCAGCATCTACCACTGACACAGCTTCTACTACTGCAGAAAAGACGGAAGACGAAACTGCGGTACAAGCCAAGCAAACGGCTACTGTAAGCAATAATTCAGAAGACCGCCTGGTACAAGGCAAGTCTTTGACCTTGTCCAGCGACAAAATCGGCTATACTTCTGAAAATGGAGAAACTACTGGTAATAGAAGCTCAATTACAGCTACTATTTCCTTCACTGGGGAAGTAGGAGACAAGTTCACGTTAACGGTCCCAGCAAACGTTACTGGTGAGGATATGTCAATTTTGTATGGCATCAATTCTTACACCAAGTCCAGTATCGCGGATACCACTGTAACGCAAGACAACGCAGCAGGTTACTTCTACATTACCAGTGTCTTAAAGGAAGCCGGCAGTCTGACTCAGAACGTTGTCTTTACATCGGTAAAAAGCCAAATGACCACTATCGGCGATAAGATGGTGGACTCTGATTCAATTGGCAGCCGGGAGATGCAGATGATTCTGTCGGCTGAAGATGCCGATGGCAATAGTTTGGGCTCAGTCAGTGAGACTTTTACCCAAATCATGAAGCCAACGGTTGATCCGCAGCTGACCCGTACCCCAGACAAGAAATATCAGGCAACTATCCAGCCAAACAAGGACTACACTTACTCCTTGAGTCTGAATGAGCTGCTTGGTATCAATAATGCCAGTGACGTCGGATCATTCTCCAGCAACCGGGTAATCAGAAGCATTAACTATGGCACTGAAATCCGAATCCCTGTACCGGCCCAGTTTGAGTTGAACGCTTCAGATACTGCAACCAAAAATGCTTTTAGCGATCAAACCACGATTACTCAAGATGGGATTGGGGCAGATGTTGTAATCACTGTGCCTAAGGGTTCGGGTAACAATGTTGATACATACGATGCTCGGCAGACGCCATACTACATTGTCGGCAAGTATGTTTTTGACGGCAGCGTCAATCAAACAGTTACTGCAGACAAACCTATTACAATCACTCAGTATCTTGATGATGCACAAACCAAGACCTTGACCGGGAACCTTGACATTACCTGGAGCGAAAACGTCAATTCAGAAATCACAAAAGGGAACGCCAGCCTTGGGGGCTACGGTGCCTGGACTGGCAACGAACTGGTCTTAAAGGATACGGCTGACAGACTGACTACTTTTGCATTTGGCAACCTGTCCAGTTATGACTTGACCGACGTATCATTTGATATCAAGGTAGCCGATGGTTTTAACGCAACTGGTATTACTACGCCTAAAGTAGATGGCACTAACAGTTACAGCTATGTTTTGACCTACGCCGATGGCACTACCAGCACTGGTACAGTGACCGCGGGTGAAGCGATCAAGGCTACGGGCAACAGCCCGATCCGGGAAGCCGTTTTGACGGCAGACTATTGGAAGGCAGGAGCCAAAACCGATGGTGCCGGCGTGGCAATGGATCCGAATACCCAGCTGCAGCGCTTTACGATTACTGGGAACTTGTCTGATACTTATGACGATGGCAGCGCGGTGAAGACTGGCGACAGTCTGACCAACTCCATGACGGTTTCTTCTGACTACTTGAAGGGGGCGACGCAGAAAGTAACGCAGAATATTGTCCCAGAGTACATGAGCAGCTTCCGCATCTATGAAGATGGGGGGATCGGCTTGGCAGGCGAAAGCCAGAAGCTGACTATTCTCAGCAACACGGACTTGAGCTTTGTTAAAAATGTCAATCTGGACAAGCCGGTTATTTACGTAGTTTTACCACAATACGCTATTTACAATGAAAATGCGTCAAGCTTCTACGGTGACCCGACTGTCTCAACTTTCTACGTCAATGATGGGGCAAATCAAGTAGTTAAACTGGACTACAGCCAATCAGAGTATCAATACAATATCCGTAACAATAATTACAAGATTGTCGCGGACATCAGTGACGATGCTTTGCCAGGAACATATACCAGTCACTTCTTTGTCAGAACTACGACAAAGATGATGTATATGACGTCCGTCAACTACAATCAGCTCTACAAGCCAGAATACACTGAAGGCGATTCAACGAATGTCTGGACAAACGGGATTTCAACCAACAAGTTTAGCTTGACCGTCCTCACTCCAACTGAAGAATTCACCATGGGTGCCATGAGTCAAGGTAACCTGGATACAACTTTCCAGAATACTGGCAAATCCTTCTCGACTGATTTTGAGGACATGCAGTTCAAGATCACGCCGAAGAATTTGACCAAGGGTGATTTGACCAATGTCCGCATCTACTCCAACTTGCCGACTGAAGGGGATGTACAGCTGACTGGACCGGTAACGACCACCGATACTAATGCTAAAACTTACTATTCAACCAGTCTAGTCGACCTCAGCAGCAATGAAGAAGACAATGTTACTTGGCTGAGCGAGGATGAAGTGACTGATTGGTCAACAATCAAGAGTATCAAGGTCCAAGAAGATACGCTGGCTCAGTCAACGCCGTCCAACCTGTTTTCAATCGTTATTCCAGCCAAAGATACCAGCTTAACAGGCGATGTGGGCAAGTACTTGAATTTAGGCTACAAGGCATATGCTGACCAGTTTGTTACCCCAATTAAAAAGTCCATTGCGACCAGCATTCTGGTTTTGGGGCCGACGGTAGAAAGCAGAACGGTTACTAGAACCATCAATGTCCATCTGCCATCTGGTGAAGTGCAGACCACTAAACAGGAAGCAACAATTACCAGAACAGGGGTTGTTGATAAGACTGGCAACACGACTTACTCAGACTGGACCACGTCTTCATGGGATGAATTTAGCAATGTCCCAGAAGTTGCCGGTTTTACCCCAAGTCAAAAAGTGGTTGAGGAAGCAAGGGTTGATTCAACTACTAGCGACGTCACGATCGATATTACCTACACTGGCAATACCCAAAAAGCCCTGGTTAACTATGTCGATCAAGACAAAAACAATGCGGTGATTGAAAACTCTGGTGACTTAACTGGCGCTTCAACGACTGCAATCGGCTACAGCACTGCTGATACGATCAAGAAATTGGAAGAAGCTGGCTATGTCTTTGTATCAAGCGACTACCCGTCAGATGCAACGTACGACACTGACGACAATGTTGATCAAGTCTACACGGTTGTACTTAAGCACGGCCAAGCAGCTACTAGCCGTGACCAAAAGGTAACCCGGACGGTTGTTTACGAAGTACCAGCTGGCTTTGATACTCCAGCGTCAGTAGAAGAGACTCTGTCCTTCACTCAGAATGGTGATCAAGACCTGGTAACCAAGGAAATCACTTGGAACCCGGTTGACTCACAGAGTTTGCAAACTGTAACTAGTCCGAAGATTGCTGGCTTGACTGCTGACAAGAAGGAAGTTGCTTCTGAAGAAGTAACGCCAACTTTTGATGGTGACAAGTCAACTACTGTCGTAGTTGTTTACACGCCAAACGTTCAAAACGCTTTGGTCAACTACGTGGACGAAGACAAGAACAACGAGTTGATTGAAGACTCTGGTAACTTAAGCGGTCTGTCCAAGGACACTATTGCTTACAGTACTGCGGACACGATTCAAAAACTCGTTGATGCTGGTTACGTATTCGTATCAAGCGATTACCCAACTGACGCCGCTTACGACACTGATGACAACACTGACCAAGTTTACACTGTGGTTCTGAAGCACGGGCACAAGTCTGTTGATCGTGACCAGAATGTAAAGCGGACTGTAGTTTACGAAGTGCCAGCCGGTTTTGAAGCGCCAGAATCAGTAACTGAAACTGTATCCTTCACTCAGACTGGTGACCAAGACTTGGTAACCAAGGAAATCACTTGGAACCCAGTTGACTCACAGAGTTTGCAAACCGTAACCAGTCCAAAGATTGCTGGCTTGACTGCTGACAAGAAGGAAGTTGCTTCTGAGGAAGTAACTCCAACTTTTGATGGTGATAAGTCATCAACTGTCGTAGTTGTTTACACTCCAAACCTGCAAAATGCTTTGGTCAACTATGTAGATGAAGATAAGAATAACGAACTTATCGAAGATTCAGGCAACTTGAGCGGCTTTTCAAAAGATATGATCGGCTACAGTACTGCCGACACGATCAAAAAGTTGGTGGACGCTGGCTACGTATTTGTATCAAGCGACTACCCAGATGATGCAACCTACGATACTGACGACAACACTGACCAAGTTTACACTGTAGTTCTGAAGCACGGTCATAAGACTGTTGACCGTGACCAGAATGTAAAGCGGACTGTAGTTTACGAAGTTCCAACAGGTTTTGATACTCCGGCATCAGTAGAAGAGACTTTGTCCTTCACTCAAACTGGTGACCAGGACCTAGTAACCAAGGAAATCACTTGGAATCTAGTTGATCCTAAGAGCTTGAAGACTGTGACTAGTCCAACTATCTCTGGTTTGACTCCAGACAAGGACGAAGTAGCTTCACAAG
>NZ_JBJEES010000039.1:0-11581 GCF_051873315.1 Lactobacillus sp.
AAGTGGTGCTTCTTAATCACTTCCGCCAAAGCAGTTAATTCAGCTTTTGAATAAGTCCGCCCAGTTGGGTTGCATGGGTAGTTGAGCATGATTGCCTTAACCTGGTCACCAGCCGCCTCAATCTCCGCTTCCAGCCGTTCTGGCGTCAAATTGAAGCCAGTATCTGAAGTATCGATCATCACCACTTCCCCGCCTGCCATTTCAATGTTGGTGAAGTAAAGGGAAAAGACTGGTGTTGGCACTAAAACCTTGTCACCGGGATTTAAAAGTCCCAGCAGAGTAGCCGTAATTGCTTCAGTAGCCCCGTCAGTTACGATGATTTCAGTCTCCGGGTCGTAGTCAACCTGTCTGGTTGACAAGAGGTACTTGCTGATGGCTTGGCGCAAGGCCAGCTTCCCCTTTGATGGCCCATAGTGGGAGTCATCTGCTTCAATTCCTCTGATAGCGGCTCTTTTAACATGGTCTGGCACTGCGAAGTCTGGTTCGCCCAAGGTGAGCTTGATGATTCCCGGGATTTGGGAAATTTCTTCGTCAAAAGCCCGGATGGCTGAAGGCGCGATTTTAGCAAGATTTTTGTTGCCTAAATCCCGCAAGTTAGGATCTGTTTCTGGCATGATGATCGTCTTTCTATCTAAAAACAAAAGATACTTTCTACAAAATGTTTTCCAGGCCGACATAAAGCTGGTCTAAGTCAGCTGCCTTTTCCAAGGCAACCTTGACCCCGCTCATGAAGGATGACCGGTCAAAGGAGTCCTGCCGGATGGTCAAGGCTTCCCCCTTGCCGCCAAAAAGAACCTGTTCATGGGCAACGTAGCCGGGCAAACGAACCGCGTGCAGCTTGATGCCTTGGTAATCACCGCCCCTTGCACCTGGCAGGCTTTCAGTCGTGTCTGGAGCAGTTTGGTGGGGCTCACGGACTTCAGCGATCAACTTGGCGGTTGCCAGAGCCGTGCCTGATGGAGCATCTTTCTTGTCTTCGTGGTGCATTTCGATGATTTCAACGTCTGGGAAGTACTTGGCCGCTTCCTGGGCAAACTTCATCAATAAAACAGCTGACATGCCGAAGTTTGGCGCGATCAAGCCGCCAGTCCCCTTTTCCTTGGCTAATTGCTTCAGCTCTGCTTCTTGCTGGTCAGTCAAGCCAGTCGTCCCCACGATTGGCCGGTAGCCATTTTCCAAGGCATAACGTACGTTTTGATAGACAGAGGCTGGAACAGTAAAGTCAACCCAAATGTCGGCGGCAGCTGCCGGAATGTCGTCCAGACTGGTGTAAAGCTTAGCATCCGCTGGCAGGCCATAGTCTGCTGGATCGCTGCTCTTTAAATGGTGGGCCAGGCCAGCCGTAATTTCAAAGTCTGGCAGGCTTTCTACTAATTTAACGACTTGCTGCCCCATTGAGCCGGCAAAACCGGCCAATAAAATTCTTGGCATCTTACTCTCCTTCTAACATTTCACGCGTCAGCTGGCCAGCTAATGCATCCTTTGGCAGCTTCAAAGCAGTTGCCAATTCTTCCTTTTCTTCATTATTCAAGGCTACAAGTGGCAACCGTAAGCCTCCTACCTGGTAGCCCATGGCTGATAAAGCTGCCTTAACTGGGGACGGGGATGGGAACATGAACAAAGCGTTCATCCGTGGGGTCAGCCAGCGCTGCAGACTGCCGGCCAAGGCAAAATTGCCCGCGTAAAGTTCATCGTACATCTCCCGCATTCTTGGCGTATACAGGTGGCTGGCAACTGAAATGACCCCGTCAGCACCCAAGACTCTGGCAGTAAGTGCCTGGGCATCTTCACCAGTAAAGACGGCGAAGTTTACTGGCCGGCCGGACACGATCTCTTCGATTTCTTCCAGGCTGGCGCACTGCTTGATACCGGCAATATTGGGATGCTGGGCCAGCTGTAAAATAGTTGACACTTCCATTTTAACCCCAGTCCGGCCAGGGATGTTATAGATGACTACTGGAATGTGAACCTGGTCAGCTACTGCTGTAAAGTGGGCAATCATTGACCGCTGGTTTGGCTTGTTGTATGGCGGAACTACGACCAAAGCATAGTCGATGCCTGGAATTTGGGCGACTTCTTCAGTAAAAGCAATGGTTTCAGCCGTGTTGTTGCTGCCAGTGCCGGCGATGACCGGTACCCGGCCGTTTACAATCTGGCCAAAGCGGGTGTACAGGGCGATCTTTTCGTCATTGGTCAAAGTAGGCGTCTCCCCGGTTGTCCCCCCGATCACAAAGCCGTTAGAGCCTTGGTTAATCAAATTATTGGTTAATTCAGTCAAGCTGGCAAAGTCGATCTCTCCGTCTTCCGTAAAAGGCGTAATGATTGCTGTCAGTAAGTCCGCGTTTTGTAAGTTTTGGTTCATTGTCTTTGCCTCTATTGTCTATTTAGTCTTCCGTCATCCGGTATTCCAAAAAGCCGGTAATTGCCGCGATGCCGCGGCTGATTGAACTTTCCTGCGGTTTTAATGTTGCTGAGTGCAGGGGTGAATCGTCTTCAACGCCCAGCCAGAACATAGTTCCCGGGATCTGGGCCAGGAGGTAGCCGAAGTCTTCCCCGGTCATGGCTGGTGCTGTTTCGACATATTCAACTCCGTCAGCCTGCTCCATGTAATTAATGAAGTTTCTCGTCAATTCCGGGTTGTTTTCAACCGGCCAGTAGCCGCCTTGGTTGAGTTCCAGCTTGACTTTGACGCCAAAGCTCAGCTCAATTCCCTGGCAGACTTCAGCCAGTCTTTTGTCGATCAGTTCGATCATACTCTGGGTTAGGCCCCGGATCGTGCCTTCAATTCTGGCTGAATCCGCGATTACGTTTCTGATCTTGCCGGCAGTAACCTTGCCCAAAGTAATAACTCCGCTTTGAATCGGGTCGATATTTCTGGAAATGATAGTCTGAACCTGCATGATCAAGGCAGCTGCCGCGACAACCGCGTCATTTGACAGCTGCGGGAAGGCAGCGTGCCCGCCTTTGCCTTGAATATCGATGTTGACTTCAGTCGTCCCGGCAAACAAGGTGCCATTCCGGCAGCCAATCGCTCCAGCTGGCAGGCTTGGATTGTCGTGCAGGCCGTAGAATTCATCAACATGCCACTTGCCAGTGAAAAGTCCCAGCTGGTAGGCCTTCATGCCGCCGCTCTCGCTCTCTTCAGCCGGCTGGAAGAAGAAAAGGAGGTTGTCAGTTGGCTGATGCTCACTAAAATAGCTAAGGATGCCCAAGGCCACAGTCATGTGGATGTCGTGTCCGCAGGCATGCATTACGCCCGGATGTCTGGAAGCAAATGGCAGGCCGGTTGCCTCAGTTACCGGCAGAGCGTCAATATCAGCCCGGTAACCAATGGTCCGTTTGGCCTTTGACCCCTTGACCAGAACCAGGAGAGCGGTTGGCAATTCAGCCGGCTCTTTGATTTCCAGGTAGTCTTGCTTCATCTGCTTGATCACATCCAAGAGATAAGCGTGGGTTTGATATTCTTCTAAGGCCAATTCCGGGATCTGGTGGAGCTGGCGCCGGATTTGAAGCAACTCGGCTTCGGTCAATACTGCCATATAAAAACTTCCTTAATGTGGACTAACTTCTGTTTGCTTGGACTAATCGATTCTTTTTCTTTACAGCTTGCGCAGGTCTTCTTCCAGACCAGTCTTGCTTTCAGTCTTGGCATCGACTTCCTTGATTACCTTGGCAGGAACACCGGCAACAACCGTGTGCGGAGCCACGTCCTTGGTTACGACCGCACCGGCTGCGACAACCGCGCCTTCACCAACGTGAACGCCTTCCAAAACAACTGCGTTGGCACCGATCAAAACATCATCGTCGACGCGGACTGGCAAGGCTGAAGCTGGTTCAACCACACCAGCTAAGACCGTACCGGCACCGATGTGGCAATTCTTGCCAACGATGGCCCGGCCGCCTAAGATTGCCCCCATGTCGATCATGGAGCCGGCACCGATTTCCGCGCCGATGTTGATCACGGCTCCCATCATGATAACCGCATTGTCACCAATCAAGACTTGGTCACGGATGATAGCGCCTGGTTCAATCCGGGCATTGATTTCCTTGAGATCCAGCAAAGGAACAGCGGAATTGCGGGCAGTGTTTTCCACACGGACTGATTCAAAGTCAGCTTCATGTTCTGCCAAAAATGGCTTAAGAACTTGCCAGTCACCGAAAACTACCCCAGCTTGACCGCTGACAAAAGGATCCGTGCCTTCCGGGAAAGTGACCTGGTCCAGATTTGCTCCTCTCAAGTAAACCTTGACTGGGGTCTTCTTTGGTGCTGAACCAATGTAATTGATAATGCTTTGTGCGTCTAATTCTGCCATTGTATCTTTCTCTTTCTAAACTATTCTGTTTCTGTTGATGATTACTTTGAAGAGGCAAAGAAAAAGCTCCAGATCGCCTTAACAATCTGGAGCCCGAAAAATTCAAAATTAAATTTCACGTCAAATTGCAAGCGCAACGCAGGTACCTTCCCTGCGACAGTCCATGGCCTCTTAAGCCATAGCCCAGCCAATCCGCCTTGCCAATGCGGACGCTTCGGCAACCTCCCCTTTCTTGCAAGTTCTTCGCCTGGCGGGCTCTCTTGCTTTACTCTTGTCGGTTGCGCCTCTTCAATTTGTAATCAGTTTATAATACTAGCTTCATCTTGTCAACGGCTTTTTTATCTTTTATTTGCATATTTTTTATTCATAGTCCGCCCGATTCATTGGTATAGCAGTGAATAGGTGCGATTAGCCATGAATTATCGAAATCTTTTTTTGCATTTTCCGGAGAAAAATGGTAAAGTCCATTCTGATTAAACTTAAATTCTGATTAAAAGACTGAATATGAAAGAGAGTAGCAAAATGAAAGTAGTTAAGTTTGGTGGCAGTTCCCTGGCTAGCGGCCCTGCTGTAGAAAATGCTTTAAAGATCATTACCGCTGAAGCTGAAAGACAAGTTGTCGTTACGTCTGCCCCAGGCAAACGCTTTGACGAAGATATCAAGGTCACTGACCTCTTGATCAAGTATGCCCATGAAATCAATCATGGCAGAAACGGACTTGAAGTTGCTGACCGGATCTTCCAACGCTACGTTGAAATTGGCGAATACTTTAACTTGCCAACGGAAGAGCTCTTGCCCTTGAAAGAAATTCTGCTGGATTTGCCAAAGCAGCCATATCCAAACAAGAACTACCTGCAAGCGGCCTTTAAGGCGCACGGCGAACGGTTAAATGCCAAGTTGATCGCCAAGATTCTGCAAAGCCAGGGAGTAAAGGCCCGCTACGTCGACCCTAAAGAAGCAGGGATCATCGTCACCGGGAGTCCAAATAACGCCTCTGTCAACCCAGAAAGCTACCAGCTCTTGGACAACTTTGCCTATGATGCTGATGAAAAGCTGATTTTCCCAGGCTTTTACGGCTATACTCTGGCCGGTCACATCGCCACTTTTTCAAGAGGCGGTTCAGACATTACCGGTGCTATTTTGGCCAGAGGCTTCCATGCCGACCTATATGAAAACTTTACTGATGTCGACGCTATTTTCTCAGCTAACCCTAAGGTGGTTGACCAGCCTCAGCCGATTCACACGATGACCTACCGGGAAATGCGGGAACTGTCTTACGCTGGCTTCTCTGTCTTTCACGATGAAGCCTTGATCCCGGCTATTCAAGGGCAGATTCCAATCAACGTCAAGAACACCCAGCACCCGGAAAAGCGCGGAACCATGATCGTGCCGGAAAAAGGCTTCAAGCCGGAAACCATCATTACCGGGATCGCCAGCGGCAAGCACTTTGGTGCTCTTTACCTGCACAAGTACCTGCTCAACAAGGAAGTTGGCTTTACCCTCCGCATTCTGCAGATCTTAAGCAAGCACAAGCTTTCCTACGAACACATGCCAACTGGGATTGACGACCTGACGATCATCTTTGACAAGGACGCCTTAAACGATGAGCTCATCGATCAAGTCTGCAACGAAATTCAAAATGAAGTCAACCCAGACCACCTGGAATGGATCAGCGACTACGCGATCATCATGCTGGTCGGTGAAGGCATGCGGGACCGGATCGGGGTCATGCGGGACATCGCCACTCCAGTATCTAGAGAAGGCATTTCTCTCCGGATGGTCAACCAAGGGGCTTCCGAAATTTCCATCATGCTGGGTACGGCAGCTAAAGATGCCGACCAGGCAGTAGCTGCGATTTACGACTACTTTTTCAAGCAAGAAGCACAAGGAGAATAAAATGACTAAATTATTGAAAGTCCACGGGTCACAGAATTCCTTCTTCATTCTGGACCAGACTGAACTGGAAAATCCGCTGACTGACAGTGAACTGCGGCAATTGACCAAGACCCTTACTAGCCATAAGAGCGGCCTGCTTGGCGGAGCCGATGGCATCCTGTCAGTTGAAGAATCAAGTCACTCTGGCGTTTTAGGCAAAATGCGGGTAATCAATGCTGACGGCAGTGAAGCTTCAATGTGCGGCAACGGCCTTAGAACTGTTGCCCGCTACCTGCACGAAAAGACCGGGGAAAGCCAGTTTAAGGTGGAAACCATGTACGCAGACCTGGCCGTCCGGCAAGCCGAAGACTTTGCGGCAGGCGTGCCGGCTTTCGGGGTAGAAATCTCCCCTGTCCGCTTTAACAAAGAGGCTTTGCCTTTTGACAATCTGGGCCACGATCGCCTTTTGGACACACTGGTTCCAGAATTGGTTCCAGGCTGGCGTTTTAGCGCTCTGGCCGTGCCTAATCCCCATTTGATTGCTTTTATCAAAGAAGAAGACCTGGAAAGCCCGGTCTTAGGAGAGCTTGGTGCCTACTTGAACGGCGATAATCCTTACTTCTCAGACGGGGTCAACATCAACTACACCGTTATCCGCGGCGACAGCCAGCTTTTTGTCAGAACCTATGAACGGGGCGTTGGCTTTACCAATGCCTGCGGGACTGGGATGTCGGCCAGTTCTTTGGCCTTTGCCTTGACGCACCCGGACCTGGGCCATTTTGAAAAAGAGATCTCTGTCTACAATCCTGGCGGCATGGTCAAGACCGTCTTGCACCAAAAGGACCACAGCTACTGGATCGAACTGATCGGCAACGCGACTGAAACCCATACCGTTGAAATCCCAGAAGATCAGCTGCATAGCGGGCAGGTTAAACTGGGTGAGGTAAAGGCCGTTGAAACTGGTGAGCAAGCAGCATACCTGACTTTCGTTGACCAGCTGACCAAGTAGCATCCCCCGAAAAAATAGAATTAAACACTAAATTACTAGAACAAATTACTAATCCTCAAGCATCCCCAATCAAACATTCACAGTTTGGCCGGGGATTTTTTTTCTGCATCCCCCTCTAAAAGCAGGCGGAGATACTTCTTAGTAAACTTGCTGGTCGTCAGCTGCAGGCGGGTTTTCAAGTATTCTCTGGCCAAGTCATGCTGGTCGATAAAGGCCTGGTAACTCTGATCAACGCAAACCAAGGCTGGATGCTGCAAAAGTTCCTGGCTTAATTTGACAACGTTAAAAGCAGAAAGATCACTCTTGTCCGCAGACTCATTGATCTCTTTCAGCAAAGCCAGATCTGATCCCTCAGCTGCTTCAGCATTCAGAAATTCCTCAGTCAGATCAGTTGGCACCAATTCATGGTAATAGACATGATAGTCAGAATAAAAGCGTTCCTCGGCCGCGATCAGTCCGTCTTTTTGCATGGCGTCAATTACCTGCAGAATCGCCTTGTTTGGCAGAAAGCGAAAACGTCTGTCATAGTCACTATGGTTGATGGCATCGTAATCCGGATATGACAGTCCCCGCAGAATCTTCAGACAGTTGTTAGGCGTAATCCGCGTCTCATTTCTCAAAGCAAGCTGGGCAATTGCCCGCGCTAACAGGTCCCCCCGCAGCTTAGAAGCAGCAACCTTTTCTTTGATCTTTTTCTTGTAATTTGCCTCTTTCTTCTTCGAATTGGCTAAAAACTTGTCATACTCCTCTTCCATCGCCTCTGGCTCTTTTAAAGCAAAAGCATGCTCATGATCCTTTCTTCCCGTCAAAGTCACTTCGAGCTTGGACTGGTTCTTGAAATGCCAATTAAGCGACAGATCGGCATGATTTTCTTTGATATGGTCAAGCAGCTTTTGCCAGGACTGGCAATTAGCCAAGCTGGTTTTAAAGTGCTGAAGCTGCTGGCGCTTGTTGCTCGGTAAAAGGAGCTTTTCCCCGTTAGCGCTCAGTTCCAGGTAAGCCTGCTTGTCTCCTGGGAACAGGTAGTCACTAGCCAGATCCCAATCTTCTTTTGGCAAATAATTCTTCAGCTTACCAGGCTCCAGGTAAATGCGTTGCTTGTCTTTATTCTCATGGGAAGTCTGCTCAGCCAGCTCAGCTTTCAGCCACTCCTTAGTCAATAATTGGTAAGCCAGGCAAACCTTTAAGCTGCTGGGCCGGAGATACTGCTTAGCCAGAAGCTGCGCCAGCACTTTCAAGTAAAAGGGACGGTCAAAGTAGCTTTCGTAATTTTCAAAGAAATCACTGACCAGCTGGTCAACTTCTTTTTCAGTTAAGACTTTGCTTTCTTCTTTCATTTTCATCCTCAATTCTGTAATTCACACAAAAATTTGATCAAAGAGGCCGGGTTGGTGACCTCAGCCAATTCATCGACATATGGAGCATAGCTGCCAATGACTGAATCCCCGGTATCCCATTTGCTTTTAGCTTCGGGATTAAGCCAGTAGCATCTCTTCACTCGCTGGCATAAGTCTTTAAAGATCTTTTCCTCACTAGGCAAATGGTTGTTTCTGGCATCCCCCATCCAGAGCATGATAGTCCGCTTGTTCAGCTGCCCCTGTTTATCTTTGTATTCTCTTAACGGCTTGCCATAGTCCGAGTAGACGCCAATGGTCGGCACCTTTCGCAATACTTCTGTAAGTTCGCCATAGGCCATCCCCGCCTTTAAGTCACTTGAGAGATCCACCAAGTGGTCAACAAAGGCATAGAGCTCACAGCCTGTCGGGAAAAGCTCTCTTAAGCAGCAGGCGAATAAGAAGAGCGGTTCAGCTGCTTTGATGCAGGAGCCCGACACGTCTAAAAAGATCACCAGCTTGCAAGGGCGCTTCTTGGGGTGCTGGTATTGCAGCTTAAGAGGGACACCGCCGCTTTTGCAGGCCAGTTTGATGCTAGCCGCAAGATCAATCCTCCCTTTCCTAGGACTAATCAGTCTTTTAGCAACTTGAGCCTTGAATTTATAAGCGTACAAATTGACATAGTCACTGATCTGTTCACGTTCAAGCTTGGACAAGCTGGCAAAGGGCTTGGCTAACAGGCCTGTATTGTCAACGAAGTTCATCCCCTGGTTTGCTTCTTTGCTCCACTCCCGCTTTCCTGGGGATGTTAACCTGCTCTGCAATTCGTTAATCCTCATCTGCAGCCGGCCAGCTTCTTGCCCGGCATCTTGCCGGCTCTGCTCTAAATCGCCTTGCTTTTTCTCCTGCTTGATTCCTGCTCTTTTCAGCCGTTTGTCCTGGAGGTCGATTCTTTTCAAGATCTTGCCCAGCTCTTCTAAGAGCTGCATGCCGGCCATGGGGTCTGGCAGGTCAGTAAGTTTGCCAGCCGCCTTTTCTAACTCAGCCAGCAGATCTTCCCGCTGGCCAAAAATCTCTCTTTTGCCAGACTGGTCTTTGTCTGCCAGAGTCTTAGCCATCTTTGCAAATAACTCCTGCTTAGGACTATCCGCAAACAAGGCTTTAAAGGCTGCAGCATTTTCGGCTTGCAGCTTATCTAAACGCTTAAGCCAGGTCTTTGGAATCTTAAAACTTCCCGGCAAACCATTCTTCTCTTGAGCCAATTGTCTGCCTTCTTCCTCCAGACTGGCCTCTTCCTGGTCAAACTTGCGCATGACGCCCTCAAGTTCCTCATGATTTCTGGCTAAGGCCTCTTCTTTATCCCGCAAGCTGTTTTTCAGCTGCAAATAATTCCTTAAATCTTCTTGAAAGTGCTGAGCTTCAGCCTGGCTTTTGACCATTAAGGGCTTCAGCAGCAATTGGTAATTCCACAGGCTGACATCGGGCTGGTCAAAGAAGCTGTCTGCCAGTAATGCCAAAATCTCTTCCGCATAATTCGGCATCAGCTGGTAGCCCAGCTTAAGCAGGTAGTCGCCAAAGGCTAGCAGGTCTGGCAAAAAGCTGCTTTTCAGCTCAATCGTTTCCGCTGTCGTCTTCATCATCACTGCCTCTGCTCCAGATCTCCCCGCCGTGCTTCAAGAGCAAGTTCCTGCCCTTGTCATAATCCCGATTATCCTTAAGCAAGATGCTTAAAGCCGAAAGGGCGGTTTCTTTGCTGATGTCTTCCTGCTGGCTGAGGAATCTCGCGTAGTCAATCGCTTCAGCAAGTGACGGCTGATAGTGCAGATTAGTCATCTTTGAAACTACCAGGGCAATGCCGAAAGCCAGGCTGCGGTCAACATTTGCCTTCAGAGCCAAAATTTTGGCCATCTCAGCCGCCTTCTTCCGCTTTAAGTAAAGATAGTTGCACCTCCGACGCAAGGGGCCAGAGAGCTCACGATAGCCGTTTGAAGTAATGATGACGATGGGCCGCTCATCTGGCTGGCAGGTAACTGTTCCATATTGCGGGATGGACAAAGAGTAATTCTCTAAAAACTCATAGAGCATGTATTCAGTTGCTTCATCTGCCTTGTCAAGCTCATCGATGCAGAGGACAGTCTGCTTTTTCGACCTAATTGCCTTTAAGACTGGCCGCTCTAAGAGAAAGTCATCCCCGTAGAAATCAAGCTTATTAAGAGCGTACTGCTCAGCTTCCTTGAGATTCATTCCTTTGCACTCTTCCATCAGACGCGCCTTAAGCATCTCAATAACCAGCAGCTGCTTTTGGTAGTCATAATCATACAAAATCTTGTCATCGCTCAAACCTTCATACATTTGCAGCCGCTGGTAAGGCAGACTTAAGCCATCTGCCAGTGCCTTAGCCAGACTGGTCTTGCCAGTCCCAGCAGCTCCTTCTAAAAGCAAGGGCCGGCCCCGGCTCACGCTGGCCCACAGGGCAGTCGTGATTTCGTCATTAGCCACATAGCCGGCTTTCTCTAAGCCCTCCCGGATTTGCTGAATTGAATGCGCCATCACTTTTATCCTTTCTGTTTTCACATTCATCACTTAACTGCTTTACTTTTAGCAATTCGACCAAATGTTCGAAGCTCAGTTTTGATTAAAGCAGATTTTTACCAAAGGAAAAAGTCGCATGTCATTAGCTAAAAAGCCCGGTCTGACGGTCTTTTTACAGGCAGATCAATCTGTAAAAGCAGCCAAATTTCAATCCGCGGGCAAAGAAAAAAGCAAAGGATAAACCTTTGCTTAAATTCAAAATTTTTCAAATTTTACTTACTGTCACACTTACCGGAAGAGAACGTCCAGTTTGTTGGCCAGAGTCGGGAAGGCGAAGCCCAGATTGTTCATGGCAAATTCTGCCGGATCCTTCTTGCCAATCAGCGGGGCGAAGAGATTGATGTCATCCCCGGCATTGATGCTGATTTCTGAAGCACCGACCACTTCGCCAGCCTTGTTGAAGATGACTTTTAATTCTGACTCTTCATCGCCTTCACCCATGGAGGCAAAAGTCGACC
>NZ_JBJEES010000040.1:0-46800 GCF_051873315.1 Lactobacillus sp.
TCTTGTCGTACTTAGCGTCGTACAAGCCGTTCATCAAGTGGATGGCACCAGGGCCGGCTGAACCCATGCAGACACCAAGCTTGCCAGTAAGCTTGTATTCTGCTGAGGCAGCCAAGGCACCGGCTTCTTCGTGACGAACTTCGATGAACTTGATCTTGTCTTGCATTTCGTAGATCGCGTTCATGGTTGAGTCAAAAGAACCACCTGGGAAACCGTAAAGGTGGTCAATGCCCCACTTGTACATAACATCTAAAACGGCGTTTGCGCCCTTAATTTTTGCCATAAGTGAATCTCCTTAAAAATTATTACTTACAGCCCTTTATTAAACCACATTTTTTCACTTTTGCAAGTGCTATCAAAACCTACTATAGCAAGGATTAGCCGCTTTTTAAGCTAGTTAATTCACAAACTTGCTTTTTCCGGATAAAAAGTTTGTGCTATCTTCCCTTTCTTTTTTGTGAAAAAGTAGCTAACTTACGGAGAATATTTTTAGGTAAAGTTTTTATTAATTTTTAAAAAAGTATAAAGGCAGTCGATTATTTCAAGTAAAAAAGCGGTCAAGCCCCTAGGGACTTGACCGCTTGACTACATGAACGTGATAAAATAATTCATTCCGCAAAAAGCAATAATAATGATCACTGCTCCGGCGATGCCGATGTTCCGCGCTGTCCGCCGGTAACCAGCTCTAGCAGCGATGGTCATGATTACGGCTGCAGCGACAATGAAGTTAACAATTATTGTAAAGAACTTAAACTTCCCACTTTTGCAAGTGGGAAGTTTAAGTAACAATGTATTTTTTAGAAGTAGGCGTCATGGAGGATAATCCTCCGTAGCTAATTAATAGATATACTACAGAGATCATACCAGAATTTAGCAACATTTTAAAAATATCAGTATGACGCTACACTAGTTTATAACCTGACTGCCCACTCCTGTATTCCAGTATTTATATAATGATATTGACACGTTCCTGCTCGCGTATTATTATACATATTATAAATAAGTTGTGTTATGAGGTAAAACTATGAAACTAAAAAATATCCTGATTTCTTGTCTAATTGCTCTCGTTCTTGCAACTGCTACTTCTGAAAGTATAACTAGTACTACAGAAATAGCCTTAGCTAAGAGTGAAAAAATTGAGCAGTACAGTTTTTCGAAAAAAGAGGAAAATGTATGCTAAATAAAATGGGTATGGGTGAACTTAAAAATCTAGCAAAAGTAATATTTAAACCTTTAACAGTTAAGTATTTAAAATCACACGCCTGGAAAAAGGCCTCTTCTATAATGGTACGCACAATAACTAAATATGCATCTAAGAAAGTAGCAAGCTTTGCCGTTAAGCGTCTTGCAAAACTTGCTATGCCTGGAATTGGTTGGGGATCTGTAGCTCTTTGGGGCGCCGAATGTGGTTGGGATGAATTTCATTAAAAAGTTAGTCAGTTGGCTTGGTGGATTAGTCTTGATCATTATATTTGGTCTAGTCTTAATCACCCTCTACAATGCCTATTACTGCTTCGGTCCCATGATTTTTGGTGAGCACCTCGCTAGTGCCAGCAGCCAATTCTGGTTTGCAGAGTTGCTGCTTGGCGGTGGCTACACCGTAGTCGTTTTGCTTATCGCTATCGGAACTAAGCTCACTAGAAAGAACAAAAACAATTGAGAATTACTCTCATTTTTTATCCACTCAAAAAAGCCATATGCATCCCCCCACAGCAAAAAAAGGCGAACCCCACCGGGTTCGCCTTTTAACTTACTTCTGAACCTTGGCGTATTTTCCGTTTTGTACGTAGACGCTCAAGATGGCCAAATCGGCCGGGTTGACCCCGGAGATTCTTTCCGCCTGGGCCAGGGTTTCCGGCCGGATCTTGGCGAACTTCTCCCGGGCTTCAGTCGCCAGACCCTCGATCTGGTCATAGTCGATGTCCTTCGGGATCTTCTTGGCTTCCTGCCGGCGCAGGCGGGCCACTTGAATCTCCTGCTTCTTGATGTAGCCGGCATACTTGATGTCGATTTCCACCTGTTCCTTGACATAGCGGTCCCCGGCCAGTTTCTGCCCGGTCAAGCGCTCAACGTCTTCAACCGTCACCTTTGGCCGTCTGAGGAAGACGTCTGCCTTGACCCCGCCATTTAAGCCAGTTTCGCCTAAACCAGCCAGGTATTCGTTGACGGCAATGGTCGGGTGGACGGTGATCTCGCCCAGCCGGTCCAGGTCTTCCTGGATCAGTTCCTTCTTGGCCAAAAATTCAGCATAGCGGTCATCGTCAATCAAGCCCAGGTCATGCCCCTTTTCCGTCAAGCGGAGGTCAGCATTGTCGTGGCGGAGGAGCAGGCGGTATTCAGCCCGGCTGGTCAAAAGCCGGTAAGGTTCTTCCGTCCCCTTGGTTACCAGGTCATCGATCAAAACCCCGATGTAGGCTTCATCGCGCCCCAGGGTAAAGGCTGGCTTGCCTTCCGCGCTCAAGGCCGCGTTAATCCCGGCAATCAAGCCCTGGCCAGCGGCTTCTTCATAGCCGGAAGTCCCGTTCATCTGCCCGGCCGTATACAGGTGCTTGATCCGCTTGGTTTCTAAAGTGTGGGTCAACTGCCATGGGTCGACCACGTCGTATTCAATGGCGTAGCCCGGCCGCATCATTTCAACCTTTTCCAGGCCGGCGACCGTGTGCAGCATTTCCAGCTGGATTTCTTCCGGCATGGAGGTTGAAAAGTCCCCGACATAGATTTCTTCCGTCTTCCGCCCTTCCGGTTCCAGGAAGATCTGGTGCCGGTCCTTGTCAGCGAAACGGACGACCTTGGTTTCAATTGACGGGCAGTAGCGCGGCCCTACCCCGACGATGTCACCGGAGAACATCGGTGACCGGTCCAGGTTTTCATTGATGATTTCATGGGTCTTCGGGTTGGTGTAGGTCATCCAGCAGGAAGTCTGGTCAGTCAGGTAGTCTTCATCCTTGCTGGTAAAGGAGAAGTGGCGGGGTTCCTTGTCACCCGGCTCTTCTTCGGTCTTGGAGTAGTCGATGGTGTGCTTGTTGACCCGCGGCGGCGTCCCGGTCTTAAAGCGGCGCAGCTTGAAGCCCAGTCTCTCCAGGCTTTCTGACAGCTTGATGGCTGGAATCGTGTTGTTGGGGCCGGATGAGTAGTTCAGTTCCCCGATAAAAATCCGCCCTCTGGCCGCGGTCCCTGTCGTCAAGACCACGCTCTTGGCCCGGTAGCGGGCCCCGGTGTTGGTCACCACGCCCCGGCATTCCCCGTCTTCAACGATCAAGTCGTCAACGACCGCCTGGCGCAGGGTCAAATTAGGGGTGTTTTCGATGGTCCGCTTCATCTCTTCGTGGTAGTCCCACTTGTCAGCTTGGGCTCTTAATGCCCGGACAGCCGGCCCCTTGCCCGTGTTCAGCATCCGCATCTGGATGTAGGTCTTGTCGATGTTTTTGCCCATCTCCCCGCCTAAAGCGTCGATTTCTCTGACCACGGTCCCCTTGGCCGGGCCGCCGACTGACGGGTTGCAGGGCATAAAGGCCACCATGTCCAGGCCGATGGTCAAAAGCAGGGTCTTCTCCCCCATCCGGGCACTGGCCAGGGCTGCTTCGCAGCCCGCGTGGCCGGCGCCGACCACGATTACGTCATATTCGTTTGAAACATAAGTCTTCATCTTTTTCGTCTTCCTTGCCTTCCTCGCTATTTCCCTAAGCAGAACTGACTGAAGAGGTCATTGATCAATTCATCTGGCGCGCTATCTCCGGTGATTTCGCCCAGGCTTTCCCAGGCTCCGGTAAAGTCGATCTGGACCAGGTCGACCGGCATCCCGTCTTCAATCCCGCTGGCCACGTCGGCCAATTGCTGCTTGGCCTTGGCCAAAAGGCCCGCCTGCCGCTGGTTGGTCACCAGAACCTGGTCGTTGGAGTTTTCGATCCCCTTGAAGAACAGCTTCTTGATCAAGGCTTCCAATTCGTCCAGGTTTTCCTTCATCATGATCGAGGTGCTGATCACTTCACTGCCGCTTTCTTCAGCGATCTCAGACGCGGCCAGCTTCTGACCCAGGTCCGTTTTATTCAGCACGATGATCCGCTTTTTGCCATTTGTCAGATCCAAAAGCTGCCGGTCTTCTTCCGTTAATTCCTGGCTGCCGTCCAGCAAAAGCAGGATCAGGTCCGCCTGGGCAATGGCCTTCTTCGACCGCTCAACCCCGATTTTTTCCACCTGGTCCTCGGTATGGTGAATCCCGGCCGTGTCGATCAACTCCAGCGGCACCCCCTTGACGGACACGAACTCTTCCAGGGTGTCCCGGGTGGTTCCGGCCACATCCGTCACGATCGCCTTGTCGCTTTGGGTCAAGTAGTTCAAAAGAGAGGACTTGCCCACGTTAGGCCGGCCGACAATCGCCGTCTTCAAGCCGTTTCTGAGAATCTGCCCCTCCTGGGCCGTTTCCAAGAGGCGATCAATCTTGCCGCTAACATCTTCCGCGCAAGCCAGCATCTTTTGCGCCGTCACTTCTTCTTCATCGTATTCCGGGTAGTCGATATTGACCTCGACATTGGCCAAAACGTCCAGGATTTCCTGGCGCAGGGCCCGGATTTCCGTCAAGAGGCCGCCGGAGAGCTGCTTGACCGCCACCTGCCGGGCCTTGTCAGTCTTGGCCCGGATGATGTCCATCACGCTTTCAGCCTGGGTCAGGTCGATCCGGCCATTGACGAAGGCCCGCTTGGTAAATTCGCCCGGGTCAGCCATTCTGGCCCCATTGGCCAAGAGCAGCTGCAGGATGTCGTTAGTGACCACGATCCCCCCGTGGCAGTTGATTTCCACGATGTCTTCCTTGGTAAAAGTCTTCGGCGCCAGCATGACGGAGGCCATGACCTCGTCAATCACCTGCCCAGTCGCCGGATCCACGATGTGGCCGTAGTTGATCGTGTGGCTGGGAACTTTTTCCAAGTCCTTGCCCTTAAACAAGCGGTTGACAATGGCGACCGCATCTTCCCCGGAGACGCGGACGATGGAGATCCCGCCTTCTCCCAGCGGCGTTGAGATCGCCGCGATCGTATCAAATTCAGTTAAACGTTGAACCATCTCGTTACCTCGTTTTTTTCCAATAAAAAAAGCGCAATTTCCACCATGAAAAATGATGGATAAAGCACTTTCACTACTTTATCTAAAAAACTTTAGATGAATATTCAATTATTTCCGCTTGATCCGCTTGTAAGCCCGCCGCATCTTGCGCTGGCGCTCGCGTTCAGCTTCTTCCTTGGCTTCCTGTTCCCTGCGGTACTTGAATGGGTTCTGCAGGACCAGGGTCTGGCCAACCTGGAAGAGGTTGGAGATCACCCAGTAAAGGGAGATCGCGGACTGGAAGACGATGGCCCAGATCCCGACCATGATCGCCATGGCATAGCTCATGACCTTGGTCATCGTGGTCTGGGAAGACTTAGGCACCGACAGAGTCGCGATATATGAGGACAGGAAGGTAAATACCGCTGCCAAAACCGGCAGGATGTAGTATGGGTCTGGCTTGCCCAGGTCCATCCACAAGAATTTACCGTTCTGCAGCTCTGGCGTCCGCCAGATGGCCTGGTACAGGGCCCACATAACCGGCAGTTGGATGACCATCGGCAGGCAGCCGGCGTAAGGATTGACGCCCGCTTCCTTGTAAAGCTTCTGCGTTTCTTCATTCAGCTTGTTCCGGGTCTCCAGGTCCTTGCTGGAGTACTTCTCTTGCAGGGCCTTCAGTTCCGGCTGGATCTCCTGCATCTTTCTGGTGCTGTTGATCTGCACCGCGTTCAAAGGCAGGAGGATCACCCGGATGATAACCGTAAAGATGATGATGGCCCAGCCGTAGCTGCCCCCGCAGACTTTGGCAATCCAAAGCACGAACTGGGAGAGGTAGTAAACTACCCAGGCATCCCACCAGTTGCTGGAATTATGGGAGATCGGCGTTGGCTTCTGGGTGGTCTGCGAAGCGCAGCCGCTCAGAACAAGGGCAAAAACCGTCACCAGTGCCAGAGCGGCCAGAAGGCGCTTGGTACTCTTCTTCGATAAAATGTCCTTCACTATTTTTCCTCTTTATTTGGCTCTTCTTCAATGACGTGGGCCAGGTTCAGCGCGTGAAGCAGGTTTTCCCGCGTCTTTTCCCAATCAAAATCGCGAGCGTAGGGTCTGGCAATCACCAAGAAGTCCAGGTCCGGCTTAATCCGATCCCGGTTCTCGGTCAGCACCGCCCTGATGTAGCGCTTGAGACGGTTGCGCACGACGGCCGTGTGACCGACCTTCTTGCCGACAGAGATGCCGACGCGAAAATGCTTATTCTGCTTTCTAGGCAGGACATAGATCACAAAAGCCCGGTTGGCAACTGATTCGCCATTTTCAAAGACGGTCTGAAAATCCTGTTCAGATTTAACTCGATATGACTTTCTCAAAGCTCTTTACACTCTTGCAAATTAAAAAAACCACTGGGATTCAGTGGCTTAAGCAGATAATACTTTTCTACCCTTTGCACGGCGTCTAGCCAATACCTTACGGCCGTTGCTTGTAGCCATACGCTTCATGAAGCCGTGAACGCGTGAACGGTGACGCTTCTTAGGTTGGTAAGTTCTCTTAGTTGACATATATTTGCACCTCCATTTTTTAGTGCTACGTGCACAATTTCTTATCTAGAATAGCACGGAAATCAAAAAAAACCAAGCTTTTTCTTGCAAACTTGCCCGATTTTTTCCTTAGACTGCCTGAAGCTAATCCCCCGCCTGTGGACAGAAAGCAGACCGCGAAAAAATTTTTTCCCGGCAATCAACAGGCTTTTTTGCAGACTTATCCACAGTCCACACCCTGTCAAAAACTTTTTCAACACCCTGTGGATATGTCTGGTCAAAAGTGGGCTCTCCTTTTGCCACTCTAAGAAAAGTTGTCCACAGGACTTATCCACTTTTGGCCGATTTTGATAAAATTATCAGCAGAGTTCACAGTCATCTTTTTATTTCTTGTCCACAGCCTGTGGATTCTGGATTTCTTTCTTCCACCTGTGGAAAACCTGGTCAGTAAATGCTAAAATAATTTTGCTAAAAAATTTTTTGGAGGGAATGTTTTTTGTTCGATTTAGAAAAATTCTGGGATAGCTTCAACGCTGAAATGCGGTCCGAATTTAACGAAGTATCCTATAATGCCTGGTTCAAAAACACCAAGCCCGTCTCCTTCAACAAGGACACCCATGAATTGGTAATCTCCGTCCAAACCCCCGTGGCAAAGGGGTATTGGGAGCAAAACATCTCCGCTAACCTGATCCAGTCGGCTTATGCCTACGCGGGAATCGACATCTACCCGGTTTTCGTCGTTAAGAACGGCCCGGCAGCCAGCAGCGAAAGAATGCTGGAGCCCCAGCCGCAGGCCAAGCCCGAGAAAGCCCGGCCGCAGGGCCGGGAATTCACCAAGGACCTGCGCTTAAACGAGAAGTACACCTTCGAAAACTTCATTCAAGGCGAGGGCAACAAACTGGCTGCCGGGGCCGCTTTGGCGGTTGCCGACAACCCGGGGACCTTCTACAACCCCTTGTTCATCTTCGGGGGCGTGGGCCTTGGTAAAACCCACTTGATGCAGGCGATCGGCCACCAGATGCTGGCGGAAAGACCAGATGCCAAGGTTGTCTACATTCAAAGTGAGACTTTTGTCAACGACTTCATCAATTCCATCAAGAACAAGACCCAGGACAAGTTCCGGGAGAAATACCGGACTGCTGACCTGCTCTTGGTCGACGACATCCAGTTCTTCGCCAAGAAGGAAGGGATTCAGGAAGAATTCTTCCATACTTTTGAGACTCTCTATAATGATCAAAAGCAGATCGTCATGACCAGTGACCGGCTGCCAACGGAAATTCCCGACCTGTCCGAGCGGCTGGTCTCGCGTTTTGCCTGGGGACTGCAGGTTGAAATCACCCCGCCAGACCTGGAAACCCGGATCGCCATCCTGCGCAAGAAGGCTGAATCCGAAGGCCTGGAGATCGATGAAAGCACCCTGGACTACGTGGCCAGTCAGGTCGATACTAATATCCGGGAGCTGGAAGGGGCCCTGGTCAAAGTCCAGGCCCAGGCCACCATTCAAAAGCAGGACATCAACATTGGCTTAGCCCGGTCGGCTTTAGCTGACCTCAAGCTGGTCCAGAAGAGCAGGGGACTGCAGATTTCCAAGATCCAGGAAGTCGTGGCCAACTACTTCCAGACCTCAGTGCCGGACCTTAAAGGAAAGAAGCGGGTAAGGCAGATCGTCATCCCACGCCAGATTGCCATGTACCTGTCCCGCGAGCTCACCGACGCCAGCCTGCCGAAAATCGGCCAGGAATTCGGGGGTAAGGACCACACGACCGTGATGCATGCCTGCGACAAAATCGCCCGGCAGATCAAAACGGACACTGAAATCAAGTCCGCTGTTTCCGACCTGCGGCAGATGCTGGAAAGATAGGTCCGTTGATAACTTGTGGACAAGTCCTTGATTTATCCACAAGTTTTCAACTGGCAAAAGTCCGAATTACCGGGCTTCCGGTTAGTTATCAACAGAATTCACAGGACCTACTACTACAACTATCTATATAATAAATAATTAAATAAAGAGAGCAGCAAACTAACCAAGGAGGATCAGATGAAATTTACTGTACAGCGCAATCTTTTTATCAATGACTTGAATTCCGTTTTAAAGGCAGTTTCCTCAAGAGCCCAGATTCCAATTTTGAGTGGGATCAAGCTGGACTTGACCGAAACTGAATTGATCATGACAGGCAGCAATGCCGATATTTCCATTGAATTGAACCAGCCGGTTTCTGATGACCTGCGGGTTGAATCAACCGGCTCTATTGTCGTGACCGCCCACCTGTTCAGCGAAATTGTCCGCAAGTTGCCGGGCAGGGAATTTACTTTCGAAGTCAAGGAAGGCAACCAGATCCAGATCACCTCTGACAAGGCTGACTACACCATCAACGGCCTGGATGCCAGCGCCTACCCGCGCCTGCCGGAAATTGCCGGAACTTCCTTCAGTCTGCCGTCCAAGACCCTGCGGGAATTGATCACCCAGACTGTTTTCGCCGTATCTACCGAAGAAAGCCGGCCAACTCTGACCGGGGTCAACTTCAGCTTCAAGAACGGGCAGATCAAGGCCGTGGCTACTGACTCCCACCGCCTGTCCCAAAGAATCGTCGACGTTGAAGCCGGCCCAAGCGAAGACCTGTCCCTGATCATCCCGGGCAAGAACCTGCAGGAACTGGCTCAGATCATCGGCGACGCTGACCAGGACATCAAGGTTTACCTGGGCGACAGCCAGATCCGCTTTGAATTTGAAAACCTGTCCTTCTACACCCGCCTTTTGGAAGGAGCCTACCCGGACGTTGACCGACTTTTGCCAACTGAATCAACGACCAGCGTCCAGTTCAGAGTTTCTGACTTGATGCAGACTTTGAGCCGGGCCAGCCTCTTGACGCACGCCAACCGGACCAACGCTGTCCAAATGACGCTGAACGTGGCCGACCAAACCGTCCTGGTTTCCGGTAATTCACCAGAAGTAGGGAAGATTGAAGAAGAAGTCGGCTTCAGCAGCCTAACTGGCCGGGACTTGACCATTTCCTTCAACCCGGACTACATGGCCGCTGCCCTGCGGGCCTCAGTAACTGACTCGGTCATCATCAACTTCACGGAAAGCCTGCGGCCATTCACGGTCGTGCCAAATGACCAGTCAATCGAATTCGTCCAGCTGATCACTCCAATCCGAACTTTCTAAAACAGACTGCCAATAATTTACAAAAGCCACTCTCCGGAGTGGCTTTTTTTCGACCATTTTTTCATACAAGCGTTTTTTACGGCTTTTAGCCCAGAATACTTGCTTTATGTACCACGATACTAAATAGGCAAATGAGCGCTCAGAGGCCCTAAAAATGGCCTTCTTGATTGAGTTTCCTTGGAAAAAAGACTATAATTTATAAGTGGAATACTAGTTTTAGTTTTACATTGTTGAAGGTGAAGACTATCGAAACTTTTGCGATTAATGGTGAATTCATCACCCTCGGTCAATTTTTGAAAGATGAGTGTATCGTTTCCTCGGGCGGGCAGGCCAAGTGGTACCTCAAGGACAATCCAGCCCAAGTCAACGGGGAAGAAGACGACCGCCGGGGCAGGAAGCTCTATCCTGGTGACCGCTTGACCATTGCCGGCAAGGAATACGAGCTGGTTCAGGGGCTTTAATGTACCTGGGCCGGTTTAAGCAGAGCGGTTTCCGCAACCTGGCTCCCCTTGACCTGGAATTTGACCCGCACGTGAACGTTTTTCTGGGTGAAAATGCCCAGGGCAAGACCAACCTGCTGGAAGCAATCTACTTTCTGGCCCTCAGCCGGTCCCATCGGACCAGCAATGACCGGGAGATGATTGCCTTCGGCCAGGACTTTGCCAGCCTGGCTGGCCGGGTCCACAAGCGCCAGCTGGACCTTGACCTGCGCATCGTCATCAGCAAGAAGGGCAAGAGCGCCTGGGTCAACCGGGTCGAGCAGGCCCGGCTTTCCAAGTATGTGGGCCACCTTAACGCCATCCTCTTTTCTCCGGAAGACCTGGAACTGGTGAAGGGGGCCCCTTCTTTGCGCCGGCGCTTCATGGACCTGGAATTCGGCCAGATCAACCCGGAATATCTCTATTTCGCCAGCCAGTATCGGCAGCTGCTCCAGCAGAGAAACAACTATCTCAAGCAGCTGGCTCGCCGGCAGGCCAGTGACCAGGTTCTGCTCGGGGTTTTGACCGAGCAGGTGGCCACCGCGGCCAGTGAACTGATCTGGCGGCGCTACCGCTATTTGGCCGACCTCAACCGTTACGCGGCCGAGGCCTACCGGGCCATCAGCGGGCAAAGAGAAGAGCTGCGGGTCCTTTACCGGCCCTCAGCCAAGGAAATTACGGATGAAGACCAGCCGGCCCAGATCAAGCAGAAGCTGCTGGACCGCTTTGACCAGATCGCTGACGATGAGCTCAGACGGGCCACGACCCAGCTGGGCCCCCACCGCGACGACCTGGAATTTCAGCTGGACGGCAAGAATGCCCACCTGTTTGCCTCTCAGGGCCAGCAGCGGACCATTGCCCTCAGCCTGAAACTGGCGGAAATCCAGCTGATCAAGCAGCTGACGGGAGAAGAGCCGATCCTGCTTTTGGACGACGTGATGAGCGAACTGGACCAGAACCGCCAGGCGGCCCTGCTCAATTTCATCCATGGTCAAACCCAGACTTTTATTACGACAACCGATCTGGATGGTATTTCCCAGGAAATAGTCAAACAGCCGCGAATTTTTTACATCCATTCCGGCCAAATTATAGAAAAAGAGGAAGGATTAAATGGCAGACGAAGATAACAAATTGAAGAAGGCCAAGCAGTTTGAAAAAGAAGCTGACAAGTACAATGCCAGCCAGATTCAAGTCCTTGGCGGCCTGGAAGCCGTACGCAAGCGTCCGGGGATGTACATTGGCTCAACCAGCTCCCAAGGCTTGCACCACCTGGTCTGGGAAATCATCGACAACGGGATCGACGAAGCCCTGGCGGGCTTTGCGACCAAGATCGAAGTCACCGTCAACGAAGACAACAGCGTGACTGTTCAAGACGACGGGCGGGGGATCCCGGTCGACATCGAAAAGAAGACCGGCCGGCCAGCCGTTGAAACCGTTTATACGGTTCTGCACGCCGGTGGTAAGTTCGGCGGTGGCGGATACAAGGTTTCCGGTGGTCTGCACGGGGTCGGGGCTTCAGTTGTCAACGCCCTGTCCACCAAGCTGAACGTGACGGTTATGCGGGACGGCAAGAAGTACCACATTGCCTTTGACCACGGCCGGGTCGTTGAAGAGCTGAAGGAAGTCGGGACCGTGCCTTTGACTGAACACGGGACCATCGTCCACTTCTGGCCGGACCCGAACATCTTCACGGAAACCACGGTTTTTGACGACAAGATCTTGAAGAACCGGATCCGGGAACTGGCCTTCTTGAACAAGGGGCTGAAGCTGACCTTCACTGACAAGCGCAAGGATACGGCGGAAACCGACGTCTACCACTTCGAAGGCGGGATCAAGGAATACGTCTCCTTCCTCAACCGGGGCCAGGAGGTGCTTTTTGACGAGCCAATCTACGTGGAAGGCAAGTACGAGGGCATCGACGTTGAAGTCTCCCTGCAGTACACGACCGGCTACAAGACGACTTTGATGACTTTTGCCAACAACATCCACACCTATGAAGGCGGGATGCACGAGGCGGGCTTCAAGACAGCCTTGACCCGGGTGGTCAACGACTACGCCCACAAGGCCAAGATCTTGAAGGAAAACGACGACAACCTGTCTGGGGAGGACATCCGGGAAGGGATGACGGCCGTGATTTCCGTCAAGCACCCGAACCCGCAGTTTGAAGGGCAGACCAAGACCAAGCTGGGCAACTCCGACGCCAGAACTGCCGTTGACCGGGCCTTCTCTGAAACCTTCTCCACTTTCTTGATGGAAAACCCGCAGGTAGCCCGCAAGATCGTGGAAAAGGGGCAATTGGCCGAAAGAGCCAGAGTTGCCGCCAAGCGCGCCCGGGAAGTTACCCGGAAGAAGTCCGGCCTGGAAATCGCCAACCTGCCAGGCAAATTGGCCGACAACACTTCAAATGACCCGAACATCTCCGAACTCTTCATCGTCGAAGGGGACTCCGCCGGCGGCAGCGCCAAGCAAGGGCGGAGCCGGCTGACCCAGGCCATTCTGCCAATCCGGGGGAAGATCCTGAACGTGGAAAAGGCCTCAATGGACCGGATCCTGGCCAACCAGGAAATCCGGACCTTGTTTACGGCCCTGGGGACTGGCTTTGGGGCAGACTTTGACGTCTCCAAGGCCCGCTACCACAAGCTGATCATCATGACTGACGCCGATGTCGACGGGGCCCACATCCGGACCCTGCTCTTGACTCTCTTCTACCGCTACATGCGGCCGATGATCGACAAGGGCTACGTTTACATCGCCCGTCCGCCTCTGTACCAAGTGCGCCAGGGCAAGCTGATCAAGTACCTGGACACTGACGAAGAACTCCACGACTACCTTGGGTCATTGCAGCCAAGCCCGAAGCCAATCGTGCAGCGCTACAAGGGGCTGGGGGAAATGGACGCTGAACAATTGTGGGAGACGACCATGGACCCAGAAAACCGCCGCCTGGACCGGGTAGACCCGGAATACGCCAAGGACGCGGATGAAGTCTTTGAAATGCTGATGGGCAACGAAGTTGGCCCGCGGCGGAAGTTCATCGAAGACAATGCCCAATATGTTGAAAACTTGGATGCTTAATGGGAGGTAGGAATGGATAACGAAAATCAAGGACAAGACCGGCGGATCAGAAATGTCGATCTGACGCAAACGATGCGGAGCTCCTTCTTGGACTACGCCATGTCCGTCATCGTGGCGCGTGCTTTGCCAGACGTCCGCGACGGCTTGAAGCCGGTCCAGCGGCGGATCCTGTACGGGATGAACGAGCTGGGCGTGACTCCAGACAAGCCTTACAAGAAGAGTGCCAGAATCGTCGGGGACGTCATGGGTAAGTACCACCCGCACGGCGACTCCTCCATTTACCTGGCCATGGCTCACATGGCCCAGGACTTTGCCTACCGCTACATGCTGGTAGACGGGCACGGCAACTTCGGTTCCGTTGACGGTGACCGGCCGGCTGCCATGCGTTACACTGAAGCCAGAATGAGCAAGATTGCCGTGGAAATGCTCCGCGACATCAACAAGAACACGGTTGACTGGCAGAGAAACTACGACGACACGGAAAACGAACCGACCGTCCTGCCAGCCAGAATTCCTAACCTTCTGGTCAACGGTTCCAGCGGTATCGCGGTCGGGATGACCACCAACATTCCGCCGCACAACCTGTCTGAAGTCATTTCCGGCATTCACATGCTGATGAAGAACCCGGACGTGACGACCAAGGAACTGATGAAGGCCATCCCAGGGCCGGACTTCCCAACCGGTGGGATCTTGATGGGCCGGGGCGGGGTCCTGCACGCTTATGAAACTGGCAAGGGCAATATCGTCGTCCGGGCCAAGACCGAAATCGAAACGGAAAAGAGCGGGCGGGAAAGAATCATCGTCAGCGAGATTCCTTACCTGGTCAACAAGGCTGAATTGGTTCAGAAGATTGCTGAATTGGCCCGCGACAAGGTTATCGACGGCATTACCGGGGTCCGAGATGAATCCGACCAGAGCGGGATGCGGATCACGATTGACGTGCGCCGGGATGCCAGCGCCAGCGTGGTTTTGAACAACCTCTTCAAGGAAACCCAGATGCAGTCCAACTTCGCCATGAACATGGTGGCGATCGTGGACGGGGCACCGAAGTTCCTGACCTTGAAGCAGATGCTGCAGTACTACCTGGCCCACCAGGAAGACGTAATCACCCGCCGGACCAAGTTCGACTTGGAAAAGGCTGAAGCCAGAGCCCACATCCTGGAAGGTTTGCGGGTAGCGCTGGATCATATCGACGAAATCGTCAGCCTGATCCGGAACTCTGAATCAAGCGACATCGCCAAGGCGGGCTTGATCAGCCGCTTTGACCTGGACGACCGCCAGGCCCAGGCCATCCTGGACATGCGTCTGGTCCGCCTGACCGGTTTGGAAAGAGACAAGGTCGAAGGCGAATACCAGGAGCTTTTGGTCAAGATTGCTGACTACAAGGACATTCTGGCCAAGCCGGAAAGAATCGACCAGATCATCTACGACGAGCTGCTGGATATCCAGAAGCGCTTTGGCGACAAGCGCCGGACCCAGATCACGGCCAGCGAAGTGGTCACGATCGAAGACGAAGACTTGATCGAAGAACAAGACGTCCTTTTGACCTTGACCCACCAGGGCTATGTCAAGCGGATGCTGATCGACGACTTCAAGACCCAGAACCGCGGCGGCAAGGGGATCAAGGGGATGGGCGTCCAAAAGGGCGACTTCATCGAGCACCTGCTCTACTCAAGCACCCACGACTACCTCTTCTTCTACACCAACAAGGGCAAGGTCTACATGAAGAAGGCCTACGAAATCCCGGAATACGGCAGAAGCGCCAAGGGCCTGCCAATCGTCAACCTCCTGCAGCTGGAGAAGGGAGAGCACATCCAGACCGTGGTCAGCGTGCCGCAAGGGCATGAAGACGACTACGCCTTCTTCATCACCAAGCTTGGGACGGTCAAGCGGACCAAGATCAAGGAATTTGAAAACATCCGGACCAACGGTCTGATTGCCTTGACCTTGAAGGACGGCGACGAACTGTCCAACGTTCTGACCACTGACGGTCAGCAGAACATTTTGATTGCCACCCACCAGGGCTACGCCGTGACCTTCAATGAAGACGACGTCCGGGCCATGGGCAGAAGCGCGGCCGGCGTCCGGGGGATCAACCTCCGCGAAGGCGACTACGTGGTTGGCTCCGGGATCTTAAAGCCGGAAGATGAAGTTCTGACCATCTCTGAAAAGGGCTACGGCAAGCGGACCGCGGCCAGCGAATACCCGGTCAAGGGCCGGGGCGGCAAGGGGATCCAGACCGCCAAGATCGGCGAAAAGAACGGTCCTCTGGCTGGCGTGGCCGTGGTTGACGGGCAAAGCGACATCATGCTGATCACCACTGACGGGATCATGATCCGCTTCAAGACCAGCGATGTCTCCCAGACTGGCCGGTCAACTATGGGCGTTCGCCTGATCAAGGTAGCTGACGGCAATGCCGTGGCAAGCATGGCAGTCGTACCGGCTGAAGACGAAGACGAAGCTGAAAGCGAGCCGGAAACGGAAGCCTAAGAAGCAAAAACAAAAAAGTAAGATAAAATAAAAAATTACCAGCATTTTTGGCGTAATAGTTAGTGGGAAGAAAATCCCGGATCACGTGTAAAAAATGTTTGGTAATTTTTTTATTTTGTGCTAAAATTAGGCATTGCGAGTAATTAGATCAATTACTCCTTGTTCTTGATTTTAGCAAGAACCATTTAGTCCAAAAGGAGGTGCAATAGTCTATGACAACCAAGTACGAAATTACTTACATCATCAAGCCAGACGTTGACGATGAAGCAAAGAAGGCCATTATTGACAAGTACACTAAGGTGATCGCTGACAATGGTGGTGAAATGGTTGAAGCTAAGGACTGGGGCAAGCGTCGTTTCGCATACGAAATCGAAAAGTATCGTGAAGGTAGTTACTACATCATGACCTTCACTGCTGACGACGCTGCTGCTGTCAACGAATTTGCCCGTTTGAGCAAGATCGACGACTCAGTTCTGCGTTCAATGACTGTCAAGTTAGACAAGTAATTGTAGTTTTCCGTAATACAGGAATAGGAAGGAAATAAGTATGATCAATAATGTTGTACTTGTTGGCCGTTTAACACGTGATCCTGAATTACGTACTACTGGGAGCGGCATCTCGGTTGCTACGTTCACTTTAGCCGTTGACCGGCAGTTTACCAATGCATCAGGCCAGAGAGAAGCGGACTTCATCAGCTGCGTGATTTGGCGCAAGGCTGCGGAGAATTTCTGCAACTTCACCAGCAAGGGCAGTTTGGTGGGCATCCAGGGCCGGATCCAGACCAGAAACTATGATAACAAGGACGGCCAAAGAGTTTACGTGACAGAAGTCCTCGTGGACAACTTCTCACTGCTCGAATCACGCCGCGAGCGTGAAAGCCGTCAGCAAAACGGCGGGTTTGGCGGCTACGGCCAAGGTCAAAGCCAAAACTCCGGCTTCAACTCCGGATTTGGCGGCGGCAGCGGCTATGCTGGCAATAACGCCTTCGGCAACCCAGCCCAATCAAACGGGGCTGCTAATGCCGGATTCAATGAAGATAACAAGAAAGACGGCTTTGCCGGCGGAGATACGAATGCCAACCCGTTCGACAGCTCTGACGGTGCAATCAACGTCTCAAATGACGATCTTCCATTTTAAAATTACACAAGAAAGGATCTGAAGACATGCCTCAACAAAGAAGAGGTGGTCGTCGTCGCCGCAAGGTTGACTTTATCGCAGCCAACCACATCGACTACGTAGACTACAAGGATGTTGATCTGTTGAAACGTTTTATCTCAGAAAGAGGTAAAATCTTGCCACGTCGTGTCACTGGTACTAGCGCTAAGAACCAACGCAAGGTTGCCAACGCTATCAAGAGAGCCCGGATTATGGGCCTTCTGCCATTCGTAGCTGAAGACTAAGCAGCAGGATCAATAAGCAAATAAAGAGACCGAAAGGAGCTGGACTCCTCCCGGTCTCTTTTTCTTTTCTGTTTTGTGGCGGCCGGCAATAGGTTATAATGGAGATAGTTTAGTCTGCTTTAAAGATGTGGAAGAATTTTATGAAAAACTTTTTACGCAAACTTGAATTGCCAGAATTCGTCCGGGATTCCAGATTGATCATTGCCTTCTCAAGCGTCGCCTTCTTGACGGTGCTGAGCACGGTTGTGGCTTTCTTCATCAACCGGATCTTCGGGGTGGCGCTGTTGCTGGTCCTGATCGTGGATGTCTTTTGGGTCGTTTTCGGCGTTTACATTCTCGCGAAAAATACCAACAATTACGCGGCCAACCTCTCCTACCGGATCAAGCGGGGGGAGCAGGAGGCCATGATCAAGATGCCGCTGGGGATCCTCCTTTACGACGAATCCCGGCACATCCAATGGGTCAACCCCTACCTGCAGCTCTATCTGGGCGACAAGGACGCCATCGGCAAGACGATTACGGCAGTCGACCGGAAGCTGGGCAAGCTGGTTGAAGAAGCCCTTGAGGCCCAGACTTCTGAAAGCAAGGTGGTCAAGTGGGGGGACCACCAATTTGAAATGGTCGTCCAAGACAGCATCGGGGTCATTTATCTGCTCGACATTACCCGCTATGCTGACTTGGCTGACAAGTACCGGGCTGAGCGCCTGGCTATCGGCCAGATTTTTGTCGACAACTACGACGAGCTCAGCGAGCGGATGCACGACCAGGAACTGGCCAGAACCAGCACCTACCTGCAGACGACCTTGAACGACTATGCCAAGAAGTTCAAGGCCTACCTGAAGCGGATCGATGAGGACCACTTTTTGCTTCTGGCCCACTTGCAGGACCTGGAAGCCATGGAAGAAGACAAGTTCTCAGTTTTGGACAAGATCCGCCTGGAAACCAGCCGGAACAACACTCCTTTGACCTTGTCGGTCGGGATTGCCTACGGGGGCGAGTCACTGAGAAAGATCGCCAACCAGGCCCAGGCCAACTTGGACCTGGCCTTAGGCCGGGGCGGGGATCAGGTAGTTCTTAGGGAACTGGGCCAGGTGGCCCGCTTCTACGGGGGCAAGTCCAACCCAATGGAAAAGCGCACCCGGGTCCGGGCCAGAATGGTTTCCCAGGCCTTGGGCGAGCTCTTCAAGGATGTTGACCAGGTCTTCGTCCAAGGGCACCAGCGGCCTGATATGGACTCTGTCGGCAGCGGGATCGGGGTCGTCAAGATCGCCCGTCTGCACGGGGTCAAGGCCTACTTTTTGCTGGACACGGCCCACTGCAACTATGACGTTGACCGCCTGGTCAAGAAGATGCAGGCGGCTGACCCCCAGCTGGACCTGTTTGTCAGCCCGGATGAGGCCAACGCGGTCGTGACGGACAACTCCCTTTTGGTCATGGTGGACCACTCCAAGTACTCCATCACTTATGACCAGAAGCTCTATGACCGCTTGAAGAACCGGATCGTGGTAATCGACCACCACCGGCGGGGGGAAGAATTCCCGGAGAACCCGATGCTGACCTACGTGGAGCCATATGCTTCCTCAGCCAGCGAACTGGTGACGGAAATGGTCGAATACCAGCAGCCAGCTGAGGACAACCGGGTCTTGACCAACCTGGAAGCCACGGCCATGCTGGCCGGGATCACGGTCGACTCCAAGGAATTCTCCCTCAGAACGGGGACCAGAACCTTTGACGCGGCCAGCTACCTGCGGTCGATCGGGGCGGACTCCTCGGTGGTCAGCGAGCTTTTGAAGGAAGACATTTCCAGCTTCCTGGTCAAGAGCCACTTGGTGGCCAGCCTGCAGATGCTGCGGCCGAAGATGGCGGTCATGCAGGGGCCGGAGGACAAGGTGATCGACCCGATCCTGACCGCCCAGGCAGCCGACACGGCCCTGGATTTGGAAGGGGTGTCGGCATCTTTTGCCATCACAAGAAGAAGCAGCGACAAGGTCGGAATTTCGGCCCGGTCGATGGGTCATATCAACGTCCAGGTGATCATGGAGAAGCTGGGCGGGGGTGGCCACTTGTCCAACGCGGCGACCCAGATCAAGGACGTGACGGTGGAAGAGGCCTGTCAGCGCTTGCTGGCGGCCATTGACGAATATCTGGAAGAAAACAGTTAAAGAAGAAAAGGAGCTATGAAAGATGAAAGTTATTTTTATGCAAGACGTTAAGGGCAGAGGCAAGCGGGGCCAGGTCAAGGACGTGCCAGACGGCTACGCCCAAAACTACCTGATCAAGCGGGGGCTGGCCAAGGAAGCCAACAAGGGCAACCTGAACACCCTGAAGCGGGTGGAAGCCAACGAAAAGGCTGAATACGAAGCGCAAAAGGCAGCTGCCCAAGAGATCAAGAAGCAGCTGGAAGCTGACGAAACTATGGTTGAACTGAAGTCCAAGGCCGGCAGCGACTCCCGCCTCTTCGGTTCAATCTCCAGCAAGAAGATCATCGAAGGCCTGGACAAGCAGTTCGGCATCAAGCTGGACAAGCACAAGCTGGAACTGCGGGAACCAATCAAGGTTCTGGGCTACACTAATGTGCCAGTCAAGCTCTTCAAGGGTGTTGAATCAAAGGTCCGGGTCCACGTTACCCAAGAAAATTAAGAAGCTGAAAGAAGCCGTGATTGATGGATAATCTTGTCACGCAGCAGATCCCGCATGATTCTGCTGCTGAAAAAGCCGTTTTAGGGGCGATTTTCATTGATCCCGAAGTCATCAACGAAGTTAGCTCGGTCTTAGAGCCGACTGATTTTTATGAACATGCCAACCGCCTGGTCTACAGCGCCCTTTTGGCCCTCTATGACGAGAGCAGGTCAATCGACCTGGTTACCCTGCAAGAGGAGCTCAAGCGGCGGGGACAATTGGAAGAACTGGGCGACATGGCCTACGTGTCAGAGCTTTTGCTGGCAACGCCAACTGCCTTTCACGCCAAGGACTATGCCCGCATCGTTCACCAGAAGGCCCAGCTGCGCAACCTGATCAACGCCAGCCAGAAGATCATCTCCAGTGCCATTCAAGGGTCTGACAGCGTGGATGAGATCCTCAGCAACGCTGAAAATGAGATCATGAACGTCTCCAATGAAAAGGGGAGCGGGGGTTTTCACCAGATTGAGGACCTGGTTGCCGGGGCCTTGGAGCAGATTTCAAATAATGCTCAGAACCAGGACGCGGTTACGGGTCTACGGACGGGTTTTGCCTACCTGGACGAGATGACGACGGGGCTGCATGATGACGAATTGATCATTTTGGCGGCCCGGCCGGGTGTCGGGAAGACCTCTTTTGCCATGAACATCGCCAAGAATGTGGGCGTTACTGAGAAAAAGCCGGTAGCGGTCTTCTCCCTGGAAATGTCTGGTGAGCAGCTGGTGCAGCGGATGCTGGCCTCAACGGGCCTGATCGACTCCCAGCACCTCAGAACGGGGATCCTGGACCAAAAGGAGTGGAAACAGCTGGAAATGGCGGGGAATGTCTTGCGGCATGCTCCGATTTATATCGATGACACGCCGGGGATCAAGATCAGCGAAATCCGGGCCGAGTGCCTGGCCCTGCAAAAGGAGCGGGGCGACCTGGGCTTGGTCGTGATCGACTACCTGCAGCTGATTGAAGGGCCAAAGACTGAGTCCCGCCAGCAGGAAGTTTCCGCGATCTCCCGCCAGCTCAAGAAGATGGCCAAGGAATTGCACGTGCCGGTAATTTCCCTGTCGCAGTTGTCGCGGTCAGTTGAGCAGCGGCAGGACAAGCGGCCAATTTTGTCAGACTTGCGGGAATCCGGGTCAATCGAACAGGACGCCGACATCGTTGGCTTCCTCTACCGGGACGACTATTACCGGGATGAGGATGACGACGGTGAGGAACCGAAGGACGATCCGGAAAACGTTGAAGTTGAAGTTATTATTGAAAAGAACCGGTCAGGCCGGCGGGGATCAGCCAAGCTGATGTTCTCCAAGCCTTACAACCGCTTCTCCAACCTGGACCCAGGCCATGAGGCCCAGGGGTAGGGGGAAAAGAAAAAGAAGTGCGCAAAAAACGCACTTCTTTTTTAAACTTGCAAAAATAAAAAGAAAACCCTCCGTGTTGAAGGGGGAGGAAATTCATGCCGCCTTAGCATGACCAGGTTTTACCTGCTGAGTGGTTAAATTCGCCATTTTGACATCGGCATAGCGTCGGGTATCGGGCGGCCCATCCTGCTTAGATAGCAGTTAATTAGAAGTCAGATTTGCCTCATTTGTTAACCTACATTTATTTTAGCACAGAGGATTTAAGATGGAAAACTTTAAGTTTAATAGCTATTATGGTGACATCAGAGATTTAGATATTCCTCGAAACTATCATCTTCCTAACAAGAAAGAAATAGATTTATTGAATAGATATTCTAAATCTATTCAAAAGGCAGTAAAATTCTATGATGCTATTTCTGGAAAGAATATGAGGGTAAACTATGCTTTTAAAGACGATAGAGGCATTTCAATTCTTCCAGTTCGCTTTAAAAAAGAGAATTTTGAGCATTTACTTGGACTAAAATATTTGAATATTTCAGCTAGTCAAGTTTTTAAGCGATTCAAAAAGGGTTATACGCCAAGGCGACCACTATGTCTCGAAAACTATGGTTATACATTTGAAAAGTTGGCAGTATTGGATAAGCTAGAGAAAATTACAGATGCAGATACCTTGATTATTACTGACTTGAGCAAAGTTGGACAAGCAAAGACGATCAACTTCAATCGAGCACTGAGGACAGAGGACCGGGATCTCATGCTCGCATTGAAGGATTTTCAAGTTAATCTGTACTCACCTAGAAGTCTGCTGAGCCTTGCTTCTGAACGGGCTAAAGAAAAGTACAGTCATGTTAGGGAAAAAGATTGTGTTATGGTATATAACTCTGAAAAGACCGATAGAGGGGTACGCACTAATGTTATTTCTACAAACCATAATGTGGAAATAGATTTGTCTAAAACAACTGAGTTGATGGTTGCAATCGCCCAACAAGCCGAAAAGGAATTTCAAGAAGAAAACCGGAATAGTTTAGCTAGACGTCGGAAGGGAATCTAGCGAAGACCGGATAGATGAAAGCAGAGGAGTCCTATTTGCGTTGCTTTTAAGTACTTTTGTTTGATAAAATAGAGCAAATTTTCATATAAGGAGGAGCATGCAATGTATAACGGCATGATCACGGAGGAAAATCACGCGGCTATAACCAAGATGTTGGTTGAGGCCATGCAAGAAATGGCTTTGTCGCGGAATGACAGTATTGAAAGCCCCGTTTCTCTAAGCTTGTTTTTACTGGAAATGGGGGTCAATGATCCTACGGTAGAGGATAAGCTAGTGAAGAAGACGGTTGATATGGTCTTTTCAGCCGAAGATGCGATGAAGCTGACAACCCAGGACTTTCAAAAGGAATTTGCCAGAATCTCGCCGCTAATCGCGGATGAAGGATCAGTCAAGTATATTGTACGTTGGATCGGCATGTACTTTGTTCCAAAGGTCTATCCAGTATCTTTCAATTTGCTTTAGCCAGCAAAAAAGCGCGAATCGTTGCTGATTCGCGCTTTTTGTTATTCTTGCTTGATGTCGTAGGCCTCAAAGAAGATTGGCCCTTTCTTTGAGTCATTGAAATTAGGCCGGTCCTTGTAGGGATCCTCGCTTTTGTTGAAGGGCAGGGTAAGGCTCTGCCGGGTCGTTTCAATAATGTTGTTAAAAATCTGCCGGAAGATAGTCCGCATTTCCGGATCCATGGCAAAGTATGCCCGGCCAAAACGGTAGGTGCCGGTAAAACCGCTGATCTGCTTGATCTTGGTGATGTCCAGGCTGCCAAAAGCTTCAAAAAGAGCGGACCACATCTGCCCTCTTTTTTCCGCGGGAATCTGGTGGTTGAAGGCGATCAGGGAGTGGCGGATCACCCGGGCTGTAGCTGTAAGGCCTTCTTGCGCCAAAACATAGCTGTCCCGGCCAACGCTCCAGGTTCTTGGGTCGTGCTGGTTGAGTGCTGGCTGGGTGCACTTGACGACCAAGACGCGCTCAGTATGGTCCAGCATGCAGCCGACGATGGAGCTTTCCGGGATGTAGGTCTTCATCTTTTTGATATTGTCTTGGAAGCCGCTGGTCCCGTAAATCTGGTGCCGGTAGCCAGGCCCGTCAAAACTGTAGGACTTGATGACCCGGGCTTGAATCTGCGGGTCAGCAAAGGCCAAAGCGTAGTGGGCGTAGTTGCCCCCCTTGGAGTGGCCGGTGATATAGATCCGGTCATTTGGGTAGGCCTGGCCGATCTGGTTGAGATATTTAGCGGCCAGCTTTTGTCCGGTAATTTCCGGTGTATAATTCATGACCATGTCCTCGCTCCAGCCGATCATGGACTGGTCGGTGCCCCGGTAGGCGACCAGGATGGTCCGGTCGTCCAAGCGGAAGGCGCCAGCGTTGAACTGGATGGGTTCGGGCTCAATCTCCATCTTGTTGACCCAGTCCAGGACGGTCAAGTCAGCCAGGCGGGGGGACTTGGGCAAGAGCAGGAGTTCAGTTTTGTCCAGGCCCTGCCAGTCATGGCCCTCTCGCTGGTAGACGGACTGGCAGACCTCGCCTAGGCTGTGGCCAACCGTGCTGCCGTCAAAGGGAAGGTAGGCCAGGGATGCCATTAGGGAAGCATCCAGGCTGTTGAAAGGGCAAGCTTGAAAAGGCAGATCGCCTCGCCAGCGCAGATAGTCTAATGTTGATGCCATCGCAAAAACCTCCTTAGCTAACATTGTACATTATTGCGCAAAAAGCGGGGCAGGGAAGGCTTTTATTGATTTGATGTAATTCTTTATTTACAAAAAACTTTAAAGGTGTATGATTACGGCATAGAATGAAAAGGAGATGAGACGAATGAAAGTTGTAACAGTTAAGTCAATCTGGCTGACCTTGCTCACGGTCTTGAGCTTTGTCCTGCCATTTTGGGGCTGGCTGCCACTGGTGTACTTGTACAGCCAACGGCAGGATCCGGCCATGCAGGGGATGGAAAAGACACTTAAGCTCGCGGCCGGCGTGCAAGTGGCGTACTTGGTGATTTTGGCGGTAATCTTCTACTTCTTTGCCCCGATTCACGGTTAAAAACAGATAATTTCAATTTTTTTGGTAAAAGCTCTTGTCAAGGACACGTTTTTATGGTTTAATTAATAACTGTGTTAAGGCACAAGAGTCGCTGACTTAGCTCAGTTGGCAGAGCACTTCACTAGTAATGAAGGGGTCGGAGGTTCGAATCCTCTAGTCAGCATATATAAAGAAAATGACCTTGTTTAAGCAAGGTCATTTTTTGTTGCATTCAGTTTCAACATGACAGACCGCCGGCGACGGACGGCAACGGAATGGGCAATGCCTTGATCAAAATAGGCGATGCCCTTTTTTTCATCGTAATTTTGCACTGCATCCAGGTTTATCAAGCTTTGCCGGTCAGCTGGAACCAAGCTTGGATACCTTTTTTCATAATCCTTGAGGGTGCCCAGGCAATCGAAGACCTTATTTTTTGCATAAACCCGCAAGGTCTTGTACTTCTTCGGCTGAATACTGATGTAATAGAGGTCAGCAAGTGGAATTTTTTCAACGAAATTGCGGATTTTGCTGTAGGTAAAATAGCTTGTCTGCTTTGCCGAAGTCATGGTCAGTCGGTAGCGCTTATACGCGGTATCAACTGTTTCATAGATTCTGTGCTGGATTTGCGCGGGAGCCGCGTCTTTGGTGATATAGTCCAATGGCTCAACGTGCCGCTCAATGGTTAGCCGCAAGGCCGTCGCGTCGGCAGTAACAAAGACGATTTGGCTTAAAATACCGATATTTTTGATCCGGCTGGCGACTTCAATGCCGTCCAGACTGGTCTTCAGGTCAATATCCAAAAAGGCCAGGTAGTTCAGGTCTTGATGCTCCGCGATATAAGCCAATACGCTGTGAGGATCACCGGTACTCAAGACGACACGGGCATCATAAGCAGCAGGCGTCGGGTTGATCTGGATTCTGTTTTCAATCATTTGCTGAATGATTTCACGTTCAGCGGTATTGTCTTCCAAAACGATGATGGCTAGCATTTTTCTATCCCTTCTGAATAACTAGTTCAAATGAAATTTCGCTGGGGCTTTGCTCAATTTCCAAGGACAAATAAGGGTCACTGTTGACTATTTCGTTGACATTATCAAGTCCCAGGCCATCATGGTCCTGCTTGCTCGTTACCCTTGGCTTCAGAACTTGGGCAAGATTAACTGGCTGGGAAATCGTATTTTGCACGATCAAGGAGTAATTGTTGCCCGAGTATTTGGTCAGCAGAACGCTGATCTGCCCGTCTGCCTGTGACTGGCAGGCTTCAATCGCGTTGTCCAAAAAAATGCCAACGCAGCGGATGATGTTCACGATATTCACGGGCAAAGAGGCAATTGGCTTGTTGATTTCAACCCTGGTCTTGATGCCTTGGTCTTGGGCCTGCTGCAGCTTGTCGATGATCAAGTATTTCAGTTCCTTGATCTGCAGATTGGCTAGTTCCAAAGTCATTGAGTTGGCCGCTTCTTGCAGGCGGTTGCTGCCTGCGACCAGTTCTTCAAGGTACTTGCTGGCCCCGGCGACATCGTCGGTCAGCAGGTAGCCGTTTAAGGCCAGGAGGCTGTTTTTGTAATCATGCCGCGCCTTGCGCAGGGAGATATTCGCCTCTTCCAAGCGGGAGGAATATTCCTGGATCTGCTGGATTTCTGCTTTTTGAACCCGCGTGGCCATAATTTCCTGGTTCTCTTGAATCGCCTGGTAGAGATTGAAAAAGAGGACCGTGATCAGCAAAAGCACGATAGTCATCAAGCCCAGTTCCACCAAGGGGGCGATATTGAATACCTCAAGCATGACCCAAATCGCGTAGGTGACCAGCAGGAAGGACCAAATGATCCAAACCAGCAAGTTTAAAAACTTGGGATTGCCTTTGACGTCAGCAGCAGTTTTTTCCAGATTTAGGGCGAAGTGCTTTTTCAAAAAGTAAAAGAGCAGGCAGATCAAGATTTCCGGAAGGAAGCAAACTAAATTAATGGCCACGTGATCAAGCAGGTGGTGAGTAAAAAAGTAGAAGAGCAGTTGGACGATCCAGCCGAAGAGCTCACCCAGGATGGGGTAAAGGATCAAGACCAAATAGTAGAAGAAGAGTCTGCTCAGGATTTTGCCCTGCCCGCGCGCGAAAAGCTGAGAGATTAATTGAACGGCAATGATTGCCGCCAGGACATATTGGTAGCCAAAGAGCACCGGGAGTAGCAGGAGAGGATAAAGGAGCAGGTCAGACCTTTTTAGGCGGGCAAGGGTAAAGGCCAGAAGGACCGAGAAAAGGTAAGGGTTAAAAGCTAGATTGTTGAACAAGCTGTTGATCATTTTTTTATTTCCTTGAAAATACACGTGTTACAGAACGGTTGTTATTTATCTTAAAGCAGCGTCTGGCAAAGTTCAATGCTGGCAACGCTCAAGGCTAAAAATTCGACGCTCAAAAATTATTTTTACGCGGGAGGCTGGAAAGGCATATAACAAGAGGCATAGATCTTAAGGGAGGAAATAACTATGAATACAGATACTCAAAATTTTCAAACAGAAAATAATCCAGCATTGAATTTACAAGGAATTGCTACAAGTCTTCGGGCTAAAAAGCGGCGAAGCACAAGAGGTGGCAGTCACAGCAATATTAGTATTCTGTGTGATCAGATCCATATCAATATTTGGCCTTAATGATTGAATTAGGACAGAGATTAGAGATCTTAAGGGAGGAAATACTGATGGGAAATTATATTCTGATGATCGAAAAAGAGCTGAACCAGGCTTTCAAGGAATTGGAGCAGCCAAGAAGCAAGCATTGGAATTGGCACAATTCCTACAGCCACATCAGCATCATGTGCCCAAACAGCCACAGCCACTTTTCGTTTAAAATCCGTTAAGCCATGAAGCTGCTAAAGATCACGCCACGCTTGCTCTGGGGCATCCTGCTGAGCATAATTGCCAGTTTGCTGAATTTGTATCTGCCCCTGCTGGTTCGCCATTTTATCAACCTTAAGCAGTTCGCCTGGTCAGGACTTTCTAAAAAAGTCTTGCTGCTGGGCGGGGCGATCCTTATTGGCAATCTCCTGGTCAGCACTATAAGCGACTACTTGATCAGCAGTGAAGGCGATCGCCAAGTCCGCCAGCTGCGCCTGCGTCTCCAAAAGCAGGTCCTGCGCCTGCCACAGAAATATTTTGATCAGCAGATCAGCGGCAATTTGACCAGCCGGATCATCAACGATGTCAACGTGCTGAGAAGCTTTTTGACCGAAACGATCCCGGCGGTGGTTACGGGCAGCTTGACCATCTTGGGCACGATGCTCATCACCTTCTCTTTGGACTGGAAGCTGACCCTGCTCATGCTGCTGGTCTTTCCTATTGACGGACTGGTGACGGTTCCTTTAGGAAAAATCAGCGAAGTGATCGCTGACCAAACCCAAAGCAGCCTGGCGTCTTTGACCGGGGTCACCAGTGAAAGCATCAAGCAGATCAAGACCGTTAAATTGAACAAGGCGGAAGAGGACGTTTTTGCCAAAAATACCAGGGAGATCAACAAGCTCTACAGCCTGTCCCTTAAAAGCGACCGAATCGCGGCGGTGATTGGGCCCTTGCAGTCGCTGCTGTCTTTTTGCCTGATTATGGCCGTCGTTCTTTATGGGACACTGAGGGTAAAAAGCGGTTCTCTGTCATCTGGGACCCTGGGGGCCTTTATGATGTACTTTTTTCAAATCATTGCTCCCATCAACAATGTCGCGCTTTTTTATTCTGACAGAAAGCAAATGCTGGGCGCCACGCGCAAGATCAGCGAAATCATTAACGAAGCTGCTGAAGAAACGGCTGGCAAGGAGCAGCGGGCAGTCGCGCAAGGCAACAGCCTGCTCAAGCTTGACCAGGTCAGTTTTGCCTACCAGGAGCTGCCAGTCTTGGAAAAGGTCGATTTGGAAATCAGAAGCGGTGAAAAAATCGCCTTGGTTGGGGCGACGGGGGCTGGAAAGACCACCTTGGTCAACGTTATCACGCGCTTGTATCCGGTTGACGCGGGCCGAATCAGCTTAAACGGCCAGGCAAGCACGGATTTTTCCCTGGAGCAATGGCGGGGCTTTTTCAGCGTCGTGCTGCAGGAAAACACGATTGTCTCGGGGAGCATCCGCGATAATTTGACTTTGGGTTTAAACAGAAAAGTGACGGATCAGGAGCTTTGGGATGCTTTGGCCCTGGTGCGTTTGGAGGAATACGCGAAAAAATTGCCGAAAGGGTTAGACAGTTTGCTGGGAGAGAGCGGAAAGCAGCTCTCCGGCGGGCAAAGGCAGAGGCTGCAGATTGCCCGGGCCTGCCTGCGCGACTTTAAATTTTTGATTTTGGATGAGGCAACATCGAATTTAGACGCGGATACTGAAAAAATCATCATGACCGCCTTGGACCGATTGAAGCGGACCAAGAACTGCGGCCAGATCACGATCGCGCACCGGCTGGCCACGATCGCCAACAGCGACCGGATCTATTTCATCAAGAATAAAACAGTTGTTGCCAGCGGCAGTCATGAGGAACTGCTGGAAAAAGTTCCCGACTACCGCCGTTATGTTCATGAACAGCAGCTTAAGGAAAAGAGGTAGGCAGGCATGTTGGAGGAGCAGATAAAGTATTTGGAGGCGGCCCGGAACAGAGGCAGCCTCTTTTACACCAGGCAAAAGGGGAAGGAAGAGCACTTTTTTACGCTTAAAGACCGGCCGGACGCGGCCTGGCTGGAGAAAAAGACCGCCAATTGGCATTACGTCCTGTATGAACCAGATGAATTGCCAGTCCAGGGCTGGAAGATTCACTTGAGTGCCACGGTTAAGCAGGCCCAGGGGATGCTGGATGCAGTAGCGCCGTGGCTGATCAAGCAGAAAGTTTCTTTCAAGTTTCAAAGCAGCCTGGAGCAATACGTTGAATCTAATTCCAAGTACGCTGACCGCGGCGAAAGCGGGAAATTTATCACGGTTTACCCGCGCGGCGAGGAGGAATTTGCTTGCCTGCTGGCAGAATTGCAAAAGCTGACGGAAACTTTTGCTCTGGGACCATATATTTTGAGCGACCAAAACTGGCAGGAGAGCAACGTTTATTTCCGTTATGGCGGCTTTAAGCCGCTTTATCTGGTCAACGCGGCTGGCGAGCGGGTGCCGGCAATATATGACCCGGCTGGAAACAAAGTAGAAGACCAGCGGCTGCCTTATTACCAGAAACCTGATTTTGTCAAAGACCTGCCAATTTTTGGCAAAAATACTTTTCCAAAGCAGGCAGCTTTCGCCCCTTTAGAGGAGTATCAAGTCAAAGAAGCCCTGCACTTCAGCAATGCTGGTGGGGTGTATTTGGCCTTGTATGAGGGGAAAAAAGTAGTTTTAAAGGAAGGGCGCCGGCAAGCAGGCCTGGATGCCAATCTGAAGGATGGCTTTGTCAGAGTTGAAAATGAAGCTGAAATCTTGCGGCAGTTGGCGGACCTGCCAGGCGTGGTGAATTATCTGGCCGATTTTACCTCATGGCGGCACCACTTTTTGGCCGAGGAATATATTGCCGGGCAAAGCCTGGAAGAGCTTCTGGCCACGGAATTTCCTTTTGTCGTTGGGGATCTTGAAAAAAAGGCCCGCTATAAGGCCAAGGCGAGCAAAATTTTAGAGCAGCTGAAGGAGCTGCTAAAGCAGATTCACGCCCGTGGTCTCGCCGTTGGCGACCTGTCCTTAAGCAATATCCTGGTTACAGAAGATGGGGACGTCCGCCTGATTGACCTTGAAAACGCGGGCAAGGCTAGGGAAAAGTATGTCCCGGGTCTGACGACGGTTGGCTTTGTTTCTCGGGCGGCCAAGACTTACGCGGAAGCTGACGATTTTGCCTTGGCGCGGATTGCCTACTATCTTTTCCTGCCGGTCATTCCAGTTGCTGATTTGGCGCCGGATATAATTGCCAAGCAGGAAAAATGGATTGGGGGCTATTTTGGCCAGGATGTAGTCCAATTTTTACGGAAAATTGCTGGAAACGTGCAGGCGTCCGTACCAATTTTTCTGGAAAAGCCCCTGACTATTCCAGAGAAAGATCTGAGCCGGCAGACCGTGGACTTTTTTAAAGAAGGCTTAACTAGGGGGATCCTGCGGCATTCGCGCTTTGATCAGGTAGGATTAGTGCCAAATTTATATGAGGAAAATGCTGATCCTATGGAGCTGTTGAACTTAGCTCATGGCGCCGCGGGCATTTTATGGGCAGTTGACCAGAACACGGACCTGCAGGCTTGGGTAGAAAGAAATCAAGGGAAGATAATCAAGATTGCGGAAGAGTCTGCGGCAATTGGCTTGTTCAACGGAACGGCTGGTTTGGCAAGCGTCTTGGATAAGCGGGATTTTCCGGACTTGGCCAAGCAGATGAGGCAAATCCTGCGACAAAAAGTTGATCTGAATATGACTGACAATTCGCTGGCCACGGGCTTGACCGGGATTGCCCTGGCCTTGCTGGAAAAGGACCCGGAAGTAAGCGAAAAAATCGCGGAAGAGCTGGCCGGCAGATGGGAGCAGGTGGATTTTGCCAATTTCGCGGATGAGGATGTTGGCCTGCTGACAGGCTGGGGCGGCGTGAGCTGGCTTTTTTGGCAATTAGGGCAAAAAGAAACGGCGGAAGAAATCGTTTCGTGGATTTTGCGGGACCATGCTGAAGAAGCAGAGACTTTGACCATTAGCGATCAATCGCGCGGCTTTGCAAGGCTGCTTCCATATTTGGAAAACGGGAACTTCGGCCTGGCCCTGCTGATGCATAAATTCATGAGGGAGGATCCGGCTTTTAAGCAGAGATATCAGCTCTTGTTTGATAAGCTGAAAAAGTCTTGTTTGACCTATTGCACCTACATGGAGACGCTGGTATCGGGTTATAGCGGCGTGCTTCCGCTGGCTAAAAGCCTGGCAAGCGATGGCGACTATACGTTGCTGGATTATGCTTTGGCCGCTTTGAATCAGTATTTGGTCGCGGGCATTGACGAAATTTTGGCGCCTGGAAAATATGGCTACAAGCTGAGCTTGGACTTTTCAACCGGGAGCGCGGGATTGTTGACCCTGCTGAAAGATCTGCGGCAAGGCGATGAGTTCAGCTGGTTGCCGCTTTGACAGGCAAGGAGACAGAAGCATGGACAATGTAATTTTGAATTTTGAAAAAATGGTTGAAAGAAATGCTAAGCGACTGTCCCGTAAAGAGATTACGCCTGCCAGCAGTCTCAGCATTCTTTGCACGGGGCATGACGTCAGCAATTTTGGGATCGGTGAGCTTCTTTTCAAGCTGTTTAAGTAGTGAATGAAACAAGATTATTTTTTCATTAAAAATTATTGACTTTCTCATTTTAGGGCGTTAGAATATCAACATAAATAGCAGTGAATAAAATCATTAGAAAGGAGATGTGAAAAATGCGCGTTGAATTTAGCAACAGTGATAGAATCGGTTGGCGTAAGGGCTGTGGTACAAGATAGCTTAGTTTTGAGGCGTCAAGCACTAATTGTGTTTGGCGCTTTTTGTATATGGAGGAGAAAGCATGGATTTACGTATAAAAAGGACCTTACAACCTCTGATCAATGGAGATCAAATTGTATTTGGTATCGGGAATAAAGGATTAATCAGAAAAGTGCCGGATACCGAATTGAATGAAAAAGTCATTAAATACTTAAACGGGGAACTGGACAGAAAAGACTTGAAGATTTCAGATCAAGAACTGATCAATATAATTGAGAAATTTCGGTCTTTAGGCTTAATTACTACTAATTCGTATAGCGATAACTCAAAATATTCCAGAAATATCAGCTTCTTTGAATGGATGGACACGTCGGACAATGTTGATCCAAATATATACCAAGAAAAATTGCAGAAAGCAAAAGTAGCTGTGTTTGGAGTTGGCGGGATTGGATCTGCAATGGCTGAATACCTGGTTAGAGCAGGAGTAAAGGACATAAAACTGGTTGATTTTGATACAGTGGAAGAATCAAATCTCACGAGACAAACTGCTTATGTGGAAAGCGATGTAAATAAAGCTAAGATACTGGCATGTTCAGATTACTTAAAGAAGATAGACAGCACTGTTAATGTGGAGACTGTACATTGTAAGATTACAGGTACGGATGATATCGAAGCGAATATTGATGCTGAAACTGATCTGATTGTAAATTCGATGGATCAACCAGCAGAATTAGACAGCTGGTTTGATGAAGTTGCTAATAAGACTAAAAAAGCTGTGATATTTAGCAGCTACGCTTCAACTGCAGCAAATGTGTATCCTAAAATTCCAGGTGTAACAAGAGATTACAGTGAATTTTTAGGTAAGGAACAGATTACAAAAGACTGCATAATTGACAACAGTTTTCCAATGGCTGCAATTTCATCTGTAACAGCAATGGCAGCGGGCATGGCTAGTTACTACGCAATTATGTTTCTAACTGGAATTCGAATTCCGAAAGATGCTATTCAGATAGATTTTGATGGATGGACAATCTTGAAGATTAATGTTTCTGTAGCGGGATAAGGAGGAGTAAATTGCTAAAATTGTGGCTGAAAGCTAATCGGCCGCGGGCAGCCGTATTGCTGGCGCTGAGCGTTTTGTTTCAAGCTGTGTCAGCCTACAGTCTGTACTTGATCAGCCCGCAGCTGAACAGCTTGATTGGTGGAAAATTTACTTGGCTTTTCGGCCTAGCCCTGCTTAAATTAGCTTTGGATTTGTTTGGCAACCTGCTTTTGGCGGTAAACAACTACTTGTTCAGCCAGCAGAGTCAAGCAGCGAGCGACAGCTACCGGCAAAATTTGCTGCAGGCCTACTATGGCAGCAATGATCAGTGGCCGACAGCTGATCTGCAGAATGACTTGGTCAATAATTTGCAGGTGATCAACCAAGATTATTGGCAAAGCATCTATTATTTCGTCAACAATGTGCTCTACGCCTTTTTTGTCAGTGTGGCAATTCTTTCCTTTAATTGGCAACTGGTTCTTTGTGCTTGGGCAATCGCTATTGTGGCTCTTTTTGTGCCGAAGCTCTTTGAAGAAAAAAGCAGCGCGGCAACTGAAGCCGTGGTTAACCGCAATCAAAAGTATCTGCAGGCACTGGACCAGTGGCTGGCAGCGATTGAGGAACTGCGGCGTTTTTCTTTAAAAAAGGTACTGTGCCGGCAGCTTGGTGAGGAAAGCCAAAAATTGGAGGACGCCCGGATCAAGCGGCAAGCTTGCCTGTCAGTCGCGGAATTCACGCAAGAAATAGTCGACAATATCGGGATCGTGGGAGTCCCTTTTCTGGCGGGAATACTGTACTTTAGAGGCCAGGTGGCTTTCGGGGCAATCATCGCTGCTGGTTATTTAGCCAATGGCGTTTTCAGTTCCCTGCAAGAAGCTTTTTCGGCGTATATTTCAGCAAAATCAACGACTAAGCTGAATGAAAACATGCTCCAGCATTTGCAAGTTCAAGCGACCACGAAGACTGAAGATCCCCAAACGATTGTCGGCCGGGGAATAGAAGCGAACTTGGGCGGGCAAGTGATCAAATATCCTGATTTTACGATCAAGGCAGGGGAGAAGGTCTTGCTTACCGGGCCGAGTGGCTGCGGGAAAAGCAGCTTGCTCAAACTCCTGCTTGGCCAAATTAAACCCAGCAAAGGCCAGTTGACATATTTGGATTCTGAAGGAAAGGAAATCCCAAATCCGGCCCGGTCTTTTGAATATCTGCCGCAGGCTGGCTGGATTTTTCCAGGAACGGTCGCTGACAATATCACCATGTATGATGGCAAAAAGCAAAGTGAATTGGCGGAGGTACTGCAAAAGGTTGGCTTAGACCGGGACTTTCCCAAGGCAGCTGACCTCGGCCGTGAAGTCGGTCCCCGGCAGGCAGACCTGTCCGGCGGGCAGAAGCAGAAGATTTTCCTGGCCCGCGGACTCTTGCGCCATAAAAAAGTATCTTTGATGGATGAACCGTTGAGTGCGCTTGACCAGGCCAGCCGGCAGAAAATTTTGCCACTTCTGCTGGCCCGGAAGCAGACTTTGATTTTTGTTGGGCATAATTTACCGCTCGAAGAGCGGGAGCGATTTGATCAAGTGATCAATCTGAAAGAAGGGGAAGATTTTGCAAATTAAAGATTTGTTTCGGCTAAATCCCGGCCGCTTTCCGGCATTATTGTTGGCCCGGGCATCGACGGCTTTGCTGACGGCATGGGCGGCTTTTGCCTTGACCTGGGAGTTCAGCGCGATAAAAGACCGGCATTTTCAGCAGTTTCTGCTGTTTGCAGCTCTGCAGCTCTGCTTGCTCCTGCTCGGCAGCCTGCTTGACCAAGTGACCGATTATTTCTGGGAACTTCACCTTGAAAAGTATTTTCATCAGATCCGGCAGGAGGTTCTTGCCCACGCTTATGCTGAAGCGGCTGGGACAAAGGAAAATCTGCAAAATGAATTGACTAATGACTTGGAAATGCTGAAGGAACAGTACGCTGATTCTATTGGCGGTATCGTTCATTCGGCCGTCTTGCTGGCCCTGGTTGCCGGTTCTCTGGCATCTTTCCGCTGGAGCCTGCTCTTACTGGTTATTGTCGTAAGCGTCTTGCAGATGTACTTGCCGCGCGTGCTTGATGAGCCGCTGCAAAAAGCTACTGACAAAATTTCGGCCAGCAACCGGAAATATTTGCAGACCCTAGCAGACTGGCTCAATGGCATTGATACTTTGCGCCGCTACGCGGTCGGGGAAAAATTCTTAAGCAGTATTCACGCTGACGCCCGTGAATTAGAGTCTGCTTATGTGAAGCAGCAGAAAGTTGACCAGGAACTGGAATACCTTAATCAAGCTATTTATTCTTTGGGGAACACGCTGATTTTCCTGCTGACTGCTTATCTGGTAGCGCGCGGGCAGCTCGAATTCGGCTTGATTGCCTCGGTAAATGACTTCAGCTTGTACCTGTTTGGCTCTTTGATGAACATTGCCAATTACCGGGGACAGCTGGTTGCCAGCCGCGGCTTGCAGGAAAAGATTCTGGACTTGCGGCAGCCACTGGCTCAAGCAGAAGAAAAGGGGACAGCGCCAGCAGCCTTCTCTGTAAAGGATCTTCGGCTGACTTTTGCCAATGGACATGAAATCAAGTATCCAGACATCCAAGTCAAGCCGGGTGAAAAAGTACTTTTGACCGGGGCCAACGGGACTGGTAAGTCGACGCTGTTTAAGCTTCTGGTAGGGGAAGCAGTCGCCAGCGGCGGCCAGATCAGCTTTTTTGACCAGGCTGGGAAAAGGGTGACGCCTGACCGGACTAAAATCGGCTACTTGCCACAGGAGGCAATTTTATTGCCAAGTAGCGTTATGAATAACATCACTATGTTTGATCCAGATCTTGAGTCAAAGGCAGAGGCCAGCGCGGCCGATGCCCAGCTGGCTGAGGCAGTTGATAGTTGGCCTCAAGGCCTGAAAACGCCAGTTGACTTGGCGGGGGACAATTTGTCTGGCGGACAGAAGCAGAAAGTGGTGATGGCCCGCGCGGAAGTTCATGACAGCCAGCTTCTCTTGATTGATGAAGGGACCAGCGCGATCGACCAAGCAGCTGGCCGGAAAATCCTAGACAAATTGCTTCAATCCAAGCAGACGGTGGTTTTGGTCGCGCACAATCTGACTAAGGAAGAGCGGGACCTGTTTGACCGGGAAATTAAACTGCCCGCCTAAAAAAATCAACTTTTTTCGCGAAAGCTCTTGTCAAGGACACGTTTTTATGGTTTAATTAATAACTGTGTTAAGGCACAAGAGTCGCTGACTTAGCTCAGTTGGCAGAGCACTTCACTAGTAATGAAGGGGTCGGAGGTTCGAATCCTCTAGTCAGCATATTTTAACCGTCACCTGCAGGGTGGCGGTTTTTTCTTGCCTAAAATCCTTCAAGCTTTTATAAAAAATGTTTCATCCGCTTTGGACTATAATGTAAATGTAGTATGAAAATTACAGAAATTAGGAGGAAGAAAATGGCACTCATTGAACTCAAGCAGGTGTCCTACCAGGCTGGTGACCAGAAAATCCTGCAAGACGTCTCCTTTGCGGTGGAGGAGGGGGACTACCTCACCTTGACCGGGCCGTCAGGCAGCGGGAAAAGCACGACTTTGAAGCTGATCGCGGGCTTGATCTCGCCTAATAAGGGGGAGATTTTTTACCAGGGGCAAAATCTTGATAACCTGGACCTGGTCCAGTACCGCCGGCAGGTGTCCTACTGCTTCCAGCAGCCAACCTTGTTCGACGAAACGGTTAAGGACAACCTGGCCCTGCCTTTTGCCATCCGCAAGCAGGACTTTGATGAAAAGCGGGCTCAGGAAGCCTTGAAGCAGGTGGATTTGTCAGCTGACTATTTGGACAAAAAGATTACCACCCTGTCTGGCGGGGAGAAGCAGCGGGTGGCTTTAATCCGCAACCTGCTTTTCCGGCCGGAGGTTCTCCTGTTGGACGAGGTGACGACAGGGCTGGATGAAGAGAGCAAGCAGATCGTCCACCAGCTGATCGCCCGGGTACACCAGGAGGGGACCACGATCGTGCAGGTGACCCACGACCAAGAGGAGCTGGCCGCTTCCAAGCAGCTCCTGCACATGGAAAAAGGAGGAGTGCTCAAATGAAATCAATGGCTGTCAGCGATCTGTCATTAATCTTGTCTTTTGCACTGGTCCTGGTGTCCGTGGCGATTTCCTGGAAGGAAAAGCTGGGCTTGACCAAGGATATTTTTTATAGCGTGGGCCGGGCTATCGTCCAGCTGGTCATCGTCGGCTACGTCTTGAAGTTCATCATGCAGGTCAACAATGCCATTTTGACCCTCTTGATGACCCTGTTTATCATTTTTAACGCGGCCTGGAACGCTAACAAGCGGGATCCCAACCCGAACCGCCAGCTCTGGCAGTCAATCGTGGCTCTTTTGATCGGGACTTACATCACCCTAGGCGTGCTGCTGCTGACTCAGACGGTGAAGTTGAAGCCGATGCAGATCATTCCGATTACGGGGATGATCGCCGGCAATGAGATGGTGGCGATGGGCCTGTGCTATAAGGCTTTAGCCACGGGTTTCCATGACCAGCGCCAGCAGGTTTTGGAAAAAATTGCCCTCGGGGCTGACGTGAAGACGGCCAGTATGACCATCCTGCGGCGGAGCATCAAGACTGCCATGCAGCCGACGATCGACTCGGCTAAGACGGTGGGGCTGGTCAGCCTGCCGGGGATGATGTCAGGGTTGATTTTTGCCGGCGTGGACCCAGTTTACGCAATCAAGTACCAGATTATGGTCACTTTCATGCTTTTGTCAGCGACTGGCCTGGGCGCCGTGATCGCGGGCTACCTGTCCTACCGCAATTACTTCAACAAGCGGAGCCAGCTGCGGGAAGAGGAGTAGGAGCGATGAGTGCATGACTTGACGCGCATTCAGTAAGAAATATTATAGAGAAGAAAAGCTACATTAACTCACATCACACAGAGTGAGTTAATGTAGCTATTTGTTTAAAAAAATTAGTCGTGCCTTAGCTTCCGGCCAACGGTGCTTTTGGACATGCCAGTCAGAATTGCCATTTCCCGGATAGTGAAATTTTCTTTTTGCAGATCGTGAAGTTCTGGTGAGTGGCCGGTTACACTTTGGTAGATATTTTGCAGGTATTTAGCTGGATCTGCTTGGATGTTGCTGAAGGTTACGGCAGTTTCAACCATCTTTTTCAAGTCACCAGGGAGGGGGATCCTGTCTCCGTATAAAGCAATTATCTTCTTAAACAGCCGGATATTTTTCGCCAGACCCTGGTACTCTTGGTAAACGTTATTCATTATCGCGACAGCTACTTCGGTCAAGTCTTCCTGGCTGTACTGGTCAAAATTGACAATTAACTTAAAATGCAAGCTCAATGGCAGCTTGAAGGACTCAATCGAGTTTGCCGTGGCAATTATAGTAAATCCGGGCAGCAGGTTATCGAGTCCTTTTAGAAAAGCGTCCTGGTCTGAAGCAATTGCATCGATTCCCTCTAAAAGAACGATTATCTGGTTAGGGTAGGGATAGTTGTTGATCTCATAAAAGGCTTGAGCGAGATTTCTTGGAATTTGGCCAGTTTTTTCGCTGATTAAGGATTGGCAGTCAACTTTTAGCAACTTGCGGTTAAGGATCTTGGAGATTGTTTTGGCAGACGAATTTTTTCCAGTACCTGGCTGGCCTTTAAAAAGGAACTTGTTCACGTTCATACTGTTGTAGACCGCGTTAACGATCCATTCAAGCTTGTCAGCAACTTTTTCCGGTAAGGGCAGCTGGCCAACTGGAGTTGATGGAACTTCTTCTAGGAAAGTCAGAGAAGAAGTTTGCGGCACAAAAATATTGGCTTTGGCGACTAAAGTATCTATGTAGTTGCCGAGTTCTTCATCTCCTAATTTCCGAAAGTCATCGGCGATTTGCTGAGCTTTTTCGGTAAAGGCATAATCATTGCATTCTTCGTGATATTTGATTAGATCGACTATGTCCTTCTTCTTCATGTGTACCGCCTCTCGTCTTTGCTTGCTGAACCTATTATATCGCAGGCGGGACAAAAAACACTATTTTGGGACAAGGAGGCTGGAATACTTAAAGACGGTGTACCAAGTCATGACTAGAGTAAAATATGAAGTAGGATGGCAAGGGTAGATAAGTGTCATAGAGGAGTAGCATAATGAGCGATTCAAAGTCGACTTATTCAGAAGCTTCTGAGTATTATGTCAATGTTACCGTGCCGCAAAATGATATTGATCGGGATAGGTATCTCAGAAGCAAGGATCGGGAAAAGAAGTGGAACCAGGATTGGCTTAAGAACAAGGTCAATGTTAATGAGGTTGTAGATCGCTTTGTGCCTAAAGGAGATCCAAATAGGTCATTTCATACAGAGGGTGGAGTGAAATTTGATTTCGAGGGTACCAGATATAAAATCAAATGCGATAAGGTTGCCGGCTACTTGCGCATTTTTGACAAAAAAGTAGGAATGTTTTGTAAATTAGACGGAACACCATCAGATGATTTAAAGGTAACACACTTTAAAATTATTAAGAGAGAGGAAATGTAGAATGAGATTACAAGTTGCGTTGGATGACCGGGCTCTGAAGTACTACAAGGTGCATTATGTTGATGGCGAGCCATCAGTTGAGTATTACTTTGATGAGAAGACGGCTCAAGCTTTGGAAGATGATGGCTTCTTAACTGAGATGTGGCATAAGTTCGATGCCTTGTTTGACTGGGGGGATTACGACTTCTTTGAGCCCGACAAGTGTGTGAAATTTCGTGAATGGTTGCTTGACCGGATGAAGCGGCCAATGAACGATACGGTTCGTCCAGTGTACGAAAAAATGCTGGAGTATGCTAATTTGGCAATTAAATGCAATACCGGGATTGCTTTTAACTTTTAGGAGGCATCAGTGAAGAAGTCATACTCTTTGCTTACGATACATTTAGACCGGCTGCCGATGCCGGCTAAACCACTTCGTTTGGTGTCTAGCGAAACCGCGTCTGATGTTTAAGGGTTAGATAAGTGTCATAGAGGAGCAACATAATGAGTGATTCAAAATCGACGTATTCTGAAGCTTCTGAGTATTACGTCAATGTTACCGTGCCGCAAAATGATATTGATCGCGGCCGGTATATCAGGAGCAAAGATCGGGAAAAGGAATGGAACCAAGATTGGGTTAAGAACAAGGTAAATATTAATGAGGTTGTAGATCGTTTTGTACCTAAAGGAGATCCAAAGAGGTCATTTCATACAGAGGGTGGAGTGAAATTTGATTTCGAGGGTACCAGATATAAAATCAAATGCGATAAGGTTGCCGGCTACTTGCGTATTTTTGACAAAAAAGTAGAAATGTTTTGTAAATTAGATGGTACGCCATCTAGGAACTTAAAAGAGACTCACTTTAAAATTAAAAAGAGAGGAGAGATGTAACATGTGGTTGTTAGTTGCGTTAGATGATCGTGCATTAAAGTATGACGAAGCGTACAAAATCCATTATGTCGATGGTCAGCCAGCGGCTGAGTACTACTTTGATGAGAAGACTGCCCAGGCTTTGGAAGACGATGGCTTCTTGACTGAGATGTGGGATAAGTTTGATGCCATGTTTGACTGGGGGGATTTTGATTTCTTCGAGCCCGACAAGTGCGTGAAATTTCGAGAGTGGTTGCTTGACAGGATGAAGCAGCCAATGAATGACACAGTCCGTCCAGTTTATGAGAAGATGCTGGAATTTGCTAATCTGGCGATTAAGTGCAATACCGGCATTGCCTTTGACTTTTAGGAGGCATCAGTGAAGAAGTCATACTCTTTGCTTACAATACATTTAGACCGGCTGCCGATGCCGGCTAAACCACTTCGTTTGGTGTCTAGCGAAACTGTGTCTGATGTTTTAGAGTTAGGTTCTGTGTACTGTCTGTTTGATTATCCGGTTTGTCAAAGGAAGCTTTCTGCTTCAAAAATGTTGCAGACAGAAAGTTTGCTGAAACTGAGAAATTTGGTTGAAGTTCAGCCGGAATGTACAAATTTAGTTGTTGAGCTGGATCTTAATTGTTATTCAGAGATCATGAATTTGCTCTTTCTCAAACGTTGCGTTCAAGCTATACAGTATTTAAAGACAGAATTTCCTGCCTTGACAGTTTTGCTAGCTTGTCCTCACGAGGACATGAAAATGTGGTCGGATGTGATGGAACAGTTACTTCCGAAGCCATGACTTTTAGTTTTCTGTCTAAAAACTTGTGTAAATAGCCGGCAAAATTAACTCAATATGCTGCGATTAACCATAATCGATGCAATCGAAGCGCGACGATTAGCCATAATCGATGCAATCAAAGCGCGATGATTAGCGAAATCGATGCAATCGAAGTGCGACGATTAACGGAAATCGTGCTAAAATGAATGATATGATTAAGAGAAAAAGTGTCGTTTAAAGTGCTACGATTGGGGTGATATGGATGAAAGAAACACGGACGATGGAGTACAAGGAGAAGGTAACAAATACATTCTTGAAGACGGTCAGTGCTTACTCTAATTACGGAACTGGACAGATCGTCTTTGGCATTAATGACGCGGGTGAAGTAGTAGGCCTTGATGATCCGGAAAAGACCTGTCTGGATGTTGAAAACAAAATCAATGACAGCATTAGTCCAAAACCCAACTATACTTTGCAGGTTACCCCGGAAAAAACTGTTGTTTTAGAAGTAAAAGAGGGTTTGGATAAACCATACTTGTATCGTGGCAAGGCATATAAAAGAAATGATACTTCATCAATTGAAGTTTCCAGGGGAGAATTAAACCGCCTAACCTTGCAAGGGACAAATCAGAGTTTTGACGAGCAAACCAGTAGTGCTGATTCGTTGTCATTTGAGCAGCTGACGCGGGAGTTGCAAGAAAAGGTTGGTATTGAGGCGGTTACCAAGGATATTCTCAAAAGCCTGAATCTCTATTCTGACCGGCGCGGCTATAACCATGCTGCTGAATTGCTGGCAGATGAGAATACTTTTCCCGGCATCGACATGATTCGGTTTGGTAAAAGCATCAATGAAATCATGGATCGCCGCACGATTAAACACTGCTCCCTTTTGACTCAGTATCATGAGGCAATCAAAGAATTTCAAAAATACTATGAGTATGAAGTGATCGAGGGCAGCCAGCGGCAGGTCAAGTGGCTGATTCCGATGACCGCCTTCCGGGAAGCAGTAGCTAATGCCTTGGTTCATCGGGCTTGGGACGTGCCGGCTAACATCCAGATAGCTATGTTTGAGGACAGGATTGAATTGACTTCGCCAGGTGGTCTGCCCTTCGGTATCAATGAAGAAGAATATCTGGACGGCTATGTCTCCGTTCCGCGCAATCCAATTATTGCCAACGTTTTTTATCGCTTGAATTACATCGAGCTGTTCGGAACAGGAATCAGAAGAATTCAGCAAGCTTATGACCAACTGCCCATGCAGCCACGCTTTAAGGTCAGTGGCCAGTCAGTACGGGTCATCTTGCCGTTGGCTCAGCAAAATATGCAGCTTAGCCCAGATGAAGAACTAATTTTGCAAAGTCTGGAGCCTAACCAGCCCCTTGCCAAAAAAGAGCTGGCTGACATGACTGGGATCAACAGCAGCCGTTTGAGCCGCCTTTTGCGCAAGCTGACTGACCGGCATTTGCTGACTAAGGTTGGCGCTGGTCGGGGGACTAAGTATTACCGCTAATTTTCATCATAAAAAAAGCTCTAACTGCCTCTGTGGCAATTAGAGCTTTGTTTGTTTCTAAAATTAATTCGCGGTCCGGCTTACTTCACGTTGGCAGCCTTGATGTAACGGCCGACGTTGATCCGGTAGTAAGTCTTGCCAGCAATCTTCCGCTTGCCGCCGTAAGTGAAGACTTGCTTGCCCTTCTTCAAGGTAGCAACTGACTTTACCCGCTTGCCCTTGCTGTTGTAAGTCCAAGCATTGTGGACCAGCTTGCGGGCAGTACCGTCAACGTTGTTAGCCTTGATGTACTGGTTGGTCCCGATCTTGTAGTAGTTGCTGCTGCCGATCTTGACGATCCCGCCGATCACGTAAACGTAAGTGTACGCGCTCTTGTAAGCACCGGTTCTCTTGCCGGCGGAAGTGTAGACGTAAGACTTAGACATGATCTTCTTCTTAGTCTTGCTTACAGGTGCTTGACTGGCTGGCGTCTTAGATGAGCTGGAGCTTGATGAAGAACTGGATGATGAGCTTGAGCTGATTGACAGAGGCAGAACTGAGATGTTCCCGTCAACGTTCAGACCCTTCCAGTTTTCAGTGAACTGCCAGATGATGACCCCGTTCATTGACGGGAAGTATGAAAAGTCTGGCGCGTCGATCCGGCCTGAGCTGGTGTAGTAGGCTACCCACAGTGAGTTAGGGTAGCTTGCCGTAACCGTGCTCGTGTTGACCGCGTTGTTCAAAAGGTAAGAACCAGAGTAGAGCAATGGCTGGTAGCCGGCGGCCTTGATCTTCTTCATAAAGGCCATGATGGCGCTGGTGTTGGCACTCTTGCTCCCGCTGGTTGAGTTGCCGCTGCTGGTTTCCCAGTCACAAGCCAGGTATGAGCCTGCTGGCAGGCTGACAGCCTTGGCGCTGGCGATAGCGTAGTCCGCTTCGCTCTTGGCTCTGGATGAGCTGGAACCGAAGTTGGCGAAGTGGTAGGCCATTGGCAACAGGTTGTTGGCCTTGGCGCTGGCTACTTGTGCCTTGGCGTTTGGATTCCGGTAGCTGGTGCCTTCGCTGACTTTGACAATGACGAACTGGGCGCCCGCCTTGCTGTACTTGGTCGTGCTGGTTGGCTGGTAGCTTGACACGTCGACCCCATAAGAACGGCTGCTGGCGCTGGTCGTGCTGGCCTGTGCCAGGCCGGCAAAGCTCATGCTGACAGCTGCCGTCAATGTGGAGACTAATGCAAGCAGTTTAAGGTGTTTAAACTTCATGTAAGGTACTCCCATTAAAAAAATTGTGTTGGCTTCAAATGCTCAAAATAAGTGGTTTATTTTGCAACAATTCTCATTATATAACTGCAATGTTACAAAACCTTGACACAGACTTTTCTAATTTTTAAATAATGTTACAGCCTTTTAGCACTGAAAAGGCTTCACTTTAAGCAGATCGTTTGAGCTTGTCCGCCTGTTTATGTAAAATACCCTTTGTCGTTGTCATGAACCAGTAATATAGATAAGGAAGCGATAGGAAATGCAGATCAGAAAAGCAGAACTGAAAGATTTTGACCAAGTGATGGCGATCCTGCAGGACGGGCGCAACCAGTTGGCGGAAAGCGGGATTGACCAGTGGCAGGGGGACTACCCGAACCCTGACCACGTCCGCGAGGACATCGAGAACGGCTACGCTTACTTGGCCAAGGCCGACGATGGGGAAACCGTCGGGACTTTGACCATCATTCCAGCGCCGGACCACGCTTACGACCAGTTGGACGGCCACTGGCAAGTCGACACGAATGACTACGTCACTGTTCACCGGGTAGCTATCCACTCCGACCATACCGGCCACGGCTATGCTTCCCAGCTCTACCAGGCCGTGATCAATTACTTTACCAGCGGCTTCAATGACATCAAGTCCGTCAGAGTCGACACCCATGAGGACAACCTGCCCATGCAGCACTTGATCGAAAAGAGCGGCTTCAAGCGGGTGGGCACCCTGCATGGGGTCTACCGGGAAAATGAAACCAGCTACGTCTACGAATTGGTCACGGCTTAAAATAAACTTACTAAGCTATAAGCAAGTTATATAAGCGAACAGTTTAAAAATAATAGGTGTTTTGAAATTCGTAAGGAAAAGATCATAATTCCATCACAACTATCTTGTATATTAGATTCGTAGCTTGAGGTTGTGGAGAGCCGCAAGTTGCAACATCCAAATTTCTTTTATTTTTCTTTCCTCAATGTAACATTGCATTGAATTTTATACATACACAACACATTCCTAACCAAAGTCAGCTGCTCTTCTAAGCAACTGGCTTTTCTTGTGCTCTGAAAATGAAAACGTCCGTGTTATACTAGTTATTACCAGATTAGAAAAAAGTCAGCACGAATTGCTTTCATGTTTTTTTAAGCAAGCATATAATAAAGATACTGAGCAACAAGGAGGGGCCAAAAGTGAAATCAGTCTTGATCAGTCAAGATCTATCCTGTGTTGGTCAAGTCTCGCTGGCGGTCGCCTTGCCCGTTTTAGGGGTCAGCGGCCTGCAGACCGCGGCTTTGCCAACGGCAATTTTGTCTACGCATACGGGCGGATTCGGGGAGAACACCTTCCTGGACTTGTCGGCCAGTCTGCCAGATATTTGGGCGCACTGGGACAAGGAAAATATCTCTTTTGACGCCATCTATTTGGGCTACCTGGGCCAGGCGGCCAGCCGGGTCTGGGAGAAGGGGCTGGAAGAATACAGCCGGCAGGGGAAACTGATCCTGCTGGACCCGGCCATGGCTGACCACGGCCGTCTCTACCGCGGCTTTGATGACAGCTATGTTGTCCAGATGCAGCGCTTGGCCCGGCAGGCAACGATTTTGACGCCGAACTTGACTGAAGCCTTGCTGCTCTTGAATGAGCCGGTCGACTTTGATGAAGTCGACAGCCACCGGGCCTGCGTGATTACCCAGCGCCTGGCCCAGAAGTTTGCCCTGTCCCAGGTGGTTTTGACCGGGGTACCGCTGGCTGACAACCGGATCGGGGTTTACGGGCTCAGCCGGGGCGGCCGGGTTTGGGAAAGGACCCAGGACCGGATTCCGCGTAGCTATTTTGGTACCGGGGACCTTTTTGCCAGCTGCCTCTTGGCCGGCCTGCTTCACGGGCTGGACTTGGAGCAGGCGGCTGGCGTGGCCGGAGACTTCGTGGCCAAGGCAATCCTGGCGACTGATTTGGACCAGGACCAGCGCTTCGGCCCTAATTACGCGGCGGCCCTGCCTTGGCTCTTGCGGCAGTTGCAAAATTAGTGCATTGATCATCTATTTTTAGGAGGAGAAGAAAAATGCGCGATGAACAGAATTCTTTAAGAGCAGTCGTGATGACCGGCTTGTTCGCGGCCATGATTTATATCGGCATCTGGGTCCTGCGGATCCCGCTGCCGGCAGTCGTGGGCCGGCCTTTCATCCACTTCGGCAACACCTTGACGGCCGTGGCAATTCTCTACCTGGGCTTCCGCAATGGGGCCTTGGCGGGGATCATCGGCCTGGGCGGCTTTGACATTCTCAACGGCTACGCGGCTACCAGCTGGCTGACCATGCTGGAAGTCGTAGTCGTGGCTGCCGTTTTGTCAGCTGTCTACAAGGGCATGAAGTACAACGACAGCAAGAAGAACATCATTATTTTGGCGGTCATCGCCGGGGTAACCAAGATTTTTACCTCTTACGCGACGACGGTCGTGGAGGCCTTGATGGCCGGGACGGCTTTGCAGCCGGCCCTGGTAGCGGCCTTCTTGAGCCTGCTGGCCACGGTAATCAACTCCTGTTCAACCGCGGTTTGCACGCCAATTCTCTACTTTGCATTGAAAGATATTACCGTCCGCGTCATGAAGCGGGCACACTAAAAGGCTTCCCGGCTGGGAAGCCTTTTTAATTGCCAAAAAGCTGGTCGGCGATTTTGGCCGGCAGGGGATCAGGCAGGACCAGGTCCAGGCCAACCGCGCTCTTGCCCTTGAGCTTAACCTCGCGGACCGTGGCAGGATCAATTTTTGCCGAGCCCAGGTAGTAAAACTTCGGGCCGTAGGCATCAGCCCGCTTGACGAAGACTGGAATCCGGGTGACTTGCTGGCCGGATTCCGTGCCCCGCAAGAGCTGCTGGACTTCCGGAGAAGACAGGTGGCGGGGAGTTCTGGTGTACCAGGCCAGGCGCTGGCCGCGGGCTTGGTTGTCGTAGCGGGCGTTTCTTTGCTCCTGGTCAGTTTTTTGATAAGTGATAAAGACCGGGCAGACGTCACCGGTCAGCCGGTAGCCGTACATGGGCCGGCTGACATCTAGCGGCCAGTTGAGCAGGCGGCAGACCTCCTTGCGGTCGTAAGCCGCGTAAAGGGTGAAGTCTTGCGCTGGGTCTTTTTCTTTGGCGAGGAATAAGCCGGTTTTGACCGCGTCTTTAAAAAGG
>NZ_JBJEES010000041.1:0-11354 GCF_051873315.1 Lactobacillus sp.
CGCCGAAAGTAGTTGGTGGGAAACTGCCTGCGAGGATAGGAAGCTGCCGCGCGAGTCAAGAGTCAGACGGAAGTCTGGCTCTTTTTGTTTTATTCTCTGTTTTCTTTTTTGCTTAAATTCTATATGCATATTACAGGATAATTGCAGTTTGTTTTCTTTTAAGTTACAAGTTACTTACTTTTCTAAAGCATTTCTTAAGGATGGGCAGATGACTCGCATTTTTTCTGCTTGGCCGTTACAATAAAAATATAGCTTATAATTTTAAACACAAACATCATAGAAAGCAGGCAGCTACCATGGGATTGCTAACACTCATCATCGGTTTGGTAATGCTGGTTAACCCCACATTGGCAACTGAGACAGCTAACAGTGTTGAATAAATACATTTCTTTTGTTACTTTTTTAAACCGGGCCAGGAATTGGTCCGGTTTTTGTTGTGAAAAAAGCGGAGAAAAATTTGCTCATTCGTAATTTGAATTTGTATAATTAAAGTAGTTTTTGTGGGGGGAAGAGTAAATGGACAAATTAGCTAAGTGGTGCATTTGGCTGCGCCGCCGCTCCTTTTTCAGAGTGGCTCAGCGGACTTTTGCTGTTCTAATGCCGATCGCGACGGTCGGGGCCTTTTTCCAGGTTTTGCAGGACAGCGTCTTCGCGCCGGAAAGTTTTATCTACAATTTATTTGATTTTGACAAAATCATGAGCGACCGTTTCTGGGACATCGGGACCAGCCTGTCGCAGTCCGTGGTTGAAGTTATCTTCGGCCTTTTTTGCCTGTTCACGGTTTATTTCTCAGCATCTTTTACGGCCAAAATTTACCGTAAAGATGCCACGATGGCCGGGATCAGTGCGACAACTAGTCTCTTAGTCATGGTCTACCTCTTTCAGCTGGGCCTGACTGGGCGGATTTCTTTGCTCTCTGGGGGCTATTTAGGCTTCCAGTACGCCTTCTTTGCCCTCTTGCTGGGTTATGGGGTAGGGCAGGTCTTTCACTGGCTGGGAGCCGATTATGAGTCTGTCAACTATGAACACACCAAATTAGTTCAGGACCGGGCGATCAAGGCCTTGAAGCCAACCCTGGTCACTGTAATTGGCGGCGTCATTGTCGGTGGGATCCTCTATGCCGTCATCAGCAAGGTTAAGGCTAACTTCAGCTTGAGTGCTGTAACTTCATCGGTTGAGAACTCCAACAACCTCCTTTTGACAGTACCGTCAACAGCCTTGGCCTCCTTCCTCAGCTGGCTGGGTATCGATGCCCCGATTCTCAATTTGAGCAATGTTGAAAATTCAGCCGCGGCAACCGCCAACTTGACTTACGTCTTGCGGCGGGGGTCAATCTGGAAGATCCCTTACCCATACCTGGGTGGATCTTTGATCTCGACTTACGGGGTCATGGGCGGCTGCGGGGCTATTCTGGCTTTGGCCGTAGCCATCTTGATCTGGGGAAGACGCAAAGAACCGGAAACTGTAGCCAAGATGAACCTCTGGCCGCTTTTATTCAGCTCTCCTCGGGGCTTTTTGGTCGGATTGCCGGTAATCCTCAACCCGATCTATGTTCTCCAGCTGGTTTTCGTGCCAGTCGTGAACATGCTGATCGCGGCTTTGGCGATTTCCTTGCACATCGTGCCAACGCCGGTTTACCCGATTTTGACCGGGACGCCGGGGCCCTTGGTGCCATTTTTTGCTACTAACGGCAACTGGCCAACCTTGATTTTCAGTATCTTCCTCTTCTGCCTGGACGTGGTTATGATGATTCCAGCCGTTAAACTGGACAACCGGACCAAGGCCCTGCTGAAGGACTATGAAATGGAGGATGACCGTCATGTTTAAGAGCCGCAACTGGAAACTGATCGTCATTGCCTTGACGATCATCATTTTATTGGCCATTCCAGGCTATTCCTGGATGAAAAAGACCAACAAGGAACACGCTGAACGGCAAAGGTCCCAGCTGTCGCCTTTAATCATGGTTCCCGGCTCAAGTGCCACCGTCAACCGTTTCAACGAACTGGTTGACCTGCTTAACGAGAACACTCCTTACAAGCACAGCCTGCTCAAGGTCGAAATTAGTGAAGACGGGACCTTGACTTACTCTGGCTCAATTAAAAAAGGGGACAATGAACCCTTTATCGTGGTCGGCTTCCAAAACAACCATGACGGCTACAGCAATATCAAGAAGCAGGCCGGCTGGCTGGACGATGCCTTTTACGAGATTGCCAAGACTTACAAGTTCAACAACTTCAAGGCTTTTGGCCACTCAAACGGGGGCCTCATCTGGACCTACTGGCTGGAACACTACTACAGCGACTATTCAGACGAAATCACCATCAAGCGTTTGATGACCCTGGGTTCGCCATACAACTTCAGTGAAAAGAGCACCAAGTACAAGACGCAAATGCTGACGGACTTTATCAAGTACCGCAAGCGCCTGCCGAAAAATCTGATCGTCTACTCCCTATCCGGCGGGGAAAACTACGAATCTGACGGGATCGTGCCGGAAAGCAGTGTGGAAGCCGGCAAGTACATCTTCCAAAACCAGGTCAAAGGCTACACCATGATGACCGTCACCGGGGCTGAAGCCCAGCACTCCAGCTTGCCGCAGAACAAGCAGGTGGTGAAGATGATCCAGCAGTACTTGCTCAAGCAGCAGACTAAGCCGGGCCCAAGCAACAGCCAAAACACCAAGCACAAGTCAACTAGTGCAAGTGACTAGGAGGCAGCCGCTTTTTGCCGTAAAATAGTAGCAAAGATGAAAGGATACATGCATGAAGATTAAATTGATCGCGGTGGACCTGGACGGGACCCTGCTGACTTCCAGAAAGAAGGTCAGCCCTAAGACCCTGGCGACCTTGAAAAAGGCCCGGGAAAAGGGAATTTACGTGGTGCCCCTGTCCGGCCGGCCCCTGCCTGGCGTCTTGAAGGTCTTTGAGCCCTTCAAGCTGGACCTGGCAGACAACTTTGCTATTTGCTACAACGGCGGCCTGGTCCAGCGGATGGACGGGGAAGTCTTGAGCGCCAGCCCCTTGACTGACGAAAACGTCAAGCACCTGCTTAGCTTGAAGCAAAAGGGGATCATGGGTCCCTACTTTATGGACACCAAGGACTTTTACGTGGCGCCTGGCGCCAGCACTTTTGGCGTTGGTTTTACCGCCCGGGCCCGGAACATGGGGGTCAAGCGGCTTGAACCTGGCAAGCACTACGAATTCATCAAGGGTGAGTTCGTTTCCCTGCCAAGCAAGATGAAGAAGTTCAAGGCCAGCTTCAGTCCGGAAACTGAGCGGGAGTTCGAAATCTCTGCTTCCGGACGCCAGTGCCTGGAATTTAACACACCCGGCACCTCTAAGGGCAAGGCACTGACCACTTTGCTGGATCTGTTGAACATCAAGCCGGAAGAAGCCATGATTTTTGGCGACAACAACAATGACCTCTCCGGTTTCCAATTGCCTGGGGTCTTTAAGGTGGCCATGGGCAACGCGATCGACGAAATCAAGGCCGCGGCTGACTACGTCACGGCCAGCAACAACCAGGACGGTATCGCCTTGGCGGTGGAGAAGTTTGTAGACATGGGAGAATAAAAAATGGCAAAAGCAGTTATCGGCATCTCTGGTTCAGAAGTCACGATCCAGGCTGGTCCCTTCATGGGCGAGCCCCGGACCTATGTCAATGCCGCCTACGTGGACTCAGTCCTCAAGAACGGCGGGATTCCCCTGGTAATTCCATTTACCGCTGGCGGGAGCGAGATGGCCTTTCAGCAGCTGGATCTGGTTGACGGTTTGATTCTGTCCGGTGGCCATGACGTTGACCCTCACCTGTATGGTGAAGAAGTTGACCAAAAGAGCGGGGAAACCTGGCCGGACCGGGACGCCTTCGATATGGCCCTGTTAAAGCGGGCAGAAGAGACCGGCAAGCCTGTCCTGGGCATCTGCCGGGGCGCCCAGATCATCAACGTGGCCCATGGCGGCAGCATGTGGCAGGACCTGTCACTGCGGCCAGGTCATACTTTAAAGCACATGCAGGCCACCCGGCCGGACGTGGGCACTCATGTGGTCAAGATCAAGAGCGGAACCACCCTGGAAAAAATCATGGGCGAAAGCAGCCTCATGACCAATTCCTTCCACCACCAGCTGATCAAGGAAGTGGCCCCGGACTTGACTGAATCAGCCAGCGCCGGCGACGGGGTGCCGGAAGCCTTGGAAAGCACTGACGGCAAAATCATCGCCGTTCAGTGGCACCCGGAAGAAATGCACGCTAACCCGGCCCCGGAAGCGGCCATCATGAACCGCCTCTTCAAGTACCTGATTGATAAGGCAGAAGAAGAGAAGAAGTAGCAGAAATAAACTCAAGCAGCGTTTTCGCTGCTTTTTATTTTGCCTTTTTTAGAAAGAGACTAACAAAAATCTCATAAAGCTGTCATAATGTAAAAGGATCTGTCTTTTTCAGACAGAAATAGAATGTTACACGTGAAACGATGACGGTGAAGAAGATGAAAGACAAGCATTTGGGAATCCTGTTGGCAGTTATTGGTGCTTCCTTGTGGGGAACCTCGGGGACCGCGGCGGAAATGCTCTACCAAAACCCCAACATCAATACCTTCTGGCTGGTTGACGTCCGGTCTTGGCTGGCTGGGGCAAGCCTCTTGCTCATCTCCTTGGTTCACAAGGGGAAGGGGACCTTTGCCATTTTCAAAAATCCCCGCGACCTGGTTTACGCGGCCGTGTTCTCCATATTGGGCATTACCGGGGCCCAGTTCACCTACTTCTATACGGTGGCGGCCTCAAACGCGCCGACAGCCACCGTCCTGGTCTTCCTGGCCCCGGTCTTGATCATCTGCTTTATGGCGGCTAAGACCCGGCAAATGCCCCGGAGAATCGATTTGATCGCGATCTTGCTGGCAGTGGTTGGGACGGTGATTTTGGTGACCAATGGCAATTTATCTCATTTGGCCGTTACCCCCAATACCCTGGTCTGGGGCTTCTTCAGTGCCTTGACCCAGGCGCTAGCGATTGCCATGCCGGCCAAGCTGTTCAAAAAGTACGGGACCATCACCATTTTGGCTTGGGGGATGTTGCTGGGCGGGATTATCCTCAGCCCGTCTTTGACCCTCATGCCAGCCAAAGGGGTTACGGTCAAGGAATGGAGTCTGGTGATCTACATCGTGATCGCTGGTACGGTTTTCGCCTACTCACTTTACCTGTCCAGCGTCATGTATATCTCAGCCAGCCTGGCCAGCATGCTGGAAGCCTTTGAACCACTAGTAGCGACGATTTTATCGGTTTCTCTTTTAGGCAGCGACTTCGGCATCATGAAGATGATTGGCGGGCTCTTGATCATCCTGGCCACCTGCCTGCAGGTCGTGCCCAGTCCCCGCCGGGGCAAATTGCAAAGAAATCTTTAGAACTTTTTATGCATATTGCCAAAAAAGCCCGTCAGCTCAAGGGAAACTGTGTTAAAATCAAAGCAATGATTTGATCATTAACATGGGGGAAAACAATTGAACAATGTATTAGACGCCAAAACCGGGGTCAAGGATACCCTGCCGACCGTGCTCGGCTACGTGGGGATCGGGACCGCTTTTGGCATTATCGCGCATACCAACGGCTTTAGTCCCTTGGAGACTTTTGTCATGTCCTTGCTGGTGTACACGGCTTCGGGCGAGTTCGCCCTGGTCAGCATGCTTCCAGCCGGCAGCAGCCTGTTTTCAATCTTCGCGGCCACCAATTTGATGAGTGCCCGGATGCTTTTGATGACTATGACTTTGGCACCGAAATTCAAGGACGAGAAACTGGTTAAAAATCTCTGGCTGGGCAGCCTGGTAACTGATGAAACTTTTGCTTTGGCAATCACCAAACTGAATTATACCAAGGGCAAGCTAAGCTATGACTGGCTGAACGCGGCCAATATCGTGGCTTATGCCGCCTGGTGCCTGTCCAGCCTATTTGGAGCTTTGATCGGCAGCGTAATCACCGACACCAAGGCCCTGGGCCTGGACTACGCGGTGGTCGCCATGTTCCTGGGGCTGCTCTATCTGCAGCTGATCACCGACCAGTCGGTCAAGATTGAGCTGCAGCTGGTCATGATCGGGGTAACGATGGTTCTGACCTACTTAGGTCTGATCTTCCTGCCGGCCAGCGTGGCCACGATTGTGGTGACGGTAGTCGGTTGTTTAGTGGGGATGGTGATCAAGCATGTCTTTTTCGAGTAAATTACTGATAACTTTTCTGGTCTGCGGCGGCGGGGTAACTCTCTTGCGAATCCTGCCTTTCCTGATTTTGAAAAAATTCTGCCTGCCCAAGTGGATGGTGGAATTCCTGCAGTTCGTGCCGATCGTCATCATGACCACCTTGTGGTTCGGCAGCCTTTTTACGGCCAGGCAGGGGCATTTGCCCAAGGTCGACTGGCAGTATCTGACCGCGACTCTGCCGACACTTGTCGTGGCCTATTTCACCAAGAGCTTGATGTGGATCGTGGTCACCGGGGTGGCCAGCGTGGCCCTTTTGCGGTTGATTTAAATTTTTTTGGACAAAAAGCTTGCATTTAGCTGAGAAAAGTATTAGATTATAAACAAGTTAAAAAACGAGTTGAAACACTGAAAAGAGCAGAGTAGCCCCGGACATAAGTCTCACAGAGAGCCGCGGTCAGCTGGGAAAGCGGCAGACGGGTCCAAGGCGAAAGTAGGCTCTGAGTGGTTGGCGCGACGTCTTTGCGAAGTGTCAAATGGGTTCGCCCTTTACAGCGACAACGTCTTGGCCGACGGGCCAGCACGGGGTAAGGCCGTTTTGGCGACAAAGCGGTGAAGCAAAGGTGGTAACACGCGCAAGCGTCCTTGTAGAAACAATCGTTTCTGCAGGGACTTTTTTTTACTCGTTTTTTAGCAACTCGAGATTAGCGCTGATCTCCGGATATCATTAGTGATTGCAAGGAGATTTATCATGAAAAAGTTAACTAGCAAACAGTATTTGATCATCGCCTCTTTGATTTTCGGCATGTTTTTCGGGGCCGGGAATTTGATCTTCCCGGTTCACCTGGGGCAAATGGCTGGCAAAAACTGGCTTCCCGCCGCCATCGGCTTCATCATTTCCGGGACTCTGATCCCTCTGGCCGCCTTATTGGCCCTGGCCGTTACCCGGGCTGATGGGATCTTCGGTTTAGCCCGGCCGCTGGGGAAAAAGTTCGCCCTGGCCTTCTTGATCTTGGTTCACCTGACCCTGGGGCCGCTCTTCGCGACTCCGCGGACGGCAACTGTGCCTTTCTCCATGTTTTCTGACCACTTCTCAAAGGGGATGCAGCCTTGGGCTCTTTTGATCTACTCAGCCATCTTCTTCGGCATCGTTTACTACTGCTCTTTAAGTGAAGGGAAGATCACCGACCGGGTTGGCAAAATCCTTAACCCAGCCTTCCTGGCCCTGCTTTTCATCATCTTTCTGATCGCCATCTTCAAGCCAATGGGGGCTGCCAGCAGCACCCAGGCAAGTGCCGACTACCTTACTGCTCCTTTGACCAACGGCTTCCTGCAGGGCTACAACACCCTGGACGCCTTGGCTGCTCTGGCCTTCGGGATTACGGTCGTTACGGCCATCAAGGGCTTCAAGCTCAAGGAAGGCAAGGAAACTTCCCTGGCCCTGGCCAAGACTGGTGCCATCGGCTTTGCCGGCATCGCCATCATCTACCTTATCTTGATTGCCCTGGGCGCCAGCAGCCTGCACTACTTCAAATTGTCTGAAAACGGCGGGATTGCTTTTGCCCAAATCGCCCGCCACTACCTGGGCACTTTCGGGGAAGCCCTCCTGGCTACTTTAGCCACCATCACCTGCATGTCCACGGCCATCGGCCTGGTAGTTGCCTTCGCCCAGGACTTCCATAAGCGTTTTCCAAAAATTTCCTACCGGACTTTCCTGACCTTCAACTGCCTGCTCTCATTTGCCATTGCCAATGTTGGCCTGACCACCATCATCGCCTGGTCAACCCCGGTTTTGATGTTCCTCTACCCACTGGCCATCGCCTTGATTTTCTGTGGCTTGACCAGCAAGCTTTTCAACAATGACCCGGCAGTTTACAAGTTCGCGGTTTACTTCACCATCATCCCGGCCCTCTTTGACGGCTTGAACGCGGCCCCAAGCGTAATTTCCACTACTGCTTTTGCCAAGGCCGCCCTGGCCTTGGCCGGCCGCTACCTGCCCTTCTTCTCACTCGGGCTGGGCTGGCTGACTTTTGGCATTGCCGGCTACCTGCTGGGTCTGGGTATCCACCTGTACAAAAGCAAGGCCAGCAGCCGGGCAGTCGAATTAGCCGACTAAAATAAAGTATTTCCTTGCAAAAAAACAACAGATAAAAATACAGCGTGAAAGCAAATTAAGCTTCCACGCTGTTTCTTTTTGTTAATAATAAGCAGGCTTGTAGGGACTGCCGCAGCTGCCCTTGCGGCCGTTTTTCTTAACCTGGTAAAGGTTGTGGTCGGCCAGGCGGATCATGCTCTTGATTTCATCGCTGTTATGGGCGATCCCGTAGGTATAGCCGGCAGAGACGGTGATGTTCATGTAGAGGTCCAGGATCTGCACATGCTCCAGTTCGATCCGCAGCTGCCTGTCTTGCTTTTCAACCGTGTCAATATCGGTAAAGTCGCGCAGAATCAAGAATTCATCGCCCCCATATCGGTAGCAGTGGCCGATTCCGTAGATCTTGAGCAAAAGCTGGCTGAGTTTCTTCAAGACCTCGTCGCCATAGAGGTGGCCAAAATTGTCGTTGAACTTCTTGAAGTGGTCGACGTCCAGCATCATGACCAGGATCGGCTTGCCGGTAAGGTAGTTGAAGTCCCGGGCAAAATTGTGCCGGTTTTTCAAGCTGGTCAAGTCGTCTCTGGCGGCTTCATGTTCCAGCTGGTTGATCCGCTTGCTGGTGTTGGTCACGTCCGTAAAGAAGCCAAGCAGGCCGACGATCTGTCCCTTGTCATAAACAGGCGCTTTAAAGACCAATATTTCCCTAACCCTTCCCCGGGCCAGGGTCTTGCCCAGTTCTCTGATTGGGACCCCGTCACGCAAAAGCTGCTCTTCGCTTTCCTGGAAGTTTTCCGGGTGGATGTTGAGGCCCAGCTCATTATCATTATGGCCGATTACTTCAGGCAAAGACAAGCCATAGTAGTTTAAAAAGTGCTGGTTGGCCCCCATGAAATTGCGCTCTTTGTCCTTCCAGAAAAGGCCGAGCTTGATCTGTTGGGTGATAGCGTCCCAAAGGTTGTCCGTCTTGATTTTTCCTTTGTCCTTGTCCAAAAAGACTGGATTGCGGACTGGCTGCCCGTCCATGGTTGAGAGGAAGGCCTTGGTCGTGCCGTTTTCCGCCACCAGCTGCAGGAGAATCCGGTAGTGAAAGTGTGGCCCCGTTAAGACGTAAGAAGAGCTGTCGCCGATTTCTGAACAGCTTTTGACCGCGTCCCAGAAGCGAAGGCTATTGCTGTCTTGACCCAGCTCCAGTTCATTGACATAGTCTTTTTCCGTCCCATTGACCTTGGCCACCCAGTCCTGGGCGGGCGGATTGAGATAGGCCAGGCGGACCTGGTTGCCATCAATCAAGTAGACGGCCACGGGAGCGGAGCTGCCCAGGCCAGGCTTCTTATGGTCAAAGAAGCGGTAGGCTGGATCCAGCAAGTCGATTTGGTTTATCTCTTGATAGAAGGTCTGCTCCTCATGGCCTTGAGCTGAATATCCCTTTTGCCCGAGCAGCTTCAAGCTGTCCTTGAAAGGCGTGGCTGGAAAGAGGCAGTTGCCTTGGACCAAGACGGCCCCAACCGACTTGAGGAAGTCCAGCTGGAGCTTGTTTTCCACATTTTTAAAAATCGGCCGGATTCCCAGCTGCTTGCAGGCGCTGAGCAGGTTGGACAGAACCGCGGCTTCCTTGGAGCGGACCGGGTTCAGCGAAAGCAGGTCAAACTTCATGAATTCAAAAGAGTAGTGGGTCAAAAAGTTCGTGGTCGGGTAGCTGCTGCTGGCGCAGTCAAAGGCACAGGCGTAGTGATTGTCTTCCAAAGCGGCTAAAAGCTGCTTGATCGTTTCCGGTTTGCAGGCACTGGAAACGGCCAGGTCAAAGATCAGCTGGCTGTGGGGCAGCTGGTATTTCTGCATCAGCCGGTTGACTTCTTTGAGGAAAAGCTCGTTTTCCAGGTCATCGGTGGACAAATTGATCACGAGGGGGACGATCTGCAGATCTTGTTTCCGGCGACAGGCGTAGATTTTGCAGGCTTCTTCCAAAATATGCAGGTCCAGCAGGTGGGAGAGCTGGCTTTCTTCCAGCACCGGCAGAAAGTCTTCTGGATACATGGTCCCGTAGACCGGATCCTTCCACCGGGCAAGGAGTTCAAAGGCTGCGATCTTGTGATTCATGAGGTTGATGACTGGCTGCACGTCAGAGTTGATCCAGCCCTTCTGCAGGGCTTCGCTGAAGTGGCCCAGGATGTAGTCGCGCTTGTCAACTTTCTCTTGAACTTTGGCCGTATAGTAGTTGCAGACCCGGTTTGAATTGCTGGAGGCAAACAGGGCAAAGCGGGCCTTGTCAACGGCGGCCAGGGCCAGCTCGTTAGCTTCATCTGCCAGGTAGATTCCGCAGTGAATAGTGGCCAGGTGGCCTTCAGAAAGTGCCTTGACCTTCAGATTCAGCTTGACCAGCTGATTGTCAATCTGGCTGGAGTCAGTAATGATGACAAACTGGTCCTGGAAGTAGCGGACCAGGTGGGCATCCGGGAATTCCTTTTTTAGCAGCGTGGCCAATTGGCAAAGGAAGGCATCGCCCTTGAGGTAGCCAAAGCGGTTGTTGTAGACGTGCATGTTTTTGATGTCCAGAATAACCACGGCTGCCTGGCCGCGGTCCTTGATGATTTCGCGCAGGTAGTGGCCGCCACTTTCGTTGAAGTTGGTCATATTGGCCAGGCCGGTCAGTCCGTCGATCAAGTCATGCTTTTTAGGAGCTTTGAGATAGGGATCCAGGCTGTCGATTAAGTCACTGCCGCCTGTCGTCAGATCAAAATAATGGACGACCAAGAGCTTTTGACCAGTTTTAGTTATTTGTGATTTGCAATAAGCTAAAAGCTGGTGATAATGACCGCCGATCGACAGGCGATAGGTCATCTGTCCGCTGGCTTGCTGGCCCATTTTTCTAGAATAGGCCAGCAGCCGGTTCCGGTCATCCGGGTGGATCCGGTTGAAGCTGCGTTGGTTGAGATAGCCCAGCATTGATTCCCGGTCTGACTGGACCATCTGGCAGTAGCCATCTGATAAGAGAATGACTTTGTATTGCCCGCCAATCAGTTGGTAGATTAGGATGGGAAAAGGAGAGCGTTCGTAAGTTTCCCGCGCGTCTTCACTAAAATCGTACAA
>NZ_JBJEES010000042.1:0-3020 GCF_051873315.1 Lactobacillus sp.
ATCCAGCTGGGGGCCATCTTGAGCGTCATCGTAATTTACTTTAACAAGCTGAATCCTTTTGCCTCATCAAAAAGCAAGCGGGAAAAAGGACAGACTTGGCAGATCTGGTTCAAGGTCATCGTGGCCGTCCTGCCGTCAATCATCATCGGCCTACCGCTGAATGACTGGCTGGAAGAAAACATGACTTCCTGGCAAGTAATTTCCGCCACCTTGATCATTTACGGTGTCCTCTTCATCATCTTGGAAAACTACTACGCCAAGCGTCAGCCAAGCTTGACCGACTTAAACAAGATGAGCTACAAGACGGCTCTCTTGATCGGCTGCTTCCAGGTCTTGTCCATGATCCCGGGGACTTCCCGGTCTGGGGCAACCATCCTGGGGGCCATGCTGATCGGCTCAAGCCGCTACGTGGCAACTGAGTTCTCCTTCTTCCTGGCCATCCCGACCATGTTCGGGGCTTCACTTTTGAAGCTGGTCAAGTTCTTCAAGGCCGGCCACGTCTTTGTCGGCAACCAGCTGGCCATCCTCTTGGTCGGCATGGTCGTCTCCTTCATCGTGGCCTACCTGTCAATCAAGTTCCTGCTGAAGTACGTGCAGACCCACGACTTCAAGCCATTTGGCTGGTACCGGATTGTTTTGGGGATCATCGTCATCATCTGCGGTCTGGTCTTTGCCTAATACTTGTATTCACGCGAAAATATGCTATGATTATTGCTTAAGGATAGCAAGCTAGAGGACGGTGAATAAACATGTTAAGTTTGCTTTGCTTACTATTTATTTTGTGGCTTTGCTGGAAGATGGGCGTGGCCCTCTGGCGGGTTCTGATCTTTTTGATCGGGGTCGGCCTGGCCTTTGCCTTAATCAGCTCAGTAGTTTTGCCGCTGCTGGCCATCTGTGCCCTTGGGGGCCTGGCCTGGGCAGTAATCTCAAACGCGTAAAAAATAGATACAGACAAATAACAAAAGGAGACAGGACTGCCTGTCTCCTTTTTTGGTATCTGGATTATTATTCTGCTTCCTGCTTAAGCTGGCGCCACAAGCCCTGCATGTCTTCCGGGTCTGGAATCTGGATTTCCCTCTCTTCCCCGCTGAAGGGGTTGGGAAAGGCCAGGTAGAAGCAGTTTAGGGCCTGGCGGGCAAAAGCATCCCTGGCCCCGTAAAGGTCGTCTCCATAAAGAACGTGGCCGATAGACGCCATGTGGATCCGGATCTGGTGGGTCCGGCCGGTTAATAGGCGGAGCTCAACCAGGCTGGCTCCTGGGACCTGGTCGATCACCCGGTATTCAGTCAAGGCCCTTTGCCCGTTCGGGTTGACCTCCCGTTTAACTGTGTCGCCCACCCGGGCCAGGGGCTTGTCGATCAAGCCGCTTAAATCTCCTTCAGCGAAGTTGCCATGTACGATTGCGTGGTACTTTTTGATAAAAGCATCCTTGCCCAGCTTGCTGAAACGGTCATGGGCGATGGCGTTCTTGCCTAAGAGGACCAGGCCAGAAGTGTCCTGGTCCAGCCTAGTCACGATGTGGGGCTTGACATAGGCTGGGTTGACCCCTTGCTTTTCAAAATAAGCCAGCACCCGGTTAATCACCGCGTCTTCAGCATGAAAACCGGAAGGAATCGATAATAGGCCAGCGGGCTTGTTGATTACCAAATAATCGGCCGTTTCTTCAACGACGGCCAGAGGCCGGCGGGAGACCTTCAGCCAGGGGTTGACTGGCTCTTGCCCCATCAAGAAGTGGACCACGTCCCCTTCTTTTAGCCGATAGCTCCCGTTTCTGCGGTGATGGTTAACCAGCATCATCCCGCCGTGGTTCTTGCAGTTGTTGACGGCCCGGCGGGAAAAGCCTTTTTTCAGCAAAAAATGACTCAGCTGGCCTGGGTCATTTTTCTCAACAATCATTTTGTATACTTGCACTATCTGTCACCAATGAAGGCGTCGTTGACCCGCTCCCAAAAATGGTGGTGGCCATACTGGTAAAAGCGAATCTCTTCCGCCGCTATTCTGTAATCTACTTTCTGCACATCGGTCAGGTTGATTCTTTCCCCATCGACGATTACAACCGCCCGGTCGGAAATCTTCGGCACGATGGTGATCCATTCATCCGGTGCGATAACAACGGGCGAGCCCACCGTCCGGAAGACCAGGTTGTTGATCGAAGCGATTTCCGTCAGCTGCAGGGCCTTGAGGCGGGGGTGGATCACCGCTCCGCCCAAGGACTTGCTGTAGGCCGTTGACCCGGTCGGAGTTGACACGCAGAGCCCGTCACCCCGGAAATTCTCAAAGCGCTCGCCCCCGAGCCAGACCTCAGCTTCCATGGTCTTGGAAATCCGCTTGATTGAGGCTTCGTTTAGGGCCAAAAAGCGCCGCTCCCCGCAGCTGGTGGTTACCTTCATGTCCAAAAGCGGGTAGCCCACCTCATTTTCTTCAACGGGGTGGCTGGCCAAGGCATCAACCAGCTTCTCCATGTCATAGTTCCGCCAGTCGGTATAAAAGCCTAAGTGGCCGGTGTGAATGCCGGCAAAGCAGACCTTGTCCAGCTGCTGCTTGTACTTGTGAAAGGCAGAGATCAAAGTCCCGTCACCGCCGACGGAAATTACCAGGTCGGGATGCTGCTGGTCCTGCAAAATGCCTTTTTCCGCGAGCAGCACCTGCAGGTGCCGGACCGCCACCTGGGTGGTCACGCGGTCATTGTGAACGATAGCTACTTTCATGACTTTTCCTTGCCCTTGTTCTTGGTAAAGATCTTCTGGGCTTCCTTGACCTCGTTTCTGATCGAGGACATCTCTTCATCCAGCTGGTAGGCCGCTTCCGCCGTCCGCTTGAGCCGCTCAGAAATATCTTCCGGGTAGGCCCCCTGGTACTTATAGTTCAAGGTATGCTCTACCGTGGCCCAGAAGTTCATGGCCAAAGTCCGGATCTGGATTTCCGCCAAAAGGCGCTTGGACCCTTCTGGCAAATAAACCGTGTAGGCCACCACCATGTGGTAGGACCGGTAGCCGGACGGCTTGGCGTTTTGAATATAG
>NZ_JBJEES010000043.1:0-11185 GCF_051873315.1 Lactobacillus sp.
TTTAGTCATGAAAATAACCCCCGAAATTAGTGTCCTAATTTCGGGGGTCATATCATATCAATTTTGGTAGTACGGTTCTTTTTTATATTTTTCTGCTAAAAAATGATTAGTTCTTGAAGCTGTGCACTGGGGCTGGAATCCGTCCGCCGCGGTTGATCATCGCCGCGCTGGATTCCTTGTGAACAGGCATAATTGGGGCATAGCCGAAGAGGCCGCCAAATTCAATTGAATCACCGACATCCTTGCCCGGTACTGGAATTACCCGGACAGCCGTGGTCTTGTTGTTGATCATCCCAATGGCTGCTTCGTCAGCAATCATGGCACTGATCGTTTCAGCTGGCGTATCGCCAGGCACGGCAATCATGTCCAGACCGACTGAGCAGACAGCGGTCATGGCTTCCAATTTGTCGACCGTCAAAATCCCCTTTTCAGCCGCCGCGATCATCCCCGCGTCTTCTGATTCCGGAATGAAGGCACCTGACAGACCGCCGACATGGCTGCAGGCCATGATACCGCCCTTCTTGACGGCGTCGTTCAACATGGCTAAAGCTGCCGTGGTCCCGTGGGTCCCCACGCTTTCCAGACCGATTTCTTCCAAAATGTTGGCTACTGAGTCGCCTTGGGCTGGAGTTGGCGCCAAAGACAGGTCCACGATCCCGAAGTCAACGCCTAAACGCTTGGAAGCTTCCTGGCCGACCAATTGGCCCATTCTGGTAACCTTGAAGGCCGTCTGCTTGATCGTTTCAGCTACCACGTCCATGGATTCGCACTTGACCTTTTCCAGGGCCGTCTTAACCACGCCAGGGCCAGAAACGCCGACATTCAAAGCCACGTCGCTTTCGCCGACCCCATGGAAGCCCCCGGCCATAAACGGGTTGTCTTCGACCGCGTTGCAGAAGATGACCAGGTTGCCATTGTTCAGCGGGTCGATCTTTTCGTTTTCAATTACGATCTGACCCATTTCCTTGACGGCATCCATGTTGATCCCGCTTCTGGTTGAGCCGACATTGACACTGGAGCAGACTCTTTCAGTTTCCTTCAAAGCTTGGGGAATTGACTTGATCAAAACCCGGTCGCCATTTTGGTAACCCTTGTGCACCAAAGCTGAGAAGCCACCGATCAAGTCAACGCCGACCGCCTTAGCTGCCTTGTCCAGAGTAACCGCGTACTTAACGTAGTCGCTGTCACCAGAAGCTGCCGCGATCAAAGAAATTGGCGTAACCGTGATCCGCTTGTTGGCAATCGGAATCCCGTATTCAGTTTCCAGTTCTTTGGCTACCTTGACCAAGTTTTCTGCCTTAGTCGTGATCTTGTCGTAGATCTTCTGGCAAGCCCGGTCACTGTCTGAATCAATACAATCCAAAAGCGAGATCCCCATAGTCGTTGTCCGCAGGTCCAGGTTCTCGTTGTCGATCATATTGACCGTTTCCATAATCCGCCGCAAGTCCATTATTCAAGACCTCCGCTCAGTTCGTGCATGGCCGCGTACATCTTTTCGTTCCGGATGTTGATTTCCACGCCCAGTTTCTTGCCCAGTTCCTTGAGTTCCGCGCTCAAGGCGGAGAAGTCAGCCTCATCGCTGACGTCAACGACCATCATCATGGTGAAGTAGCCGTTCATGATCGTCTGGGACAGGTCCAGAATGTTGATGTCTTTTTCAGCCAAAAAGCTGCTTACGCCGGCAATAATCCCGGTCTTGTCCTGGCCGACGGTTGTCAAAATTGCTCTCATCGCTTGCCCTCCTGCTTGCGATTATATCCTCGTTAGGATAAAAATATAAAATAAATTTGATTTAGATTAAAAACTTATGGTTTGAGTATAGCATCTTTTAAATTGGCTGGGTAGTCAAAGCCAGCGATTCCAGCACATCCAGAATCAGCTGGACTGTCTCCAGGCTGGAGAAAACCGGAATATGGGTATTCAGAGCCTGGTCCTTGATCTTGATTGAGTCTTCCACTGCCGAGTCTGACAAATTGACGACATTGACCACCATTACGATCCGGTGGGTCCGGATTCTTTCCAAAAGGTTTCTCGACCCTTCCTGGATCTTGGCGATAACCCCAGTGGTAATCCCCGCTTCAGCCAGAATGTTAGCCGTCCCTTCCGTGGCCGTGATCTTAAAGCCCAGGCGGGCAAAGCGCTTGGCCAGGTTGGCCACTTCCTGCTTTTCTTCATCACTGACTGAGAAGAAGATCGTCCCATAGCTCGGTATATGCAGGTCGCTGGCTTCATAGCCCTTGTAAAGGGCTTTGGACAAAAGGCTGTCTCTGCCCATCACAGCGTCAGAAGACTTCATCCTGGAGTCAAAAGTATTGTCTGAGCTGTAATTTAGGTAGGAGAAGACCGGCATCTTCACGTGGATGAATTCGTCAACTGGCCAGACTTCATTCGGATAGCCTAAATCAGCGATCTTTCTGCCTGCTAAGACCTTGACCGCGTATTCGACCAGGTCCTTGTTCATGGACTTGGACAAAAAGGCCAGGTTGTGACCAGCATAGGTCTTGATCTGGAGCAGGTAGATCTCGCTGCCCTTGATCAAAAAGTGGAGGTTGAAGATCCCCCGGATCTTGAAGCTGCGGATCAGCTTGACCGTTTCCTCTTTCAGCTTTTCGGCATGTTTCTTGCTTAAATACTGGGGGCCAAAAACAGCGATTGAGTCTGAAGCGTGCGACCCCGACTGTTCCAGGTGCTCGACGATTCCTGGAATAGTCACGTCTTCCCCGTCCGTGATGGCTGTAATCTCATACTTCATCCCCGAGATAAACTGGGAAATCGTGTAGTCATCAACCTGGTTTTCCCGGAAGTATTTCTCCAGGGCCGGCTGGTCATAGACTACGGCCGACTTTTGCTTGCTCTTTTGGTGGTAGCCCCCGACCAAAACCGGGTAGCCCACCTGGGCCACAAAGGCCAAAACAGCTTGGTAGTCGCTTGTTGCTAAATAAGGCACCCGTTTGACGTCAGAAATCTTCCCCGTATCTAAATGGCTGATTGGTAAAAGCCGGTCGATATCGTGCTGGCCAAAAATCTTCAGACCATGGCTCATCAATGGCAACCGCAAAGCTGACACCTGCTTGCCGGAGAACTGGGTGACCACGTCAGTGATCCCCTCTTCTTCGCAGATGGTGATAATGCTGTCCAGGTTGATCGGCTCAAAATAGACCCGGTCTGCCAGGTGGTAGTCCATCGAGGCTGATTCAGCGTTGTTGGACAAAAGGACCGTCTCATAGCCCTCTTTTTTCAAGGCCGCCAGGGCATGGTAGAGCATGTAGTCAAACTCACTGGTTACCGAGACCTGGAAAGGCGGCATCCCCAGCAAAAGGACCTTTTTCTTCTTTGGATCCTTGGCAAATTCCAATTCGCTTTCGACCCCGTAACTCTGGTAGTAAACCTTGACTTTCGGCTGGTAGACCCCGGCGCTGTCATCAATTGCTGAGAATGACGGCCGGACATCTTTTTCATTGAGCAAAGGGAAAATGTCATGGACGTCCATCTTGGTCAATTTGGCCAAAAGGTCGCTGGAGAAGCCCCGGATCTTGGCCTTTAACAGAAGGTCATGGTCTAATTCATCCGCGTGGGCGATGTCCCTGCCGATCTTGACCAGGTAGCGTAGCTTCTGGTAGTAGACTGGATGAATGTTGAAGACGCTGCTTATGGCCTGGTAGTCGATCCCCTGGCTAAGGGCAGCCAGCAGCTGGACCAGGTGCATTTCATTGGGGTGGCGGAGGTCATCTAAGATTACCTCGTCGCTCTTCTTCCGTTCGTTGATAAAAGCGGTCCACAAAACTTCCAGGTCATTGCTGGAAATCAAGGCCTTGAAAAAGGCACTTTCAAAATTCCGCCCGATCCCGACCGCTTCCCCAGTTGACTGAGTGTGCTTGCCCAGCTGGTAGTGGTTATAGCCAGTTTTGGCGAAGGACCAGTAAGGAATCTTGATGCTGACCGTGTCAGAGACAGGTTCAATAGCCGCGCACAGGCCGGTCGCCGGGTCAGTGACTTCATTCAGCCGCATCCCGATCGCCAGCTTGGCCAAAACATAACCAATTGAATACAGGCTGGTCTTTTGGTCCAAGACCGCTGTTCTGGTCAAGCGAGGCTTAACAGCCAGGAGCTTGTAGACCATGTCCATATCTCGGTGGCTGATGGCAAAATGGACGCTCAAAAAGCCGACCAGCTGCAGCTTGTCCGCGATTTTGCCAGCTTCCGCCCGCAAGACCTGGATCTGGTCATTGTTCATGGTCAAAAGCGGCTTGATCAAGACCGAGTCGCCTGAGTCGATCCCGACCGGTTCCAAAGACCCAGTTGCCCCGACAAAGCAGAGATTGCCGTCCTCATCACGGAGCAGGTCCAGGATGACCTCTTCACAATTAGACAAGTCTTCCGTCATCCGGTAGCTGGCTGGGTGGAAGTCCTTGTCCTGGCTCTCCTGGCGCAGGTACTGGGCTAAATCCCGGCTGCTCTTGAAGGAGATGTGGTCATCGCGCTCAAAGTAGTATTTCTTGGTCAGAAGAATCGGGAAAGAGAGCTTGTTTTCCAGCTGCTCTTGCAGGTGCTCGTCGTATTTTAAGCCCAGGCCGTCTAAAAACCAGGTCTGCCCGACTGGCAAATGATTGGCTTCCAAAAAGCGGGTCCGCTTCTGCGGATTGGCCATGGAGATTGCCTTCTCATTAATCGTCAACAGCCGGATCCCCATCTGGTGCAGAATCCCGTCAGCCTGCAGCTTTTTGGTCACGTCCAGGGCCATCAAAGAACCGAAAGCGGTCATGATCGCGTCGGGCTCTTCCATCCGGAGGATCCGCTTCAAGAAGTCCAAAGTCATCGGCTCCAGGTACACGGTCAAGCCCGGCAAGGGGTCCGTCGATACGCTGGCCGGATTGGGGTTGACCAGGACCACCTGGATGTTTTCTTCCAAAAGGGCCTCAATGGCGCTCTTAGTCAAAAGGTCCGTGTTGGCCACATTGCCCACCAGGGCTGAGCCGGCACCGATAATCAAGATTTTGTTTAAATCATTTTCGCGTGGCATTATTTCACCAGTTTCAAAAAGTCGTCAAAAATCACCTGGGCATCTTCCGTCCCCGGCGCTCCTTCCGGGTTGAAAGCCACTGCCAAGAGCTGCAGCTTGTCATTGCTGAAGCCGGCCAAAAGCTCATTGTGCAGGTCGAAATACTCTTCATTGAAGGTCATGGCCGTATCATCAGGCAAAACCAGCTGGCCAATGTTCATGGCCGTCTGCCAGATCTGCCCGCTGCTCTGCCCGATCACCGGGAAATTGGTCCCGTTCTGGTACTGAGGCAGGTCAACCAGGCTGAGGTCCAGGTAAGCCGAAATGGCCAAAAAGCCCAAACCAATCCCCAAGATCGGCAGCTTGCCCAGATATTCATCTAAAATCTGCCGCAAATATGGCAAAACTTCTTTGGCCTGGCTGGGGCCGTTGGAAATGATGATCCCGTCCGGCCGCAGGCTCTTGATGTCGCGGACAGTCGCGTTATATGGCAAGACATTGGCGTTAACCTGTCTTAACGAAAGTTCCCGCAGCATGGAGTGCTTAAGGCCCAGGTCGATAATGGCAATGGTCTTGCCGACATTAGGCGCGGCATAGGCGTTCTTGGTTGAAACCAAAGAGCTCTTGTTTTTCGGCAACACCAGGGCTCTGATCTGATCAAAGGCATGGGCATCATTTGTATCCATGATCGACGCTTTTAAGGGGCCCAGGTTTTGCAATTTCCTGACCAAGGCCCGGGTATCAACGTTAAAAATTGCCGGCACTTTTTTTTCTTTCAAAAAGTCGCCCAAAGACTGGAAGCTGTCATTGTCGGTGATATTCAAGGCAATGTCGTTAGCGATAACGCCGCGGACACTGGGCTGAATGCTTTCATAGTCAACGGCGTTGATCCCGTTGCTGCCGATCATCGGGGTGGTAAAAACGATGATCTTGCCCGCGTTTGACGGATCGGTCAAAACTTCCTGGTAGCCGTAGTTGCTGGTCTGGATGGCCAGTTCCCCCGTCGAGGTAACCATCGCCCCGATGCCGTCACCGGCATAAGAGCTGCCATCTTCAAGAATAAGGTAGCGTTTCATTTTATTTCACCCGCTTTTGCCGCAATTCTTCAACTGTTTTCTGGAAAATTTCCGGCGGCTGGACGGAAAATTCCAGCCACTCCCCGGTCCTTGGCTGCTCAAAGCCCAGGGTCATGGCATGCAAGAACTGACCCTTGCCAGGCAGAGTCTTTCTTGGCCCATACAAGGGGTCGCCGGCCAAAGGGTGACCGATATAGGCCATGTGAACCCGGATCTGGTGGGTCCGGCCGGTTTCCAGCTGGCATTCAACCAGGCTGTAGCCCTGGTATTGTTCTAAGACCTTGAAGTGGGTCACCGCGCTCTTGCCCTTTTCAACGACGGCCATCTGCTTGCGGTCCTTAGGATTGCGGCCGATCGGGGCATCAATTGTCCCCTCTTCTTCAGCAAAATTGCCATGAACGATGGCCAGGTACTGGCGCTTGTTGGACTTGGCCGCCAGCTGCTTTTCCAGTGATTCTCTAGCAGCAGCGTTTTTGGCCACCATCAAGAGGCCTGACGTGTCCTTGTCGATCCGGTGAACGATCCCGGGTCTGAAGCCTTCCGGGCTATCTGCCAGGTCCCTGGTGTGGTAAAGCAAGGCGTTGACCAAGGTGTGGCTAGGGTGGCCGGCGGCCGGGTGAACCACCATCCCCTGGGGCTTGTTGACCACGATGACGTCTTCATCTTCATAGACAATGTCCAGGGGGATATTTTCCGCTTCAAGCGCCAAGGGCTCTAACGGCAAAACGGTGACCTGAATCAGGTCACCTTTCTGCACTTTATATGAAACTTTGCTCTTTTTGCCATTGACCAGGACTTCGCCGGCCTGGACCAGTTCCTTGATCCGGCTTCTGGACAAATCAGCCATTTCTTCTGCCAGATACTTGTCCAGCCGCTGGCCGCTTTCTTGCACGGTCAGTTCATACTCACGGTTCATCCTAGTCCTCCCTTTCAATGAATAACAGATAGCTGAAGATTAAAATCACGCCAACGGTAATGGCGGCATCAGCCAGGTTGAAGATATTGAACTGCACAAAGTCCAGCTGAATCATGTCGATGACATACTTCAAATGCAGGCGGTCAATCAAGTTGCCGATGATCCCGCCCAATACCAAAACCAGGCCCGACTTGAACATCCAGTGGCTGTACTTCTTGTTGAAGTAGTAATACAGCACTACGGCAATAGCGACAGCGCTGACTACATAGAAGAACCACATCTTCCCGGACAAAATGTTCCAGGCCGCCCCATTATTCTGAATATAGGTAAAGGAGAAAAGGCCCGGCATCACGTCGTGGACTTCGCCCAAACGGTAATTTGTGACAATATAATACTTCAAAGCTTGATCAGCTGCCGCGATCAAGGCAGCGATCACTAATCCAACTATCTGCATAATCCTCTTTTCTAGAACAAACCGCTGATCTTGCCGGTTTCGTCCACATCAATATCCAAGGCAGCCGGGTGCTTTGGCAGGCCTGGCATGTCCAGGATGTGACCAGTTGAAACGACCACGAAGCCGGCCCCGTTGCGGAGGCTCAAGCCCTTGACATGCAAAGTAAAGTCAGTAGGAGCCCCTAATTCCTTGGCATTGTCGGTAAAGCTGTACTGGGTCTTGGCAATGATGACTGGCAGCTTGTCCTTGCCCATCTTCTTCAGCTTGGCCAGCTGTTCTTTGGCCTTGTCGGTGTATTCCACGTCAGCAGCGTGGTAGATCCGCTTGGCTACCTTTTCAATCTTGCTTTCCAGGTCGTCATCCATGTCGTAGCTGCGCTTGATTTCGTAGTCGCTCTTATCTGCCAGTTCAACGATCTTTTCAGCCGCTGCCTTAGCCCCCTTGGAGCCTTCGTCATGGGCAGTCACGATTTCGCATGGGAAGCCTTGTTCTTCAATCAATGACTTGAGCAGGTCAAGTTCTGCTTCAGTATCAGTTGGGAACTTGTTGATGACAACCAAAACCGGGATCTGGTATGAACGGACATTGTTCATGTGCCGGTCCAGGTTAGCGAAGCCTTCCTTCAGTGAGTCCAGGTTTTCTTCCTTCAAGTGGTCGGTTGACTTTTCTGCCTGGTACTTCAAAGCACGGACAGTAGCAACGACAACGGCGGCATCTGGCTTCTTTTCCAGCTTGGTTGAAACGAAGTCCAGGAACTTTTGCCCGCCAAGGTCTGAACCGAAGCCGGCTTCACTTAAAACGTAGTCGCTGAGGTGCAGAGCCAGGTTGGTTGAAAGGATGGAGTTGTTGCCATGGGCAATGTTGGCGAAAGGCCCGCCGTGCACGAAGGCTGGGGTGTGTTCCAAAGTTTGAACCAGGTTTGGCTTCAGGGCAGTTGACAAAAGGGCGGCGATAGCGCCTTGGAAGCCCATGTCCTTGACGAAGATTGGCTCATCCTCGTAAGTGTAGCCAACCAGGATCTTGCCGATTCTTTCCTTCAAGTCCGCGATGTTCTTGGACAGGCAGAGAATGGCCATCAGTTCGTGGCCCACAGTCAGCTGGAAGCTGGCCGGACGCTCTACCCCGTTGAACTTGGAACCTTGGCCGATCGTTACCTTTCTCAAGGTCCGGTCGTTGACGTCCAGGCCGCGCTTGATGACGATCTTTTCCGGGTCCAGGCCCAATTCGTTGCCTTGGTAGATGTAGTTGTCAACCAAAGCTGACAGGTTGTCGATGGCTGAAGTCAAGGCATGCATGTCGCCAGTAAAGTGGAGGTTGATGTCTTCCATAGGAATGACTTGCGCGTAGCCGCCGCCGGCAGCCCCGCCCTTCATCCCGAAGACCGGGCCCATAGATGGCTCTCTTAAGGCGATCACCGTCTTCTTGCCCAATTGGTTGTTGATGGCATCCCCGATCCCGATCGTCATCGTGGACTTGCCTTCCCCGGCTGGAGTTGGTGAAATTGAAGTCACCAAGATCAGCTTGCCCAGGTGGCCGTTTTCTTCACTGCGCTTGATTGCCTGCCAGTTGACCTTGGCCTTGTCATAGCCGTATGGTTCAAGGTCTTGGCTGGTCAAGCCCAGCTTGGCCGCAACGTCAGTAATAGGCAATTCTTCTGCTTCTTGCGCAATTTCGATATCTGATTTAACCATTTCTGTCACGCTTTCTCTTAAAAACAAGATAATCAATGCTTTGATGCTTGGAAACCCGCGCCCGATAGACTTCAAAGCCACGCCAACTAGTCACCAATTCTGGTTTTTCCTCCAGGACGAACTCCTTCCGGTATGGCAAGCGCAAGCGCGTCTGGCCGTCAAAAGAAATGTAGGACTTTTTCCATGTAAAAACAAGCAGGAGCAAGAAGATGATGCCGGTTATCACAGTCGGCGGGTTGATGAACTGGCTGCCTTCCAGACAAAAGATCACAGTCAAAAAAAGCACCAGCAAGAGCCAACTGTAATAAATAACGCCAAGGTCTCCTAAAAAGATCAAATGTTTTTTCATGAAAAACTCCTTGTCACTAGATATCTAGATTATAGCAAAAAAGCAGGGAAATACCGAGAAATACGAAAAATATTTTTAACTGTTGTTTTTAATATTCGGTAATCAAGTTATAATTAAGGCTTAAATCGAATTTGTCTAAAAAACGATCGGCTTTTCACCAGGCCAAATCCAACTTTTGGCTTGACTGAGTGCTCTCGTAAAGGGAGCTGATATAACTTTTCATGCTAGGCATGGCCGCCAGCAAAGTTCGGTAAGCGCTTGACCGGTAAATTGCCGCGATTTCTTCTTGGCTCTTATAGCTTTGTCCGGTAAAAAAGTCCCAGTGCATCTTTTTGAGCAGGCTGGCTGCTTCCGGCAGGTCGTCTGCCGCCCCTTTCAGAAAGTGCTGGCGAATGAGCAGGTCATTGCTTTGGTCAAAAACTTCCTTCAGATAAGCGTGAAAATCATTGAAGGGAGCAAAAGCTTTTTCTTCAGCCGTCAAAAAATTGTCAATGTCAAAAGACTGCCGCTGGTAGCTAAGAGAATTATCAGTCAGCTCAACTATCCCATAGCCCTGGTCACTTTCCGCGAAACAGGATGAGACCACCTCGGGAACCGGTACCCAGCCGGACATAATGTGCTGGGCATGAATATGGCCGGAAAAGGCGCAGCGGACCGGATACTGACTGAGCAGCTGGATAATTTCACCGGCATTATTCAGTTTAAAGCCGTCATGAACCACTGAATTATGACTGTAGAGGTTGTGGTGCATGAAAAAGAGGACATCTTGACCATTACTTTCAGCCTCGTCCAATTCCTGGCTCAGCCAGCTTCTTTCCCCATCATCAATGGCCCCGCTGGTCATTGGATGGGTATAGGAAAACTGCTGGCTATAAAGGTTGGAATCAAGCAGAAGTAGCCGCCAGTGCCGGTTTAAGTTGACTGAATATGATAAAGAGCCTGGGTCCTGGCTTGCGGCTAAGTCATAGCTGGCGGAAAAAATTTTCTTCCAGTCAGCCGGTGAAACCTGCTCCACCCGTCTTTCCTCGCTGCCGGCAAAACTCCTGGCCCAGCCGTCATATATGTCATGGTTGCCAGGAATGACCAGCAAAGCAATGCCAGCTTCTTTTAGGGGGGCAAAAATCTCCCTCAGCCTTTCTGCCGACCGCTTGGCCCCGTTAAAGGTCAAGTCCCCGGTGATAACCAAGGCGGCTGGCTTTGCCTGCAGGACTTTTCTGACAAAAGCCCTTAGGGCCAGGTCCTGGTAGGCAATATCCTTGCCGGCACTAGTCCGGCGCATCTCTAGAAACCGGCTGCCAAAATCATGCAGGTCATCCGCAATTAAGTGCGGGTCTGAGATCAGCCAGAAGTTTGGCTGTTCACTATCCGTGATCGTCTTCATCAGCTTGTCTCTTTTTCATTACTTGCGCTTAGCCCAGAACTGGTAGTAGTCAACCCGGAGGTTACCATTGTAGAGCTTGCGCTTCTTGCTGGCCTTTTGTCCAAAGCACTTTTCAAAATCCGGGTCCGCCGTCAGATAGTACTGGCTGAAAGAAGTAAGTGGCCGCAGGACTTCCCCCATTTGCCGGTATAGTTCTTCCACCCCCTGCTTGTCTTTCAAACGCTTGCCGTATGGTGGGTTGGAAACGATGACGCCGTTTTCCAGGTCGGTGGTAAAGTCCTTGACCGCGACCTGCTTGAAGCGGATATCCTGCAAAACC
>NZ_JBJEES010000044.1:0-11087 GCF_051873315.1 Lactobacillus sp.
TGGTGCCGTCGGCTCCCTTGATGGTGACCTCCTTGATGGTCATCAGCTTGCCGCCACCGGCTGGCGGGTTGTATACATTGACCACCTTGCCTGGGATGGCCTTGTCGACCAGTTCCAGAATGGAGGCTTCAGTCGGAATCCCGGCCATTGACACGTGTTCTTCGCTTGACCCGATCACGCTTTGCATGATTGGTCTGTCCCTGCGGCAGGTTACGGCCTTGACCTTAACCAGGTTGACGGCTGGGTTGGCATCCCCGTTGTAGCCAGGGAATTCCGGCATGGCGTGGCCGGTATGAGTGTTGATGTCTTCAACGATGGTCTCATTTGGCATGATTTCAGCTTCAATGACGTATTCGGCGCGGGCTAAGGCTTGTTCGTCAACTGCCACCCCATCGACCAGCTGGACCGGTTCCTGGCGCAGAGCACCTGCAACATCGAGTTCATCATAGCCCAGCGGGGTTGTTGGCGGTTCAAAAGTTGCCCCAATGGTTACGGCCGGATCCAAGCCAATATTGATGGTAATTGGCATCGGCTTGCCCAGTTTTTCGAATTCCTTTTGGAAGTGTCCAATGTGGCGGCCACCAGGCATGATGTACATCCCCATCGTATCCTTGCCTTCAATGCAGATCCGGTGAATGGTAACGTCAGTCATTGACTTGTCTGGCATTGACCCCTTGACCAGGCCGCAGGTGATGTAGGGTCCAGCATCATATTCAGTATTGGTTGGGGCTGGCACCAATTTTCTGAGGTCAAAGTCCGGATCAGTTGCCAGGTGAACTACTTCTTGGACTGGGGCCTCTTCCTTGGGCACGGTAATTGGGTGTACCGGGTTTTCAACCGCGTCCTTTAAGAAGCGGCCCAGGGTCTGCCAGTCATGGTGGAGGATCTTGCCAACCCGTCTTCTTGAGGCCATGAGGCCGATCAAGACTCTCGTATTGTCAAAGCCCTTCAAGTTGTTGAACATCATGGCCGGGCCTTCCTTGGTCGGCCGTTCAACAGTACCGCCAGCCCCAATGTAGCGGTAGACGCCGGAAATTTCCGCGTCCGGGTCAATTGCTACGTTTGTTTCATGATAATTTTCCGGGTCGTCGGCGATTTCCCGCAGGACCTTGCGCAGGTCCCAAGGATCAGTAATTTTTTCAGTCATTTTTTCGCGCTCCTTAATTGCAAATTTGTCTGTCATTACTGTCATTGTAGATTTCGGGAGCCGGACTTGCAATTCTAAGTCGCTAGCGATCTATTCCAGACTGGAATTCTTCATCTCTTGCCAAAAAAGCTCTTGGGCTTGGTTGTGCCGCCCTTTCAGCCGGACCAAGCAGAGCTGGCTTTCGATCTTTTCTGTCAAATCCAGGCACTTGAGACCAGCAAGCTGGCTGGCAGAAACAGACTTTTTCATCAAAAGGGCAATACCGAGCTGCTGGCGGACCATTTCCAAAATAGCCTCAATCCGCTCGCCCTGGTAGACGAAATTCGGCTCATAACCAGCTTTTTGGCAGGCAGCGACAATTTTCTTTTCAAAATAGGTCCGTTCACCTAAAGTCAAAAAACGGGCTCCAGCCAGATCTGACAATTTTACCCGCTTCTTTTGAGCCAGGGGGGACTTGCTTGAAACAAAGAGGGCCAGTTCATCGTCTTCAAAAAAGAGATAGTCATAACGCGGATCCAGTTTTTCATCCCACTTGCGCAAAAAAAGCAGGTCCTGGGGCCGGCGGAGCTTTTGGGCCAAGTCTTGAGACTCACCTTCATGAAAAAGCAGGTCAAGCTCTGGATGCCGGCCCATAAAGGCTGTTACGGCTTTGAAGAAATCATAATTGGTCATGGTAGGGATCGCGTACAGGTCCAGGGTCTTAGTCTGCTCTTGCCGGCAATCAGCTACTGCCTGGTCAAACTGCCGGCTGTCAGCTAAAAGGCGCTGGGCATAGGGGAGCAGGTACTCGCCTTCTTTGGTTAAGCGGACCCGGCGGCTGCTTCTTTCAAACAGCTTCATCCCGATCTCTTTCTCCAGAGCCGCGATATGCTTGGAGACTGTACTTTGGCTGGTATACAATTCATCAGCTGTCTGTGAAAAGCTCAAGCTGGCGGCCAGAGATACAAAGGCTTGAATTTTGTCTAACACGCTCTTCTCCATTCTGTTTACTTTTTGCTTTATGAAAGATTATCTGCCTTTTCAACTTTTCTGTCAAAAACAAAAAACAGACGGAAAAACCGTCCATTTTCTATCATATTTACGCCCCCACGGCTTTTAAGACTACGTTGACCCAGAACCAGGAAAACGGCATTACCAGAATCATAGCCGGTATCATATCCGCAATCGGGAAGTTTTTCAATTTGGCCATTCTAAAACCGGTTGCCAGCATCAAAAAGCCCCCGCAGGCCTTAAAGTCAATAATCATCGTGTTGTTGGTTAAAGGCAGAATGAATTGGGCCAAAACGAAAAGCAAGAACAAGACCAAGAATTGCGGAATCGCGACCAGGCTGACCACATAGCCCAAATTGCAGGCGAAGATAGCCGCCGTAAAGAGATCGAGAATCGCTTTAGAGAACAGAATCGAGTTGTCACCCGTCATCCCTGCCGTCAGGCTCCCATAGATCCCAGTCCCGCTGGCACAAAAGAGAACAATGCTGGTAACCAGTTGATTGACGAACTCATCATGAGTCAAACCCAGCTTTTCAGCTGGAAAGTGCTTGCTGATCGGAGCCTGCATGAGCATGGCCCCCTTGTTGAAGAGCTGGCCCAAGTGACAAGCGAGGCCAATCACTGTCCCCAGAATCAAGGCAAAAATAACCGCGGGCATGTTCTTCATCGGGGCAATTGCCATGACCCCCATACCCATCGAACAGATCCCGAAGATCAAGTTCAAATCCCGTTTAAATTCGTCACTTAACAAGTGGCCACCAAATGCGCCCAAAAGTCCGCCAATCAAAACGGACAAGGCATCGACAATCGCGCCTGTTGGCATTTTTCTACCTCCTAAAAATCTTAATAGCTTGCTTTTAATTTAGCAAACTCGCCGCCAGGCAACAATTCGCATTTAATTTCTATCTATTCGGGCCTGGAATACGAAGCAAAAAAACATGCTTCCAATAACTGGAAACATGTTCTTAGTCAAATATATTATTCTGCTGAGAAGTAGTCCTGAAGCAGGTCTGAGTGGTGCTTCAGCTTCTTGACGGCCTTGGCTTCAATCTGCCGGACCCGTTCCCGGGTAACGCCCAGGCTGCGGCCAACTTCTTCCAAGGTATGCGGTTCGTCATTTTCCAGGCCAAAGCGCAATTTCAAAACCTTAGCTTCCCGGTCAGTCAAGAATTCACCCATCATGCCGGACAGTTGATCCTTCAGCATTTCAAAAGCGGTATATTCTTCCGGGTTGATCGCTTTATTGTCTTCTAAAAGATCCCCTAACTGTGAATCCCCTTCTTCACCGACTGGCTTGTCCAAAGAGTCGGTTTCCTGGTTCTTGGCCACCGTGATGATTTCCTGCACCTTTTGCAAAGGCTCATTCATTTCCGCGGCCAGTTCTTCCGGTTTGGCATCCCGGTCCAAATCCTGCTGCAGGGTCCGCTGGATCCGGTTCATCTTGTTGATGCTTTCCACCACGTGGACCGGAATTCTGATCATCCGGTCCTGGTCAGCCAAAGCCCGGGTAATGGCCTGCCGGATCCACCAAGTTGCATAAGTTGAAAACTTAAAGCCCTTGGAGTAGTCGAACTTGTCGACTGCCTTCATCAAACCGATATTGCCTTCCTGGATCAAGTCCAGGATCCCCATCTTCCCGTTGTGCTTGGCATAGCGCTTGGCGATGGAGACCACCAGACGGAGGTTGGCGGCGGCCAGTTCATCCTTGGCTGACTCATCCCCGTTTTCAATCCGCTTGGCTACTTCTACTTCTTCATCCCGGCTTAACAGCGGGACCTTGCCGATTTCCTTCAAATACATCCGGACCGAGTCATAAACCCGGTCATTGTCGCTGGAAGCGACCAGTTCTTTTTGTTCTTTCTTTTCAGCTTCTTCTTCAGCCTTGAGGGCCAGAGCAGACGGTTCACCCTGGTCATCAACGATACTAATCCCATTGTCCGCAAACTCTTCTACCAGCTTGGCAGTTTCGGCATCGTTCAGACCATACGGCACCAAGAGCCGTGCTTTCAGATCATTTTCGCTGATCTGCTTGGTCTTCTTTAAACCGGTAATCACCATTTTAACTGCTTTTTCCAGTGGAAAATCATTTACGTTAGAAGCATTTTCTTTTGCCATTCAATCCGCCCTGTTCTTATTCTGCTAAAAATTTACTACTCTAAAAAGTCACGCAACTGGTTGCTCCGGCTAGGGTGCCGCAGCTTGCGCAAGGCCTTGGCCTCGATCTGCCGGATCCGCTCCCGGGTCACCCCAAAGACCCGGCCGACTTCTTCCAAAGTCCGGGGATTGCCGTCGTCCAGGCCAAAACGCAGACGCAATACATTCTCCTCCCTGTCAGTCAAAGTGTCAAGTACTTCAGCCAGCTGGTCTTTCAGCAATTCACTTGCCGCGTGCTGCTCTGGACTGGTCGCGTCCTTGTCTTCAATAAAGTCGCCTAAGTGGGAGTCGTCCTCTTCCCCAATCGGCGTCTCAAGCGAAACTGGCTCTTGCGCCACCTTGAGGATTTCCCGGACCTTCTTGACCGGCAAATCCATTTCCGCGGCAATTTCTTCCGGTTCCGGGTCTCTGCCCAAGTCCTGGAGAAGCTGGCGCTGGATCCGGATCAACTTATTGATGGTCTCCACCATGTGCACCGGAATTCTGATCGTCCGCGCCTGGTCAGCAATGGCCCGGGTAATGGCCTGCCGGATCCACCAGGTCGCGTAGGTCGAGAACTTGAAGCCCAGCCGGTAGTCGAACTTGTCGACCGCCTTCATGAGGCCCATATTCCCTTCCTGGATCAAGTCCAAAAAGCTCATTCCCCGGCCAACATAGCGCTTGGCGATGGAAACCACCAAACGCAGGTTGGCATTGGTCAGTTCATCCTTGGCTTCCTGATCGCCGGCTTCAATCCGCTTGGCCAGCTGGACTTCTTCATCCCCGCTGAGCAGGCTGACCCGGCCGATCCGCTTTAAGTACTGGCGGACCGGGTCATTCATCCGGCTGCCTGGAGCTGACAAGTGCTCAAGCTCCGCCTTTTCAACATTTTTCTGCTTGGCCAGGGCCAATTTGGACGGTTCGCCCTTGTCATCGACAATGCTGATCCCGTTGTCTTCAAATTCCTGCACCAGCTGATCGACCGCCCGGCCTTCGATTTGGTAAGGCTTCAGCAAGCGGTCGGTAAATTCCTTTTCAGAAATTTGCTTGCTCTTCTTGACATCCTTAACAACTAACTTAACGGCATCAGCCAGAGATACCTGGTCTGCCTTTCCTGTCTGCTTTGCTTTGTCTGTCATTTGATTGCCTTCACTCTATCACACGCAGCACCTTGCTGCACATTAATCTAAGAAATCCCGCAATTGGCTGCTCCGGCTCGGGTGGCGGAGCTTTCTGAGGGCCTTGGCCTCAATTTGCCGGATCCGTTCCCGGGTCACTTCAAAATGCTGGCCGACTTCTTCCAAAGTCCTGGTCTTGCCATCGTCCAAGCCAAAGCGCAGGCGCAGGACTTCTTCTTCCCGGTCGCTCAAGGTGTCCAAAACTTCAGCCAACTGCTCTTTCAGCATCTCGTTGGCCGCGTGCTGTTCAGGACTCATCGCGTCCTTGTCTTCGATAAAGTCGCCCAAGTGGGAGTCGTCCTCTTCCCCAATTGGCGTCTCTAAAGAAACCGGTTCCTGGGAAATCTTCAAGATCTCTCTGACCTTCTTGACCGGCAGGTCCATTTCTGCTCCGATTTCTTCCGGTTCCGGGTCTCTGCCCAGATCCTGGAGCAGCTGGCGCTGGATTCGGATCAGTTTATTGATGGTTTCCACCATGTGGACCGGGATTCTGATCGTCCGCGCCTGGTCAGCAATCGCGCGGGTGATGGCCTGCCGGATCCACCAGGTCGCGTAAGTTGAGAACTTGTAGCCCAGCCGGTAGTCGAACTTGTCGACCGCCTTCATGAGGCCCATATTCCCTTCCTGGATCAAGTCCAAAAAGTTCATCCCCCGGCCGACATAACGCTTGGCGATGGAAACCACCAGACGCAGGTTGGCTTCGGCAAGTTCCTGCTTGGCTTCCTCATCGCCGGCTTCAATCCGCTTGGCCAGGGCCACCTCTTCCTCACTGGTCAAAAGGTTGACCCGGCCGATTTCCTTTAGGTACATTCTGACCGGGTCATTCATCTTCATCCCGGTCGGGGCCGCCATATTGTTCAGTTCGGCCTTTTCAACATTTTTCTGCTTGGTTAAGGCCAGCTTGGAAGGCTTGCCGGCCTCATCAACGATGCTGATCCCATTATCTTCAAATTCCTGGACCAGCTGGTCGACTGCCTTGCCTTCCAGCTTATAAGGCTTGATCAAGCGATCGGTGAATGCAGCTTCCGTGATCTGGTGGCTGGCCTTTACTCCTTCAACAACCAGCTTAACCGCCTTTTCCAGGGACATTTCATTAGCCTTGGCTTGCTTTTCTTTTGTCACTAACTGCCTCCTCTTCTTGCAGCTTCAGCTGTCTTAGCTGCAAAATTGCCTGTGTTTCCAGCAAAATTTCCGTTTGGTCGTTTCGCCGACGCGCGTCTGCAATCGCCTGCATGTGGCGGTCGATCTCATCATCTATCTTGCACAGGTTGAGTACCCGTACCTGCGCTTCGAGCTCTTCCAGGGTAATTTCTCCCGGCAGCTCGGTCATGTCAGTACTAACAATTATACTCTGAAGTTCTTCAGGAATAAAATCTAAAAAGCCGCTTAATGAAACATTTTCATGAGTTTCAATGTAATTGAGCCAAAGTTTGGCCAGGCGCTCGTATTCCGGGTTGGGAAAAACAAAGCCATTGATAAGCAAGTAGTCGCGGGCCTCATCTGAATAGATGTAGGCATAAAGCAGGCGCTGCTGTGCTTTTAACGACCGGGTAACCGGCTGGGGAGCTTCTGCTGGCGCCAAGGGGGCTGGCTCTGGCAGGACTTCGTTATTTGTGTGCTGGACAACCCGGCGCTGCTTGCGGCGGGCCCTTGACAGGTTAACCTTCAAAGCATCCAGCGAAACGCCGGTTTCCTTAGCTAAGCGGCTGACATACAAGTCTTGTTCAACCGGATTGGGCAGGGCAGCGATCTCGGCGACTGCCTCGCTTAAATATGCCACCTGTTCGCGCTCGTTGTTTAAGTTGTACTTCTTCTTCAAGCGCTGCAGGAAAAAGTCGGTGGTTGAAATGGCACCTTTGATTGCGGCCTGGTAGCTGTCAGCTCCGTACTGCTTGACGTATTCATCCGGGTCAAGCTTGTCTGGCAAGATCACGATCCCTAGGTCAAAGTTGCCAGCTTGCTTGAAGAGGCCCACTGCCCGCTCAGTAGCGTGCTGGCCCGGATCGTCGCCGTCGTAGTTGATGACGACTTGCTTGGTGATCCGGCGGATCATGTAGACCTGCTGCTGGGTCAAACTGGTCCCCATGGAGGCAATCCCTGTCTTAATCCCGGCCTTGTAGGCGGAAATCACGTCCATATGCCCTTCAAACAAGACCAAGTGCCCTTCTTTTCTGGCATGCTTCTTGGCTTCAGAGAAGTGGAAAAGGAGGTCGGATTTGTTGAAGATGCTGGTTTCCGGACTGTTCAAGTACTTGGGCTCTTCCGGGTCATCGCTGATTCTTCTGCCTGAAAAAGCTACTGGGTGGCCGCTTTCATCGCTCATTGGAAACATCAAGCGGTCTCTGAAGCGGTCAAAAAGGCGGCCGTCCTGGCTCTTGACAAAGAGGCCGCTTTCTTCCAGCTGGTCCTCCGTATAGCCTTCGCCTCTTAAGTAAGTCAAAAGCAGGTCCGACTTGCCTGGGGCATAGCCGATCTTGAAGTGCTTGAGCAGGTCATCGTCCAGACCCCGCTGTCTGGCATATTCCAGGCCCCTTTCACCGATCTTGGTGGTCATGAGAACCTGTTGGTAAAAGTCCGCCGCGTCCTTATGCATCTGCATCAAGGGGTTCAGCTTGACCGGCTGCTCCTGGTATTCCTGGGGCATGGGGATATTGGCGAATTCCGCTACTCTTTCAACGCTTTCTGGAAAAGTTACTTCCTCCTTTTCCATGATGAACTTGTAGACATTACCGCCCTTGTGACAGCCAAAGCAGTAGAAGAACTGCTTGTCCGGGTTGACGCTGAAAGAAGGGGTCTTTTCTTGATGAAAAGGGCAAAGACCTACATAGTCTTTGCCTCTCTTCTCCAGTGATACATACTGGCTGATCACGTCAACAATGTTTACGCTGCCCCGAACTTCATTGATAAAATCTTCCGAAATTCTTCCAGCCAATTTGCCTCACCCTTTATTCAAAAATTTACTTGATAACCAACTTGCTCAAGTCACCCAAGCGCTTGGCCAGGTCATTGACAGCTGCCAACTGGCTCAAGCGGTTGTTCTTGACTGCTTCGTCCTTGGCCATGATCATGTTGACGTCGAAGTAGCGGTCGATTACCCCTTGCAGAGCAACGAAGGCTTCATAAAGTTCCGCATGGTCCTTGACATTTGCCAAAGCTTCAACTCCATTATAAAGGTCTTGTTCGCTTCTGTCTTCAAATAAGCTCGGGTCAACCGGACTAGCCTCGGTAAACTTAGCCTTCTTCAAGATGTTAGCAATTCTAGTCAGACTTTCAACGACTGGCTTGAAGGCTTCGTCGTCGTGGTGCTGCTGCAAAACCTTGGCTGCGGCCAGGATCTGGCTTGGGTCTTGTTCGCTTGAGGCCAGAACGGCGTCGATAACGTCGTATTGGTAGTTGTTCTTTTGCAGGAACTGCTTGATCCGGTCACGGATGAAGTCAGCAAGTTGCTTGTCTGCTTCAGCCCCTTGCGGCAGCTTGGCCGGAGTCTTGCCAGACAAAAGTTCAACGATTTCCGGAATAACCTGGTCAAATGGCAGGGACCAGTTTTCATTCAAGAGAATCCGGACAATCCCGTAAGCATAACGGCGCAAAGCGTATGGGTCGTTTGATGATGAAGGAATCATCCCGGCACCAAAGAAGGCGATGATGGTGTCCAGCTTGTCAGCAACTGATAAAAGGGCGCCGACCTTGGTCTTTGGCAGATCGCCTTCCGCCGTGGTTGGCATGTAGTGTTCCTTGATGGCGACAGAAACGTTTTCGTTTTCGCCAGCCAGACGGGCATAGTGCATCCCCATAACCCCTTGCAGTTCAGCGAATTCGCCGACCATTTGGGTTACCAGGTCAAACTTGTACAAGCCGCTTACCCGGTCAAAGTCAGCCACTTCTTCACTTGACAAGCCGAAACGCTTAGCCAGGTAGTCGCCGATGATCCGGACCCGGGTCATCTTTTCCGCCATAGAACCGATCTTGTCGTGGAAGGAAACGCTGTCCATCCGGTCAACAAAGTGGCTGAGCGGGTACTTGCGGTCTTCGTCGTAGAAGAATACCGCGTCGTCAAGCCGGGCAACCAAAACCTTTTCGTTACCGGAAATGACGTTTTCCAGGTGGTCCTTGTTCCCGTTTCTGACTGAGATGAAGTGGTTGATCAGCTTGCCGTCCTGGTCGTAGACTTCAAAGTAGCGCTGGTTGTCCTTCATGGAAGTGATCAAGACTTCATCCGGGATTTCCAGGTACTTTTGGTCAAATGAGCCGGCAAAAACAGTCGGGTATTCAACCAGGTTGTTGACTTCTTCCAAGAGGCTGGCATCCAGCTTGATCTGCCAGTTGTGGCTGCTTACCAGGTCGTTGATCTGGGAAACGATCATGTCCTTGCGTTCGTCAGCGTCAACGATGACATATTGGTCCCGGAGAGCTTCCACGTAGTCGTCAGCGTTGGCCAAAACCACGCTGTCGCCCAGGAAACGGTGACCGGCAGTCTTGCGGCCGGCAGTGATGTCCAGGAACTGAACTGGCACTACTTCGCTGCCGTAAAGGGCAACCAGCCAGTGGATCGGGCGAACAAATTCAAAGTCCTGGGAGTCCCAGCGCATCTTGGTCGGGAAAGTCATGGCCTTGATTACTTCGTCCAGGCCCAAAAGGATTTCCTTGGCTTCCTTGCCGGCCTTTTGCACGTGGACGTAGGCATATTCAACGCCCTTGAGTTCTTCAAAGTAGATGTCATCGGCACTCATCCCCTGGCCGCGGGCAAAGCCGACAGCGGCCTTGGTCCAGTTGCCGTCAGCGTCTTGGGCGATCTTCTTGGCCGGCCCCTTCTTAACTTCATCCACGTCAGCCTGCTTTTCATCCAGGTCCTTGACCAGGACAGTCAGGCGGCGGGGAGTGGAATAAGTTTGAATTTCCTTAAAGCCCAGGCCGTTTTCCTTCAAGAACTTGCCAGTTCTGTCAGCCAGCTGCTTGACTGATTTGCTGACCACGTGGGCTGGCATTTCTTCAACGCCGATTTCAAATAAAAAGTCTTTAGTCATTGCTTGCCTCCGCCTTTGCTTGTGCACTCTTCAACAATGGGAAGCCGCGCTTTTCACGTTCTTCCACAAACTTAACCGCTACTTCGTGAGCCATGTTGCGGATCCGGTGCAGGTAGCCTGCCCGTTCAGTTACTGAAACTGCCCCGCGGGCGTCCAGCAGGTTGAAGGTGTGGGAACACTTCAAGATGTAGTCGTAAGCCGGGTGAACCAGGTTTTGGCCCAAAAGGCGCTTGGCAATTCTTTCGTAAGTGTCGAAGAATTCCAGCAATTGCTTCTGGTCGCTTTCTTCGAAAGCGTACTTGGAGTGTTCGTATTCAGGTTCCTTGAAGATGTCCCGGTAAAGGACGCCGTCGCCCCATTCCAGGTCAAAGACTGAGTTGACGTCCTGGATGTAGGAAGCCAGACGTTCAACCCCGTAGGTGATTTCACCCATGGTAGGCTTGACGTCCAGTTCGCCGACAGTTTGGAAGTAAGTAAATTGGGAAACTTCCATCCCGTCCAGCCAGACTTCCCAACCGACACCGGCACAGCCCATGGATGGGTTTTCCCAGTTGTCTTCAACGAAACGGATGTCGTGTTCCAATGGTTCAATGCCCAGAACCTTCAATGAATCCA
>NZ_JBJEES010000045.1:0-2917 GCF_051873315.1 Lactobacillus sp.
GGCTTCAATTTAACGCCAGAACGGCTGGAAGCAGAAATTAAGGCGGCCGGTGACCGGGTTAAGGCAATCATGCTCAACTACCCCTGCAACCCAACAGGGCGGACTTATTCAAAAGATGAATTAACTGCTTTGGCGGAAGTGATTAAGAAGCACCACTTGCTGGCAATCTGTGATGAAATCTACAGTGAACTGACTTACGACCAAGAACACTTCTCCTTGGCAAGCTTGTTGCCTGGGCAGGTAATCTTGATCAGCGGCTTGTCTAAGTCACACGCCATGACTGGCTACCGGCTTGGCTATATCGCGGCTCCGGCAAGTTTATTGCCAAATGTCGCAAAGGCACACAGCTTCATGGTGACCTGCGTGGACAACATTGCCCAAGATGCGGCGATTGAAGCTTTGACAAATGGTCTTGAGGATCCAAAGGAATTTAAGGCTGCCTACCAACGCCGGCGGGATTTCATGGTTGAAAATTTGACCAAGCTCGGTTTTGAAATGGCCGTTCCGCAAGGGGCATTTTATATTTTTGCCAAGATTCCGGAGAAATTCGGCAGTGATGACTTTGCCTTTGCCAAAGATGTGGCCAGAAAGGCACGAGTGGGTCTGATTCCAGGCAGCGTATTTGGCGAAGGATCAGCTGGCTATGTCCGCTTCTCTTATGCGGCAGCTGACGACAAGCTGGCAGAAGTAGTTAAGCGGCTTGGCGAATATGTGACTCAGCTCTAATATTTTTCCTAAGACAGCTCTTCGCTGTCTTTTTTGGTGCCGAATGATATAATTTAGAAAGAATCTAAAGAATCAATATGACAAGGAGCATTTAAATAATGTCTGAATACCCACAACTTAACCTTGACCAAGTCAAGGGCCCAAAGGCGACTATCAAGACCAACCACGGCGACATCGTCATCCAGCTTTTCCCAGAAGAAGCACCAATGACCGTTGAAAACTTCGTCCGCTTGGCACAAAAGGGCTACTACGACGGCGTAACCTTCCACCGGGTGATCAGCGACTTCATGATCCAAGGCGGGGACCCGGAAGGTACTGGTGCCGGCGGTCAAAGCATCTGGGGCCACAACTTTGAAGACGAATTCTCTAACGAACTCTTCAACCTGCGCGGGGCTTTATCAATGGCCAACGCTGGTCCAAACACCAACGGCTCACAATTCTTTATCGTGCAAAACAAAAACATGCCGAAGCGCTTCATTCAACAATTGCGCGATGCTCAATACCCAGAAGAAGTTGTCAAGGCTTACAAGCAAGGTGGCACGCCATGGCTTGACCACAGACACACTGTTTTTGGCCATGTAACTGACGGCATGGATGTTGTTGACGAAATTGCCAAGGTTGCCAAGGATGGCAACGACAAGCCACTTGAAGACGTGGTAATCACGACTGTTGAGATTGCTGACTAAGAGTAAGTAAGAAAGGTTTGCGTGAACAAGAGTGAAGTTAAAACGGCTTTGGCTCGTTAAGTTATTATTTGTACTGGCTTTTGCCATTATTTTGGCGCCAAAGGCAAAGACTACGGCAGCTTCAGATGCTGACAAACCGTTTTACAAGAATGCCATGGTCAACACTTATGTCTACGACGAAAAAGGCAAACGGACCAAGGACAAGAAGATCACGGCCGGCAAGGCCGTTGGTTGCTACAGCTTGATCAATTATGTCGATGACAAGCCGTATATCATGATCGGCCAGAACAAGTATGTGGCATATATGAACGTGATTGGCTTGGATTGCCAGCTGAACCACAACAGCTACATTTATTCCAGCAGCGGCAAACGGATGAAAAATTCCGGAGTTTTGCTGAAGAATGGCTCGGTAACTGTCTACGGCGGCAAGAAAAAGATCAATGGCAGCAAGTACTGGGCAATTGGTGTTGGCTTGTATGTCAAGGCAAGCAATATCGAAACGCCTAAAGGCGAAGTGACTAGCGATCCAACTACGCAGAACCAAACAACTGAACCGCAAACATCTTAAACTTGAGCACTGCAAATGCAGTGCTTTTTTGTTTGGAGGGGATACGATTTCGTTTTAATCTAATAGTTCGAATAATACATATTATGTAAAGCTGAATGGAAGAATCTGCGCGAGAGGACGCTGATTACCCGCAGATGGTCATTTTGCACGGTAGTATTTGATACTGCGCTCTGATATAATTCAGATAATCTTTTTGACAATTGCTTTTAGATTGGAGATGAAATCAATGTTTAGCTACAAGATCAACGATGAATTAGAGTTAGCCGTGCCAAGACTGACTGATGGCGAAGCCTTGTATGACTTGATTGACAGAAACCGGGACAATTTGTCCTACTACTTGCCTTGGGTTGATCACGTTCATGACGTGCAAGCTGAGACTGACGCTATAAAGCGTGGTTTAGTCAGGTTTGCTGAAGGCAAAGCCTTGGACCTGCACATTTGGTACCATGGCCGTTTAGCTGGTAAAGTCAGCTTAAATTCAATTGATGCGATGTATTCCGAGGCAGATATTGGCTACTTTTTGGGCAAAGAATTTAGAGGCCGCGGGATCATGACGCTGGCTACCCGGGCAATTATCGATATCGCCTTTGAGGAATATGGCCTGCACAGAATTCAGCTGCAGTGCGCTGTAGACAATCTGCCAAGCAATAATGTGGCTAAACGACTGGGGATGCGGTTTGAAGGCTGCCATAAGGGCCGGCTGATCCTCAGAGACGGCTACCATGACAGCAATGAGTACGCGGTGCTTGCTGAAGAATGGCCTGATTTGCAGGAAAAGTTCTGATCTGCCCTTGCTTAGAGTTCCAAGTTTTAGTGCTGATTTTACGTGTGTGTTAGTTTAAAACTATAATTTTAATGACAGAAGTTTGAAATGCTCTTTTGGCTCAAGGATTTGCTTTTTAGCAAGTTTACTGAGTTTTTGAGCATTTTTTCTTTT
>NZ_JBJEES010000046.1:0-10770 GCF_051873315.1 Lactobacillus sp.
TTCGTCAAATTTGCTTTTTCATTCGTTTTATGATTGGTGCACCCGGCGGTGTTGTGACAGATAATTTTCTGCTTATATTTCTCTTTTCTGCCTTTAGCTGAAAAATTCGCTTTTTCAGGAAATAATAGTTCGATTTTTGCCGTTTTCAGCTTTAAATTTCTGTAACAAGTTTTTTACTTTTTTCGTTTCGCTTCTTAATTAATTTTGCCGGCGTTCTATGGTAAAGTTGTTTTAGTATATTTTCGAAAGGAGATCTCGCTTATCAAACAATATGATCTTGCCGTGATTGGTGCTGGACCAGTCGGCCTCTTCGCGGCCTACTTCGCCCGCCTGCATGGCTTAAAGACGGTTATCCTTGAATCCTTGAACGAACCGGGCGGCCAGCCGGAAATGCTCTACCCCTTCAAGAAGATCCTGGACATCCCTGTCTTCGATGAAATCACCGCCGCTGACTTGACCAAGCGCCTTTTAGGCAACTTGACCGACCAGGACCTGGTCACCGGCCACAAGGTCAGCCAGCTGGAGAAAACTGACGACTTCGTGATCGATAGCGAATACCAGGTCCGCAGCATTATCGTGGCAACTGGCAACGGGGCCTTCAAGGCTAAAAAGTTCCCACTCAAGGCAACCCCGGAGGCTGAAGACCACATCCATTACTTTTTCAAAAAGCCTGACCAGTTTGCCGGCCAGAAGATCGGCATCTTCGGCGGCGGGGACACGGCCCTTGACTGGGCCCAGGAGCTTTCCCAGATTGCTGACGTCACCCTCGTCCACCGGCGCGACCAGTTCCGGGGCATGGAAAGCAGCGTGGAAAACTTGAAGGCTGACCAAAAGGTGACCTTAAAGACCCCTTACCTGCCAAAGAGCATGCAGGTTAAAAATGATCAGCTGCAAATTTCCTTGAAAAAGGTCGGCGGAGATGAAGTCGCTCAGGAAACTTTTGATCAAATCCTGGTCGCCTACGGCTTCCGGGCCGACAACCGCTTCGTCAGCAAGTGGGGAGTTGACCTGGATCAAGGACTCATTTCTGTTGACCGGTCCATGCAAACCAGCGTGCCTGGCATCTATGCCATTGGCGATGCCTGCGGCTACCCGGGCCGGGTGCCAGTTATCGGGATCGGTTTTGGGGAAGCCCAGATTGCAGTCAACGCGATCATGCAAGACCTCTTCCCGGAAAAGAGCCTGACTATCCACTCAACTAGTATTTAGCTGAAAAAGTAAAAAGAAAAGTTAAGAAATAAGAACTGAGGTTAATACATGCCATTGATCGATTTTATCCTGCACATCGATGACCACTTGGTCACCATTGTCAACCAATTTGGGGCGGGAACCTACTGGATCATTTTTGCCATCATCTTTATCGAAACTGGTCTGGTCATCTTCCCCTTCCTGCCAGGTGACTCCTTGATCTTCGCGGCTGCCGCCATGGCCGCCAATCCAAAATACGGCTTAAATGTCTGGCTGCTCTACGTTACTGCCGCGGCTGCCGCCATTATCGGTGACAGCATCAACTACGAAATTGGCAAGTGGTCAGTCACTTCCGGGGCCAAGCACAGCTGGTTCAACAAGCTGATCAACGAAAACAACCGGCTGGCTGCGGAGAAATTCTTTGAACGACATGGCTCCATCACCATCGTGATCGGCCGTTTCATCCCCTTCATCCGGACCTTCGTGCCTTTCATTTCCGGGGGCAGCAAGATGCACTACCGGACCTTCGTCATTTACAACATCCTGGGCGGCCTGCTCTGGACGGCCCTCTTTACCAGCATCGGCTACTTCTTCGGCAACTTCCCAGTCGTCAAGGACCACTTCTCCTTGATCGTGATCGGCATCATCCTGGTTTCGGTCGTGCCAATCATGGTTGTGGCCTTGAAGAAGAGAATGACCATGCGGCGCGAGCAAAAGTTCGACAATTAAAGCAGACAAAAAATAAGGACCTGACGGTCCTTATTTTTTTCGGTCTATATTCTGTTTAAATACTTTCCAGCTTACTTTTTCAGCAAATACCGGGCCAGGTAGAGCTCATAAATCGCTCCGCCAACGGCAAAGCAGGAGGCAAAGAAACCTTCCGTCAAGACGTTGATGATTGGATCAGTCGCCGGGTCAAAAAGCCAGTTGTCATTGCGGAAAAAGAAAGTATGGAAGACCCGGAAGAAACTGTCAAAGTCGGTCAAGGCAAAAGGCATGACCACGACCGGCAGCAGCATCAAGAGCAGAGCTTGGGTCTGGGTCAATTTAATTGGCTTCTTGTAATTGCGAAAATAGCTGCTAAGGGCCAAACATAAGAGGAAAACCAGCTCGGCCAGAATAAAGAGATTCTTGACATCGGCAAAGTGGGAAGCCGCTGAAGCCGAAGTTGGCAAGTTGCTCATCTTGAGCTTGGTCTGACCGGGCCAGACCAGGTAAAGCAGGAGCTGGTTGTAATTGCTCATGACCTGGCCCACGGTCAGGTTGACCGTTTGGTGAGTCTTCTCCAGCAAGGTAAAAAGCAAAAGCAGGGGCCAGCTGACCACGATCGCGCCGACGACGGCACTGGAGACCGCGAATAGAAAATGAAAAAGGGGCTGGCCCAGTTTGCTCAAAAAATTTTTCATAGGCTAAATTCGTCCAAATTATTCACTAAATAAGTCGGCGGCGTGAGGCCGGCCAGGTCCGCCTTTTGGGTCACCCCGGTCAAGGTCAAAAGGGTGTCGACTCCGCTGTTGATTCCGGCCATGATGTCGGTTGGATAGTTGTCCCCAACGATCAAGGCTTCTTCCGCCTTTACGCCGGCTAAGTCCAAGGCGCGGTTAACGATGATGGCTTCCGGCTTGCCGATAAAAAGCGGCTTTTGCCCAGAGGCGACTTCCAAAGCCGCGCAAATTGAGCCGTTGCCTGGCCGCAGTTCCTTGCCCACCGGCAGGTTCTGGTCGGAATTGGTGCCAATAAAGACCGCCCCCCGGTGAATGCAGCGGGTGGCCACCATGAGCTTGTGGTAAGTCAAATCCGTGTCCATCCCCACGATCACGTAGTCAGGATTTTCCTCGTCATAGAAGAATTCCGGCCGGTCCAGGATTTCCTTCCACAGGCCAATTTGTCCAATGATATAGACACCGATCGGCCTTTTCGCCTCTTTTTCCAAAATATAGCTGGCCGTGGCCATGCTGGGCGTGTAGATCTTGGAAACATCCGTCTTGACCCCATGCCCGGCCAATTTGTCAGCCACCATCTGGGGCGTCCTGGTCGTGTTGTTGGTCAAAAATAAGTAGTCAAGGCCCGCCTCATCCAGGCGCTTGACAAAGCGGACGCCGGATTCAATAGTCTCCTTGCCCCGGTAAATCGTCCCGTCCAAATCAATCAAAAATAAGCGGTAATCTTTCACGGCTTCTTCTTTCTAATCACAAATGCCTTGTGCCGGCGGTTCTTCTTGCGGCCTTCGGCATAGCTGCCCTTCTTGGGCCGGCCGTCCTTGACCTTTCTCTCGGTAAAAGCCGCCTTGTTCTTCGGCCGCTTTTTGGCTGGCCGCCGGCGCTGGGTCGGCCGGGGCTTGCGGCTTGGCTGGAGGGACTCCAAGATGAAGTAAGGAGCGCCCGGGTTGCAGTATTCAGTCAAGTAGTCAACGATAGTCGACTTTTTCCGGTCAATGGAGGTCTTGACATAGTCATTGTAAAAGCCCCTAAGGCGCAGGTGCTCGCTGGAAACATCCCCGACCAGGTAATCGTATTGGTCCAGGTATGGATCGTACTTTTGCTTCAAGACTTCCCGGTCCAAGGCATCCCGCTGGTTGACCAAAAGGCGGTATTCGCGCTGGTTGATCACGACCTTTTCGCCGGCAACCACGACTTCTGCCAAAGGGTGGAGGGGCTTGGCTTCAGCTGTTTCTTCTTTTTGCTCTTTCCTGCCCCTAGCTTCTTTCAGCTTTTTCTCCTTCTCTTTATCTTTTTTCGCTTCTTTCTGCTCTTTCCTCAATAAGTTCACCTTCTTTTTTTACAGGATATTTGCGGCCTAAGTAGTCACCTACGACTTCCCTTAAGAACTGCGGGAAGAGGAATTCATTTTCACCGACGATGGCCAAAGTCGGGAAAAACGGAATCAAGACATAGTGGTCCAAGACGGCAATCTTGTACTCTTCTGCCGGATCCAGCAATTGCCCGTTGACGAAAACGTTCCTGGTCATCCGGTCATACTTGATCCCCTTGTAGTAGACCTCGCCAAAAATCTTTCCTCTGAAGCTCATCCCAATCAATGGGTAATGTTCCAAAAAATGCCGGTTTTTTTCCACTTCCATGACCAGCCGCCACAAGTCCCGGCCTAAAAGGGTGGTCCGGACGACATGCATCGGGTGCGGCAAGGCATGCTGGAGGTCAAACTGGTTGATGAGGCCGCTCTTGAACGGAGTCAAAAAGAGGCCTGTACTGAGCATGGCCAGGTCGGTTCCGGCAAAGTCAGCGATCGCTTCAAGGGAAACGTCAATAGCCGCCATTTTGTCATCCTTGAACTTCTCTGGCAAGTCTGCCACCTGCCGGCTCTGCAGCATCTTTTGCCCTTCATCATATAAGGCAGCAATTTCTGCTTCATCGCCTTCCTCACTTGGCAAATCCGCCACTGGCACAGTAGTTGGTTTAATCGAAAGGATCTTGTGGTCATCGCCGATTTCCAAGCTGATGTCGCCCACATAATTGCCCCACTTGCCCGTCTGGGTGATCCAAGTGTGGCCTTCCTTGACCCCTTTTTCCAAAAGGGTGTGGCTGTGCCCGCCCACGATCAGGTCAATTTCCGGGTAGTGCTTGGCCAGCCACTGGTCCATTCTGAGGCCCACGTGGGTGATCAGAATCAAGCAGTCGTACTTGCCGGCAATTTCCGGCAAAACCCGGTCCATGGTCTCGCCCAGCATCTTGATCTGCCAATGATTAGGCCCGTAAGTCAGCGGATAAGCGGCGGTTAAGCCCACTAGTGCCAGGCGGGTCCCCTTCTTGGTCTTGATGATCTTGTAGTCATTGGCCCAGGCCGGCCAGCTGCCGTCTTCTTCTCTGAGGTTAGACAAGAGGACCGGGAAGTTGGCGTGGTCAAAAAGCCGCTCCAAAACGGCATGGGGGTTGGAAATCCCCTCATTGTTGCCGATCGTAATGGCATCATAATGAAAGTCGTTCATCAAGCGGATGTTGGCCTGGCCTTCTGTAGCATCAGACAAGGGATGGGACCGGTCCATAAAGTCGCCGGCGTCAAAGGTCAATACCTGGTCGGCCGTCGCCGTTATTTGCACCTGGTGCAAATAACGCCTGATTTTTGGAAAATGCTCAAAGTGCGAGTGCAGGTCGTTGGTATGCAAAATCCGCAAAGTTTCCATTATCTTCCTCCTAGCCGATCTTGTTGGCTTTCAAAACCATTTCATAAGCATCCCTAACTGGACCTTTGGGCTTGTCCCATTCCACCCATTGCGGGTTCTCCCAGTCTTCTTCATTCATCAAAGTATGCAGCTGGTAGGCCTTGTTAATGTACTGCTCGTAGGTTTCCAGCGCCTTGGTACGCGGGATGTTGATAACCAGAATCCGCACATTCTTGATTAAGCCATTGTTGACGGCCAGTTCCGCGAAGCCATTTTGGTCGATGTTGGAAATTTCATAGTACTGGCTGCCGTCATTTCTGGTAATCTCTTCGATCAAGTCAAATTGCTCGTATAAGTGATCCATTTGTGTCCCCCATTCTTATAAAAAGATTGTAACACAAAGTTCAGTTGCCTTTGCCCGGACGAAACTAAAAGAGCCCGCCGTTTGGCAGGCTCTTTAGAAAAATCTTACTTGTTCAAGGTACTTTGCTTCTTGATCAGTTCGTATGGCAAAACGATGTGCTTGTCTTCCAGGCCTTCATCGTTCATCAGCTTGGTCAGCATTCTCATGGCCACGGCACCCAAGTCGTAGAGCGGCTGCTTGATCGTGGTCAAGGCTGGCCGGACAACTGAAGCGATTTGGGTCGCGCTGGCCGTAACGATTTCAAAGTCTTCCGGCACCTTAGCCCCGCGGTCCAAAGCTGAGTTGAGCAGGCCAACTGAGGAAACGTCCTTGGTGACGATGGCCCCGTTGATCCCCTTCTTGGCCAGTTCCGGGTAAAGGTTGTAGCCGTCGGAGTAGTCCTTGATGCTGTCAAAAATCTCGCAGCCTTCCAGTTCATTGTCAGCCACGAACTTCTCAAAGGCCGGAATCCGGTGGTCCCGGTTGATTGGCGCTTCCTTGTCGCCTACAACCAAGGCCAGCTTCTTCTTGCCGTCGTTTAAGAGCAGGTTCAAAGCTTCCGTGTCGGCCTTCTTGTAGTCGATGTTGACTGACGGAAATTCCAGGTTGTCGGAAACAGTTCCGGCCAAAACTACTGGCGTGTCGGTCCGCTTGAAGGCTTCAGCTGCTTCTTCAGACAGCTTGTTGGACATGTAAATGACCCCGTCAACCTGCTTGTTGAGCAAGCCTTGAATGACGGCGTCTTCCTTCATCAAGCGGTTTTCCACGCTGGAGATGATGATATTGTACTTGTACAAAACGGCAATGTCGTCGATCCCCTTTGACAATTCAGCGAAGTACAAGTTGGTCAAGTCCGGCACGATCAAGCCGACCGTTGTGGTCCGCTTTGAAGCCAGACCCTGCGCTACCGCGTTTGGTTGGTAGTGCAGACGCTTGATAACTTCCATGACCCGGTCACGGGTTTCCTTACGGACATTGTTGTTGCCGTTGACTACCCGGGAAACCGTGGCCATTGAGACCTTGGCTTCCCGAGCAACATCGTAAATGGTTACATCTTGCTTATGCATAATAACAGCCCCACCTATCTAAATACTAATTACTGATTTAATGATACCATGAGAACGCTTTTGGTGCAATCGCTTACAGCTACTTTTTCAGATTTTTTCAGTTTTTTTAGTGCTATACTGAGGTTAATTTCATTAGTAAGGAGAATTTTGCCATGAATTTAGACAAATTACAAAACTGGCTGCAGGAAAACGGGATGGACGTGGCCTACGTTTCCAGCCCGACTACCATCAACTATTTCACGGGTTTCATTACTGATCCTGAAGAAAGAATCTTCAAGCTTTTCGCCTTCAAGGACGCTGAACCCTTCCTCTTCTGCCCGGCTTTGAACTATGAAGAAGCCAAGGCATCTGCTTGGGACGGGGACGTGGTCGGCTACCTGGACAGCGAAGACCCATGGAGCAAGATCGCTGACGAAATCAAGAAGCGGACCAAGGACTATCAAAACTGGGCTGTCGAAAAGAACGGCTTGACGGTTGCCCACTACCAGGCCCTGCACGCTCAATTCCCGGACGCTGACTTCTCCAAGGACTTGTCTGACTTTATTGCCCACATCCGCCTCTTTAAGACAGAAAGCGAACTGGTTAAGATGCGCAAGGCCGGGGAAGAAGCCGACTTTGCCTTCCAGATCGGTTTTGAAGCCCTCAGAAACGGGGTTACCGAACGGGCAGTAGTCAGCCAGATTGAATACCAATTGAAGCTGCAAAAGGGCGTGATGCAGACCAGCTTTGACACCATCGTTCAAGCCGGCGAGAACGCGGCTAACCCCCACCAAGGGCCAAGCATGAACCAAGTTAAGCCAAACGAACTGGTGCTTTTTGACTTAGGGACCATGCACGAAGGCTACGCTTCTGACTCCAGCCGGACGGTTGCTTACGGGGAACCGACTGACAAGATGCGGGAAATCTACGAAGTCAACCGGACTGCCCAGCAAGCAGCCATCGACGCGGCTAAGCCAGGCATGACGGCCAGCGAACTTGACGGGGTAGCCCGCAAGATCATCACTGACGCTGGCTATGGTGAATACTTCATCCACCGCTTGGGCCACGGGATCGGGATGGAAGTTCATGAATTCCCATCCATCGCTAACGGCAACGACGTCGTTTTGGAAGAAGGCATGTGCTTCTCCATTGAACCAGGGATCTACATCCCAGGCTTTGCCGGCGTCCGGATCGAAGACTGCGGGGTCCTCACCAAGGAAGGCTTCAAGCCATTCACCCACACCAGCAAGGAATTGAAGGTTCTGCCGGTTAAGGAATAAGAATGAAAAACAAACAAAAATGACGAGTCTTGCGGCTCGTCATTTTTTATATTCGCGTTTACTATTCTTGATCTGGACTAGTCGGCGTGGTTGGTTCAGCCGGTGCACTTGGTTCTTCCGGCTTCTCTTCCCCTTCTTCGCTCTTTTCAGCATTGTCCAGGTCGCTGGCGTCTTGTTCGCCAGGCTGGTTAGCTGAATCATCGATTACGATGTCGTCGAAGTCCTTCAGTTCAGAATCATCTTCAATGTTCTTTGGGAAAGAAGCCAGTTGATTCTTCAAGATTTCCGTCCCGTTGTCGTACTTTTCCTTCAAGTCTTCAACGTTTGGATTGCTCTTAAGCTTGTCCTTGACTTCTTCAATCTTGTCGTCTGAGATCAGGCTGGCAGCTGCAACCCCAGCAGCAGCCCCAAAGACGGCCCCTAATAAAAAGCTACCAAATTTGCTCATGGTTGTTCTCCTTTTCTTAATCCTGACCCTTCCGCCGGAAATGTCTGGCAAAAGCCGACGTAATTACGGAAGTGATCATTCCCGTCCGGGTAAAGTGGGCATTGGAAACCTTGTTGATCATCTTCTTGGATGATTCGTTGATGTCTGAGACGCTTTGGCCCAGGTCAGCTGCGGCCTGCACGACCGGCTGCAAAGTTTCCATCTTGCCATTGACGTCTTGCAAAAGCGCGTCGGTCTTTTCCAAGAGTCCGCCGGTCTGCTTCATCAAGTCATCCATGTCGTTAGTCAATTTGGCCAAAGAATCATTGGTCAATTGGACTGTCTTCTCAGCCTCTTTCAAAGTCTTAGAAACATTAAGCAACATGGGAATCGTGAACAGGACCAGTACCAAAAAGGCAATGGCCGCGATCAAACCGGCTAAAGCGCCAAATGAAATTGTCATAGCTTGCTTCCTTTCCTTTCTAAAAAAAGTCTAGCATGAAAACGATTTAGACACAATCGAAAGATTTTCCGAAGTTTTTGCCCGCTTTTCTGTTATCCTTTAAGCATAGCTGAAAGGAGCATTTTTTCAATGAAAAATCTTGATTTCAAAATTGCCGGCATCTCCATCGACGTCGACAAGCTTTTTACCAGCGGCGTGACCATCCTCTGGAAGCTGCTGATTTCCACCCTGGTCTTCTACCTGGTCAGCCATTTTGGCCGCAAAATCATCAAGCGCTACCTGGACAAGCACAACGACAAGCTGGTCCTGTCAAAGAGGTCCCAGACCATCTCAGCCCTGGTGAACAGCCTCTTCCGCTACACCATGGTCTTTTTCTATGTCTACTCCATCTTGACCATCCTGGGCATCCCCGTCGGCACCTTGATTGCCAGTGCCGGGATCTTCTCCTTGGCCATCGGCCTTGGCGCCCAGGGCTTCATGAGTGACCTGGTCAACGGCTTCTTTATCTTAAGTGAAGGCCAGTATGACGTCGGCGACAATGTCGAAATCGGCACTGAAACCGGGACCGTGACCCAGCTGGGCCTCAGAACCACTCAGATCGTCACCACCGATGGTACCTTGATCTTCATCCCCAACCGGCAGATTTCCATCGTCAGAAACCTGACTCACGGCGGGATTGGCCTTAACCTGGACATGAACCTGGATGCGGACACCGACCTCAAGCTGCTGGCCAGCCTGCTGGACCAAGCTGATGAAAAGCTGCTTGACTGGCACGACAAGCTGGTCAGCGGGCCAACCCAAATTGGGGTTGTCAGCCAGCAGGGGCAGACCATCACCTACCGGGTCCACTTCCAGGTCAAGCCGGGCTTTGAAGGCAAAATCCGTCAGGCCTACTGGCAGACCTACCTGCAGTACTTACGGGTCAACCAGATCAAATTTGGCCAGGAACCAGTCATCATCAACAATAGTAAAAAAGCTTGATCTAAAAATGCTGAGCCGCGGCCCAGCATTTTTTATTTGATCTTAGTTGAATTGAGCGAACCAGGCTGGCAGTTCTTCGATCAAAGCCTTGACTGCCTTGCCCCGGTGGGAAACTTCGTTCTTTTCTTCAGTGGTCATTTCAGCGAAAGTCTTGCCCTTGCTTGGTACGTAGAAGAGCGGGTCGTAGCCGAAGCCATCCTTGCCGCGAGGAATTGCCAGCACTTCACCTTCGCAGGTGCCAGTTACAACCAGGTCCTTGTCTTCGTGGCCTGGCATGGTCAAGACCAGGGTAGTGACAAACTTGGCTTGACGCTGGTCTTGCGGAACCCCGCCCAAGGCTGCCAAAAGCTTGCCGTTGTTTCTAGCATCGTTGTGGGCTTCACCGCCGTAGCGGGCTGAGTGAACGCCAGGAGCGCCATTCAGTTTCTTAACCCGCAAGCCTGAATCGTCAGCCAAAGTTGGCAGCTTGCTGAAGTCTGCCAAAGCGTGGGCCTTCAGCTTAGCGTTGGCTTCAAAAGTCGTGCCCTTTTCGTTGACGTATGGCGGGTTGTCCAAATCTGCATTTGACTTAAGCTCGATGTCCAGACCAGCCTTCTTGAAAGCTTCCTGCAATTCCTTAACCTTGTTTTGATTATCTGTAGCAAACAATAGTACTTGAGTCATATAGTGCTCCTATCATTTCAAAAAATAAAAAATCTCTCTACTGAAATTTTACCACTTATTCAAGCCTTTTCGAACTTACAAAGAGAGTAATTTCTGCTATTTTCACCGCTTTTTCAGTCCTGGAGAACTTTTTTCTATTTTCCGGCGATTTCCTAGCCTTTTTCTAAAACTTGTTAAAAAATTTCACCATCCTGTAATATTT
>NZ_JBJEES010000047.1:0-10706 GCF_051873315.1 Lactobacillus sp.
CCCTGCTTGACTATCCGGGCATGACGAAAGAAGCCTTGGATGAGATTGAAGCCCACGTCCGGGAAAAGGGCGGCGAGATCATCGGCAAAAAGGGCGCGACCTACTATGGCGTAGCTATGATGCTGGCCAAGATCGTAGCTGCCATTTTAGAAAACAACGACCTGGCCCTGCCTCTTTCTGCTCCATTGCACGGGGAATACGGGATCAAGGATGAGATCTACCTGGGCACCCTGGCCATCATCAACGGGCAAGGGATCAGCCACGTGCTGGAATTGCCGTTAAATGATAGCGAATTGGCCAAGATGCAGGCCTCAGCCGCGACGATGAAGGCTACCCTGGACTCTTTAAAATAACAAAATAAGCATGAAGCAAGTTTTAACTTGTTTCATGCTTTTTATTTTGCATGCTATTTTTTCTTTTTCTCCCGGTCAGCGACGATGCTGGCAGTAAACTTTTTCAAAGCCGGAGACTGGTCATCAGCTCTGAAGACTAATTGCATAGTATAGTTCTGGCTGATCCGGGCCGAGTGAAATCTCTTGAAGACAAGGCTGTCATCCGGCTGGCTGAACTTGTCCAGCAGGTCCTTAGGCAGATAGGCCAGGCCCTGGTCCAAGGAGCAAGCCAAAAGCAGGTTTTCCAAAGACGCGACCCGCTTAATCTGGTATTGGCCGACATCGCTGCCCAGCGTCGCCAAAAAAGTATCCTGCATGTACTGGGAATTTTCACTGCTGTAGTAAAGCAGGTCCTTGCCCACGAGATCTTTTTCCTCAAGATAAGGCTTTTTAGCCAAAGGGTTCTGCCGGCTGAGCGCCAGCATCATCTCCCCTTGATAGACATCGATAAAGTCGTAAAGGCGGCGGTTGAGCTTGGTGTAGCGGCCATAGTTGTTGATGAAGCCGCAGTCCAGCTTTTTCAAAGCCAGGTCAGACAAGATATGCTCCACCGATTCCTCGACGATATTGAACTTGATCTCATCCTTGCCTTTTTTCTGGTAATTCAAGACCTGCTCACGCAGCAAGACCCCGTCAAAAGCTGAGAAAAAGCCAATATTCAAGTGGCTGACCTGCTCTTGGCCGATCTTCTGGGCCAGAGTCACCATGTCTGAAAACCTGGTCAAATAGTCTTCCACTTCTTTAGCAAAATATTCACCGGCTGGGGTGAGCTTGATCCGGTTGCTGCCCCGGGAAAAAAGCTGCATCCCCAGTTCCTCCTCCAGCCGCTTGATCAAGCGGGAAACCGCCCGCTGGCTGACGTAATTCTCCTCTGCCACGCGGTCGAAGCTGCCTGCCTGGGCGACTTTTACAAACATCTGCAATTGGTTCAAATCCATTTACCCGTACCTCAATGTCCATCTGGCGACCTATTTACACCTACAATTGTACTACGAGACCGGCTTATAATGTAAGCGAAAACATGAAGGAGGAAATACAGATGACTTTGAAGAAGCAATACGATTTGGTAATTGTCGGCGGCGGGGCTTCCGGTTTCGCTGCAGGTTATGAAGCAGCCCACAACGGCCTGGACACGGTGATCCTGGAAAAGGGCCACTCAATCGGCGGCAGCGGTAACCATGTTGAAGGTATTTTCGCGGTCAACTCATTCATGCAAAAGAAGCATGACGACTACAAGCTGACTGAAGAAGACGCCTTGAACGAAGAATTGAGCTACTCCCACTACAAGGCTGACACCAACACCTGGAAGCAATACATCGCCGGCTCAGCCGACATCATCCAATGGTTGGACGACTTGGGCGTTAAGTGGCTGGACGTTGAACCACTGGGCAGCGGTGAAAGAACCTGGCACTTGTTTGACGGCCGCTGTGAAGCTGTCATCCACCAAGTTATGGCACCTAAGTTCCAGGAACTTGGCGGGGAAATCGCTACTCAACACGAAGTCGAAGAACTTTTGACTGAAGGCGGCAAGGTTGTCGGCGTCCGCGTCAAGAACCTGGCTGACCAAACCGTTAGCGACATCAAGGCCAAGAACGTCATCCTGGCAACTGGCGGCTACTTGAACAACAAGGACTTGATCGCCAAGTACACCAACTACAACGCTGACCAATTGATCCCATGCAACTCAGGCAAGAACACTGGTGACGGCCTGGAATTGGCTTGGAACGTTGGCGCTCAACGTTACGCTATGGGTATGGCTATGCTGTTTGGTGGCTACATCAAGGACCCAGACAAGCCAAGCTACATCTACCGTTACGACGAAATGAACGGGGCAGCCAACCAGCAATCACTGCTTTGGGTCAACGAAAAGGGTCAACGGTTCGTTAACGAAGAAGTTGTTGACAACTTCTCAGAAGCCGGCAACGCCCTCTTCACCCAAAACAAGTTCTACACTATCGTTGACCAAAAGACGATTGACCACCTGCAAAACGAAGGCCTCTACAAGGCAATGGGGACTTACGACTACCACGACACCAAGCTTCCACACCTGCAAGCAGAACTTGATGAAGCTTTGGGCCGGAACGCTAAGTTCTTGACCAAGGCTGACAGCATTGAAGAACTGGCTGAAAAGCTGAACCTGCCAGAACTTAAGGCAACTGTTGACCGTTACAACGAACTGGCAGCCAAGGGCGAAGACGTTGACTTCGGCAAGAGCAAGGACTTCATGATTCCAGTTGCTGAAGGCCCATTCTACGCTATTGAACAAGGTATCGGTGCCTTCTGTACGATGGGTGGCTTGAAGGTCAACTTGGAAAACCAAGTCCTTGACCAACAAGGTGCAGCTATCGAAGGCCTGTACGCTATCGGTAACGACGCTGCCGGCATGCTGATCGGCGACACTTACGGCCCGAACATGCCAGGTACTGAAGGTGGCTACTGCTTCTACTCAGGCAAGCACGTCGCTGACCTCCTGTCCAAGTAAGACTGACTTTTGGCTTCTGGTTTCAATACTAAGCAATTTATCCTTGACAATATTTAAGCGATCAAAAACGAGACAAGCGCTAAGCTTGCCTCGTTTTTTGCGTGCTATGAAAAAATATCAACAAAAAAGTACTGGATTTTCTATCCAGTACCCTTTCATTAAACCTTTTTGTTAATACCATCCCACCATGAGTCATATGCTCTTTCGCCCCATTTGGATCCGTAGCCGGCAGCACCAATCATTCCGTCAACCCAGCCTTTCTTACCGTCTAAACGAAGAGTACACCATTGATGGTGGAACTTGTTCCGGTAAACATGTTTGGACTTCATACCCATGTACTTCAAAACCATCTGTGTCGCATCAGCAGTACCGGCACATGAGCAGTAGCGATTGATAAACACGCCATAAGCCGTATTGTAATATGGCTTCTTCATCGAGTATCCATCAAACTGATAAAAGCAATACACATAGTAGGCGGCGAGTCCGGCCCTTTTAAGGTCAGTATCGCCTTTTTCATGTCCAACAGCTTTGACGATAGTTTTTGCAATCTTTTGGGCAGCTACCGTATGGTTACCCCGCTTTGACCGTGAGTAACGGTAAACACGGCCATTACGGCCATAAATGTACTTTAAGCTTACACCAACAGTTGCAGAACCATCTTTTTCAAAGTGATATCTTTTGCCTTTGATCGTTTTGTAGCCTGTCGCCTTTTGGCCATTACTCAAGTAATAAACTTTATCGCCTGACTCATTAGTTGACCAGCCCTTTTTATGGACAGTACTCTTCTCTGTATTAGTCGCTTCAGAGCTATCAGAACTCTCTGTGTTCGTCTCAGTATCGTCAGTAAATGGCACGGAACTGGTTTCTGTAGTCTCAAGACCATCTGAATCAATGTATGTTCTAGTATAGGTCTCAGCAAAGACTTTCTTGCTCACGGCGTATGATCCCGTTGTGGCAACCAGTGCCAACGCAATAGTAGCTTTCGCCAATAGTTTATTCATAGAAATCCCTTTTCTACACTCAATCTTACAAAACCATCTTAACGGCGCCGTACATGCCGGCATCGTTGCCCAGTTGTGCCAGGGCAATTTCCGTGCCTTCAGAAGCGTGGAAGGCTGCTTCAACGAAGTACTTTTGCACCGTGTCGATCAAGATTTGACCAGCCTTGGAGACCCCGCCACCGATAACGTAGACTTCCGGGTCAAAGACGCAGGAGATGGAAGCCAAAGCCGCGCCCAGGGTCTGGCCGACAAAGTCAACGATTTCCAAAGCCAGCTTGTCGCCTTCCTTAGCCGCGTCAAAGACGGCCTTGGCGTCAAGTTCTTCAACTTCGCGCAGGCTGGATTCTTCATTGCTTTCCATCAAAAGTTCCTTGGCCTTGCGGGCAATACCAGTCGCGGAAACGTATTGTTCCAGGTGGCCCTTCTTGCCGCAGCCACAAAGCTGGGTTTCATCCTTGTTGACCAAAAGGTGGCCGATTTCCCCGGCAGCACCGAAGGCACCAGCAACGATCTTGCCTTCAGAGATGATCCCGCCGCCGACACCGGTACCCAGGGTAACCATGACAACGTTTTGGTGGCTTTCACCACCGCCTTGCCACATTTCACCCAAAGCGGCAGCGTTGGCGTCGTTGGCTACCTTGACTTCATCCAGGCCAGTCAGCTTGCGGACCTTTTCAGCCACGTTGAAGACGCCCCAGCCCAGGTTGACGCAGCGGTTAACGATTTCGTCGTCCAGGATTGGACCTGGCACGTCGATGCCGATCCCGGCTACTTCTTCCTTAGGAATGTCCAGTTCCTTCAGCTTGTCGTTCAGAGAAGCCGCGATGTCAGGCAGGATCTTGGCCCCGTTGCCTTCTTTTCTGGTTGGGATTTCCCACTTTTCGGACAATTCGCCGTTGGTTTCAAACAAACCAATCTTTACAGTGGTACCACCGATGTCAACACCAAATGCATATTTTTTCAAAGTAGTTGCCTCATTTCTTCAATGTTCTCTTTTTGCTAGTCCTATTATAAAGAAGAATTCAGCTTTGCGAAAGCGCTTCGGCTGACTTTTTGAAAAAATTATCAGACATGTGACACTTTTTCCAAGTATCAAAAAGATGCCCCGCGCAAGGAGGCATCCCTATTGATTATTCAGCGTCTGGCCAAACTTCCTTAGCCGTGTCGATGACCAGCTTGATCTTGGCCCATTGTTCTTCATCAGTCAAGTGGTTGCCTTCTTCAGTTGAGGCAAAGCCGCACTGAGTGCTGAGAGCCGTGGTAGCCAATGGATGGTACTGGCCGGCTTCCTTGATCCGGGCCTTCAAAGCTTCCGGGTCTTCCAATTCCGGCTTCTTGCTGGTTACCAGGCCCAAAACAACTACCTTGTCGGCTGGCACTTCAGCTAAAGGAGCGAAGTCGCCTGACCGGTCGTCGTCAAATTCCAGGTAGAAGGCGTCCACCCCTTTTTCCTTGTAGACATAAGGAGCAGCTGGGCCGTAGCCGCCTTCTGAAGCCCAAGTTGAGTCGTAGTTGCCCCGGCAGATGTGGGTCGTGATCCGCAAGTCTTCTGGCAGGTCAACCAAGGCATTTTCATTGATTTCCTTGTAAAGCTGCAGGACTTCTTCGCGCTTGAGGTGGCCTTCGTCAAAAGCATGCCAGAAACTGTCGTTGACCAAGACGCCCCAAGTACAGTCGTCCAGCTTGATGTCGCGGGCACCGTGCTTGTACAAGTCCAAAATCAATTCCCGGTAGACCTTGGAAACGTCCTTAGCCAGTTCTGCCCGGTCTGGGTAAACGGCATCAGTAGCCGCGATCAATTCATCGTTGCGGCAGATCAGTTCACAGTAGAGCTGAGCCGGGGCTGGGATACTCTGACGGGCTTCAACGCCAGCCGCATCCGCCAAAGGCTTGAGGAAGTCAAAGGCTGCCACGTCCGGGTGGCCGGCTTCATAAGTCAATTTGCCAACCAGCTTGGCCGCGTCTGGCCGGGTTTCTTCATCATGGAAGAAGTAGCCATGATCAGCCCGCACGTGTTCTACCCCGCCAAAGCCCCAGAAGGTATCCAAGTGCCAATAGCTGCGGCGGAATTCCCCATCAGAAACTACCTTTAAGCCGGCAGCGACTTCTTTTTGCACCAGGGCCTTGATTTCCTGGTCTTCTACGGCCGTAAGCTCGGCCTGGCTGATTTCGCCGCGGGCAATTTTTTCCCGGGCTTCCTTTAATGCTGCTGGACGCAAGAAACTGCCGACAATATCGTAACGTGGAAATGACATCTGAATTACCTCCGAAGTTTTTAAATCGTGTTTTTAATTTGCTCTTAATGCTTGTTATTATAGCCAGATCTCGTTATGATTGAAAATAGCTATTTTTATCATGTATCGATAGATTTAAACTATGGAGAGCTAAAAGAAAGAGCCAGCCGGTCCAAAAGTGGATCAGCTGGCCCGAACAGCTAGACAAACCTCGTGGAGTGGTGCCGCCAGTTTTCGTCAAAATCGATGATTGTCACTTCCGCGTAACGGTGGTCACCACCGCCAAAGGCAAAGTAACCGCCAATAGCTCCCATAAAGGTCATCTTTATTTTTATTCCAGAAAGCAAGAGGTTCAACCATGCGCATCCAGCAACTGCTCTATCTGCAAAAAGTCGTCGCCCTCGGCAACATGACCGAGGCAGCCAAAGAGCTTTTCATCGCCCAGCCCACCCTGTCCAGCGCCATCAAGCAGCTGGAAAAAGAAATGGGGATCACCATCCTGATCCGGGGCAAAAAAGGGGTTAGCTTGACTGAAGATGGCCGGGAGTTCATGCAGTACGCCCAGCAGATCTTGGACCAGGTCCAGCTGCTTGAGCGCCGCTACGGTGACCAGGCCAGCGCGCCAAAGATTTTTTCCGTGGCAGCCCAGCACTATGCTTTCGCCGTTGACGCTTTCGTCCAGCTGTTAAAAGAAATCGGCCAGAGCGACTACCAGGCCAGCCTCAAAGAAATGCGGACCTATGAAGTCATCGAAGACGTGGCCAACCTCCACAGCGAGATCGGCATCGTCTACCTCAGCCGCTACAACCGCCAGGTCATGGAAAACAGCTTCCAGGAAAAGGAGCTCAGCTTTACCCCCCTTTTTAAGGCCCGCCCCCACGTCTTTTTATACAGAAACCATCCCCTGGCCGGCAAAAAATCTATCTCTTTAGCCGACCTCTTGCCCTACCCCAAGCTCAGCTACGACCAGGGCCAGCACAATTCCTTCTATTACTGGGAAGAAACCCTGGCTGACCAGCACTCACCAAAATCCATTATTGTCAGCGACCGGGCCACCCTGTTTAACCTGGCAATCGGCTTAAACGGCTATACCATCTCTTCAGGGATCATCAACGCTGACTTAAACGGGGACGACATCATCGCCCGGCCTTTGATCAGCGATGAATACATTGAAATCGGCTACCTGACCAACCGCCTGCACCAGCTCTCTTCCATCGGGCAAAAGTACCTGGGCTACTTAAGAGAAAGCATTGCAAAGAATGCTAAAAACTAACTTAATTTATTTCTAATAAGGGTCAGCTGCTATTTTCTTAAAAAATCCCGTCTCCGCTTAATTTAAATAACTTTGCGGCCTATACAAGGTTTGCCAAACGGCTATTTTGTAGTAAAATTAAAAGATATAAGCGGGCTTAGCGTTTTGCTTTGAGCCAGATAAATTTTAACTTAGCATTAATCAAGCATTTTTTCAGCTCGGAAGAAATGCCAACACTGGAGGTTTAGACAACTATGGGTTGGATACTTTTAATTTTAATCATCATCATCTGCGTCGGTACCTACATCAACTCCCGCAATGAAAAGAAGAAGCAATCCCAGCTGTGGGCACAGCGTCAAAAGGACAGCTATGTTCCGCCAATGCCGATCATCAGTCTGGAGACCGTTGACGGCGCAAACAAGCTGGTTGTCAAGAACGACTCAAGCGTCTACTTCACCCAATATGAAAAGGGCAAGGCTCCTTGGCCAGGCGGCGTTGAAAACTTCAGCGTATACTACGACAAGGATACTAAGCACTTATTGATCTTGTCATTGGTACAAGAAAACGACAACATCGACTTCGGTGAAGTTGACCCTGAAGCAACTGAAAAGTTCCTGGCTGTCTTCCAAAGCGTTGGCGGTCACTTGGCTCAGCACTACGAATTGCTGACCTTGAACAAGGTTGACTCCAGCGACCTCAACCTGGCAGTCAAGTCCAGCCCGGCCAAGGTTTACTTCTACACTGAAAAGTCAGTAACTGACGGCAAGAAGCGCCTGTACTTCTCACCAGACCCGACTTCAACCGCCTACAAGCTTTTGGGCGTGGCAGTCAGCGATGGCAGCAATGGTGAAAAGAGTATCGACCTCAGCCTGGAAACCTTCAAGGGCGTTAAGGGTTCAATCTACACCACCCTGTCAGAAGCCGGCGTGAAGGACCTGCAGGAAAACTTTGCTTAATTAAAGCAGAATAATATCAACCGGTCTCCAACTTTTTTGGAGACCGGTTTTTTTACGCATATCAGATTAAAGGAAAATTAGATGACTAAATTTTTTGAAAACGACCAATTGCAATTTGTACAAGTCCTTACCCAAGTAGCGTCTTACGCCAAGTCCCACGAAGCTAAAAACTTGCTTCTGCAAGCCCAGCCATTGACCAAGCCGGCAGCCGTTGTCCACTTACTCGACGAAACAGAAGAAGGTACGCGGCTCTTAGAGCGGCGCTTGCAGCTGCCGTTTGTTTCTTCAGATTCCCTTTTGCCATTGATCAATCGCGCTCAGAGGGGACTCCTTCTATCAGCAGATGATTTGGAAAAAGTTGCTGATTATCTCCGGGTCTGTGAATTGTTGCAACGCTTTTTGTGCAGAGAAAAAGATCTGGTTCCAATCCTTAATTCCTATGGTGAAGAGCTCCAGCTTTTTCCAAAACTGGTTGAACAGATTTATCAGTCAATAGAACATGGTCAAGTTGCCGACAGCGCTGACCGCGACTTGAGGCGGCTGCGGCGACAAGAACGGGAACTGAACCAGGAAATAAAAGACGCCGCTGGTAAGTTGCTGCAAAGCAAGAAAGTCAGCCAAAGTTTGCAAGAACAGCGGCTGGTAGAAAAAGATGGCCACTTGACTCTGCCCGTCAAAAGCAGCTTTAAAAAGGCAATCTCTGGACGAATCATCGCTTATTCGGCCAATGGGCAGACTGCCTTCATTCTTCCACGCAAGCTGGACCAACTAAGCAGCGAAAAGATTGCTGTCAAGGGACAAATTGAAGCTATTGAAGCGATGATACTCGGACAACTGACCGCTGCCGTCTATGAAGAAAGCCACGGCCTATTACGTAACATTGATATCGTCGCGGCAATTGATCAAATTATGGCCCGGGCGCGGTATAGCCGGGAGCTAAATGGCAAGCGGGCCAGATTAAATCAGACAAATCAGCTGCTTTTACGGGGGATGCGGCATCCCCTGCTTAAAAATCCCGTTCCACTTGACCTGGAAATCGAGTCACCAGTTCGCGGCTTGATCATTACTGGACCAAATGCCGGTGGCAAAACCGCCACTTTAAAAACCTGCGGCCTGGCTATCATGATGACAGAGATTGGGCTTTATCTGCCTAGCCGGGAAATCTGCGACATTCCTGTCAGCCAGCAAATTTTCAGCCAAATTGGTGACCAACAGGACCTAGATAACTCCCTGTCGACCTTCTCAGCAGAAATGACCAATATTGCCGAAATTGTCACTCACGCTCAAAGCCGCAGTCTGGTTTTGCTCGATGAACTGGGAAGTGGCACTGACCCTGATGAGGGAGCTGCTATTGCTATTTCCGTCTTGCAAGCCCTGCAACTTAAGGGATGCTTGGTTTTAGCCACGACCCACTACAGTAAGATCAAGGACTATGCCGTTAAGCATCCAAATTACCGGACCGCGTCAATGGACTTCAATGCTGACACTCTCACCCCAACATACCGTCTGCTCTTAGACCAAGTCGGCCAGAGCCGGGCTTTTTGGATCGCTCAAAAAGTAGGGATGCCAAAAGAAATTATCGACCAGGCGCAAAAAGTTTTAGCCGGTCAATTGCCACTCAACAGCAGCACGGTCGTTTTGAAAGAAAAAGCCACTGGCAAAATAGTCAAAACACATTTTTGCAAAGGAGACGTGGTCTACGCGGGCAATCTGGAAAAAGAGGGTATTTTCTACGCTTTGGAAGCAGACCGAACCTTAGCCAAAATTTTTATCAACAAACAATTTTATGTCGTTCCCGTTAAGCGGCTGAAATTACGGCGAAAAGCTGCCGACCTTTATCCAGAGGGTTATAACCTGGACCTGCTCTTCATAAGCGACTGGCAAGAATATAAATTTAACAAGGACTTGAACCGCGGGAGCAAAAAAGCTTATAAGAAATTAACAAAGTATGAGCAAGAAGTGAAAAGCAATAGTAATGAAAATAGTTAATGTTTTCTGCTTATACCGGTTGAACAGGCTATAGAATTGGATTAAAATTACTAAAAAATGATAAAGAGGTGATAACAATGGATTTGGAACAAGTAATTGAAGATTTAGACAACAACACGATTTCTTATTTTTCAGATATCGTGCTTTCATGGAATCACAATGTAATTACTAAGGGAAGAGCATGAAATTTGAATCATTTTTAAGTTCTTTCAAGTCAGGAGATTCTTCATGGCAAGAATCTCCTGTTTTGTTTGAAAGAATACAATACGCAAAAGAAACAGTTTTACAAAACAAACCCGCTCACAGCAGAAGTCTAAAAGCACCTGAATTCTTAACGGACTTCGGGCTGCGTAAATCGACATCACAATTCTACTTTATTGAACAAGTCAGCAAAAAGCTT
>NZ_JBJEES010000048.1:0-2846 GCF_051873315.1 Lactobacillus sp.
CCAAGATAAAACGGCGCAGTTCCCTTTTCTCCAAACGCGGATGCTGGCGGACAAAATCACTGAAAAGCTGCTTCATCCAGCCTTCTAAATCGTAATTGAGCCCATCAGAAAAAATAATCTGGTTCCGGGTCTCATATACCTGCTCACGCTGGATCTCGTCACTGGCTCCCATGGACAATTGCTGCTTGCGGATATCATAGTCGCTTTCGTCACTTCTGACTTGCGCAGAATTAAGCGCCTCCCTGATCCGCCAGTTCTTTAGTTCATGGACCTGAGTCAGGTTCAAGTCTTCTGAATGGTACTTTTGCCGGTAGCGGTCCAGCCACAAGGGACCGTACTTGATGACCACATCGTCTTCCAAGGAAACGAAAAATTCACTTGTTCCCGGGTCGCCCTGCCGGCCGGCCCGGCCGCGCAGCTGGTCGTCAATTCTTCTGGAGCTCATCTTGGCCACCCCTAAGACGGCTAAGCCGCCCAGTTCAGCCACACCCGGCCCCAGCTTAATGTCGGTCCCCCGACCAGCCATGGTCGTGGCCACCGTAACGGCCCCGACCTGACCGCCTTCTTTGACGATGGTGGCTTCCTTGGCCGCGTTTTTGGCATTCAAGACATTGTGGGGAATCTGCTCTCTCAGCAATAGTTCTGAATAGATTTCAGAAACGGCAATCGATTCGGTAATGATCAAAACCGGCCGCCCCAAGGCATGCAGGCGCTTGACCTCTTCCAGTGAGGCTAAAAGCTTGCTTGGCAGATCTGGATAGATCCGGTCTGGCAGGTCCTTGCGGATGACCGGCCGGTTGGTCGGAATCCGGACCACCTTGGTCCCGTAAATCTTGAAAAATTCATCCCGGGCAGAATAGCCAGTCCCGGTCATGCCGGAAAGCTTTTTAAACATTCTGAAGAGACTTTGGTAAGTAATTGAAGCCATGGCCTGCTGGTCATCTGACAAATCAAGCTGCTCTTTCATCTCAATCGCCTGGTGCTGGCCAGCCTGCAGCTTCATCCCTTCCAGGATCCGCCCGTTTTCTTTGTCCAAGAGGGCAACCTCACCGTCAGCGCCGACCACGTATGCTTCTTCTTTTTCAAAGAGGCAGTGGGCCTTTAAGGCCAGGTTGATGCAACGGACCAATTCCGTATGCTCGCCGTCATAGAGATTGGGCAGGCTGAAAAATTCTTCTGCCTTCTTGACCCCAGCTTCAGTCAGCCAGACATTGTTATGCTCTTCATTGAATTCATAATCATCTTCTGACAAAAAGTAGATGAATTCGTCAGCTACTCCGATATAGTTGGACTTGACCTTGGGCAAGCCGGCAATGACCAGGGGAGTAATGGCCATGTCCAGCAAAACTGAGTCGGCTTCGTCGACAATGCAGTAGTTAAAAGGCCGCATGTACTTTTCGTCTTTTTCCTGGGCCATGTTGTCCAAAAGATAGTCAAAGCCCAGGGCCCCGCTGGTTGAATAAACGATGTCAGAATTGTAGATCTTTTTCTTCTGCTTGACCTTCAGCTTCTCGCCTTCCAAGCTGAAACCCGTAGCATAGGTAAGGCCCAGCCAGCGGTAGACCTGGGACATTTCTTCCCCGTCCCGGTTGGCCAGGTATTCATTGGTCGTCACCAAAATCGCCCCGTCTCCGCTTAAGGCATTAAGGTAAAGAGGCATGGTGGCGACCAGGGTCTTGCCTTCCCCGGTCTTCATTTCGACAATATTGCCGTAGTTAAGACCGATCGCGCCCATCACCTGGCTGTCATGGGGAAACATCCCCAAAACCCGCCAGTCGGCTTCCCGGACGACAGCGTAAGCTTCAACCAATAAACTGTCCACGCTGGCCCCTTGCTTTATCCGCTTTTTAAATTCAGCAGTCTTTCCCTTGAGCTGGTCATCAGTCAATTGCCGCATGGGCTCTTTAAGCCGGTTGACTTTCTTTAAGACCTGGCGGATCTTCCTCAGATCCCAGTAATCCGCTGAAAACAGACTTCCAATCGCGGCCATGGCCTTACTCCCTTCTGCGCAAGTACCGGTCGACTACCTGGGCCGCCAAGAGCCGCCGGTGCTCGTTTTCTTCATGCATTTTTTCCCAGTCGATCTGGCTGATGTCCGTCTCATCAGTAATCTCTTCCACGTCAATCCGGTGGAAGACCAGCTGGTGGCAGCCCGCCCCAACCAGTTCGATCGTATAGTAGTTGGCCTCTTTCGGAAAGGCAAAAATTCCCTCTTGGCCATGAATGATCTGCAGCTTAACCATGTGGTCTTCCCGGTCAAAAGCCACCAGGCGCAGGTAAAAGCCCGCTTCCTGGTCAGCCTCGGCCAGAATCCGGAAGAGGTACTTGCGACCATTGATCAAAAGCGGAAGTGACGGGATGGCGTGGGCGGTGCTGTAGCTGTAGACCATGTCCCACTTATAGATGACCGAGCCAGCCGGCAGAGCTCCGTTATAAAAGAAGACGTCGTCTCTGGCCCGGCGGATGATCTTGGAGCCATACATATAGGCGTGGCCAGTCGCTTTGACCGTGCTGCCCGTATAAGCAAAGCCGCTCCGGTATTTCTGCTGGTCCCGGCCGGAGATCCCCCGCCAAAAAGGACTGCAATTTTCATTCCAATAAATGCTCTGCATCTCTATCGCCCGTATTCATCCTTCAAAATTGCCCCATACTGGGTTCTGAACCATTTGACCAAGGGGCCGGTTGCGTCATTGTGGTGGCCGGGAAAGCCCTTGGCAATGATCTTGCTGTCCTGCTTGCGCCGGCTGAAGCTGCGCATAATGTCCCGGTAGGCATGGGGGTCGTAGTCGTCGTCCTCCATATAAGCAATAGCCAGGGTAGTTTTAGAAAAGTCGGCCTTGTCAAAA
>NZ_JBJEES010000049.1:0-10605 GCF_051873315.1 Lactobacillus sp.
CATGGAACTACGAAAGAATGCAGAACGGTGGTTGGGTCTACAGTATGATCCCAGCTTTAAGAAAGCTGTACCCAAAGAAGGAAGACATGGCTGCTGCTTTGCAACGTCACCTGGTCTTCTTTAACACTCACCCTTACTTGGCTTCACCAATCATTGGTGTTACCCTGGCCTTGGAAGAAGACAAGGCCAATGGCGTTGAAGTTGACGATGAAGCCATCCAAGGTGTTAAGGTTGGTATGATGGGGCCTTTGGCCGGTGTCGGTGACCCAGTCTTCTGGTACACTGTTCGTCCAATCATCGGTGCCCTTGGTGCCTCAATGGCCATCAACGGTAACATCCTTGGGCCAATCCTCTTCTTCGTTCTTTGGAACTTGATCCGTATCGCCTTCTTGTGGTACACCCAAGAATTGGGTTACAAGGCTGGTGCCGCTATCAGCGCCGACCTTTCAGGTGGTTTGCTGAAGAAGGTTACCCGTGGGGCTGCCATGATGGGTATGTTCGTCCTGGGCGCCTTGATCGAACGTTGGGTAAGCATCACTTTCACTGTTAAGGTTTCAGAAGTGCCAATCCAAAAGGGTGGCTACATCGACTGGACCAAGCTGCCAAGCGGTGCTGCTGGTATCAAGGAAGCCTTGACCCAACAAGCTGCTGGTCTGTCCTTGACTAAGACCAAGGTTACTACTCTGCAAGACAACTTGAACATGCTGATCCCAGGTTTGGCAGGTCTGCTGCTTACCTTCCTCTGCATGTGGCTCTTGAAGAAGAAAGTTTCTCCAATCATCATCATCTTGGGGATCTTCGTTGTTGGTATCCTCTTCCACGTATGGGGCTTGATGTAAGATTAACAAATGGCTCAATCAATGAATAAGACCGTTGATCTGGCTGTAGAAGGAACTTGGTTCCGTGCCATGTCTACCTATGGCAAAGTCATGATCGGCGATGAAGCTTTTGAATTCTATAACGAGAAGAATGTTGAAGACTATATCCAGATTCCTTGGGATCAGGTAACTTATGTAGTTGCAGATGTTCACTTCAAAGGGAAGTACATTCCCCGTTTTGAGATCCGGACTAAGAAGGATGGCAAGTTCATCTTTATTACCAAGGATCCGAAGAAGACTCTGCGGGCGATCCGTAAGTACGTCCCAGCCGACCACATGCGGCAGGCTTTGGGAGTTTGGGATACGATCAAGCTCTTCTTTACTCGCAAAAAGAAATAGAATGGAAATAAGCCCGGACTTGGTCCGGGCTTATTTTTGTGCTCCAATGATTACATATCTCCGTGTTATACTGAATAGATAGTTTTGAAAGAGGGGATAGCCATGAAAGCAAAGCAGGCTTATAAGCTGGTGGACCAGCTTCGCCATCCAGGACCAAGGAATTGCTACATCGATTGTTTTCCTAAAATGGAGCCGCCAGACAATTATGATGAGATATTCGAATGCCTGAGGTCGCATACGATTGGCGAAGCATATGCGGACAAAATGCTTTTGTTGGTATTAATGCTGGTCAGCCAGTATGAGACACACATTTTTCTGGACCATGATCTGGCTAAAGAAGCTTATCCTGACTTGCTTGACCGTGATTTGACCAAGCTGCCTGTAGCTGATTTGCTGGAGATCATCAAGAAGTTGATCGTGACAGACCACTACCTCGGGGTAAATGTCCTTTTTAAGGAGAAGAAGCATTATTCCTTGCTCCGGATCGAAAGCGGCATTGATGCTGATCTGTATAAGCTTTCTAAGAAGTCGAAGAAGCTGGTCAATAAGCTGCTTAAGCGTAACGGCCTCTTCTTGTTGAAAAAGTAAAACACCACATAAAAAAGCTGACCTTGCGGTCAGCTTTTGTTGTATCTCATTAATTATTTTGTTTCTGCTTTTTTCTTGTTGAAAGCCTTGCTGAAGCCATATAGGACAGCGAAGGTAATCAAAGCAGTGATCATTGGCACCCGGTAGCTCTCAAGACAGAGAAGCAGGACAACCATGGCGCCGAAGAAGGCTAAGAGCAGGTAGTCAAGGTAAGGATAAGCTGGCATTTGGAATTCGTGCAGCCGGTCCTTTGGCGTAACTTGCCGGTAACGCAGGTGAGTCATGGTCATGATGATCCAGATCAAAAGGAACATGCTGGTCGCGATTGATGAAATGAAGCTGAAAGCTTCGTCACCCATAATCAAGGTGATCAAAGGCGCGCAGATGATGATCAAAGCTGAGAAGACCAGGGCTCTCATTGGCAATTGCCGGTGGTTGAGCTGGCCGAAGAACTTGCTCCACTTGCTTTCCCCGCCTAAAGTAACGGAGAAGAGCAGACGGCCGGCGCTGTAGAGGAAGCTGTTGGTAGCTGAAATAGCTGCCGTGATGACCACGAAGTTGATCAAGTTGCCGGCGCCCTTAAAGCCTGCCCCCATCAAGGCTTGCACGAATGGTGAGCTGGAAGTGGACACCTTGTCCCAAGGCAGGATCACCAGAATGCCGATAATGGCCAAAACGTAAAAGAGGATGATCCGCAAAGGCAATTCATTGATCGCGCTCCTGATGGTCTTGTGCGGGTCCTTGGCTTCAGCGGCCGTCAGCCCGATCAGTTCCACCCCGATGAAGGAAAAGATGACCATCTGGAAGCCTTGCAGGAAGCCGCCTGCTCCGTTATTGAAAAAGCCGTCAGCGTACAGGTTGCTAAAGCTGGCCTGGCCGTACTTGGTTGAGCCTGAGCTCAGCAGCATAAAGGCCGCGAAGATAACAAAGCCGACGATCATCAAGATTTTGATGATGGCGAAGGCAAATTCCAGGTTCCCGAAGAAGCGGGCAGAGATCAAGTTGATCAAGAGCAGGACCGCGACTGAGAGCACTCCGGGCAGCCAGGCCGGCAGGTTGGGCAGCCAGGACTTGAAGTAGATGCCTAAGGCCGTCGTTTCCGCCATGGCCAGGATCAGCCAGCTGAGCCAGTAAAGATAACCAGTCACCTTGCCGATGTCCTTGCCGAGATATTTTTCAATAAACTCGATATAGGTGTGCTTCTTTAAGTCAGATAAGATCAGTTCACCCAGGGCCCGCATCAAGATAAAGAGGAAGAGGCCGACGATGATATAAATCAGGATGACTGCCGGTCCTGCCTTCTGGATGCTGTTGCCGACCCCAAGAAAGAGGCCAGTCCCGATCGTTCCCCCCAGGGCAATCAGCTGAATGTGCGCATTGGTCAAAGACCGCTTGTAAGTACTTTGTGTTTTCTTTTCTTCCATAAAACCTCCATTGAGTTACATGAAATATTTTAACACAAGCCAGTAAAAAGTGAAATTAATTTAAGGAAATAGTCTATAAGACAAAGGAATCTTAAGAAATAGGGCAATTTGTCCTCTTGCAAAAATGACCGGGATTATCTACGATTAGGATAAAGAAGGAAAAAATAAGCGATTTAAGTTAGGAGGAAGGCAAAATGTACGGCTTGATCAATCAACCAGCGGTCTTCATGACAGAAGACGACCTCAAATCCAGAAGCGATGAACTTTTATACGGCTGGGCCGTTAAGGCGACCGGGAAAAAGGAAGACTTTTGGTACGTGACCAGCCATTACGGCTATGAAGGCTACGTGCCAAAGGCTGCGGTAACGCCGGTGACTTTAGAGGAAGTCAAGGCGCGGGAGGTCAAACTAGTCCGGCGGCCAGTCATTGATGTCCTGGGTGAGCCCAAGGTTTCAGCCGACATTTTGCTGACGGTTTATAAGGGCAGCCTGCTTAATGTGACGGATGAACTGGTAGACGGCTATTACAAGGTTAAGCTCTTGGACGGGCGAAGCGGCTGGGTATCCAAGACTGCTTTAGGGCCCCGCTTGGATGAAGACGACTTCTTGTGGTCAGCTGACCCGGAGTACTTTTTGCTGCAGGGAAAGCCAGATGAAGAAAGCTTCAGAAAGCAGGTAACGGAGACCGCCAAAGAATATTTAGGCTGCCAGTACCGGTGGGCGGGCAAGAGTCCCTTGGGGATCGACTGCTCGGGCCTGGTCTTCATGAGCTACATGCTAAATGGGGTCCTGCTCTGGCGGGACGCGGAAATCAAAGAAGCCTGGCCAGTACATGAGATTGAGTTTGAAGACCTGCGGCCAGGGGACTTGATTTATTTCCCGGGACATATCGCCATGTACCTGGGCCACGGCAAGTACATCAACTCGACTGGCTATAAGGAGCACTTCGGGGTAGCCATCAGCAGCCTCCGTAAGGAAGACCCAGACTACCGGGCCGACCTCTTCCAGATGATCGAGAAGTGCGGCTCCCTGTTTTAGGGGGAATAAAGCATATAGCAAGAAACCTTTCTGCCATGAAAGGCTTTTTTATGTGCAGATACAGTTATACTTTTAGCAAAAGCAATGAAATGGATTTGCAAATCTGCAATTTTTAAGACAAGCATTTATTTTTTGGCTAAAATACAAAATAAATAGAAAAATAGGAGGCAAAATAATAGAAAATGAGGAAATTACCAAAAAATAGTTTGTTAAAAGTATTTACTGCCGTTGTCTTAACAGGAATTTGGTTTTCAAGCTATGAAGAAATGGCTACTGGTTTAATTGTAAAAGCAGAAATTGTAAAAGCAGAAGATAATCGATACGAGCATGATTTCTATGAGGCATATGAGGTTATCAATTCTGATGAGACAGATTCTTTACCAAATCAAGACAAGGATGAATTGAAAACTTATGTCGATTTAGCACCTGGTATTATCGAAACAGATGCAAACTCTGAACTGCCACAGCAGGAGATTCCTAAGGCTGTTGCATTAACAGAGCATGTGGACGCAAGTGTTCAAAGTACCTTGTTGAAGAAGCTAGCCAAAAAATATGGCAGGAAATTCATTCAAAAAGAGCTTCCAAAGAAAATTTATGGCAGACTCCCAAAGGCAGTCATTAAAAAGATTTCACTAAAGAAGTTCAGCAAGTATTGGAATACTTTTCTCCTTGGAAGTCTAGCAAATAGTGTTTCACCGAAAATTTATAAGTTTCTTGTAAATAACCATGTTCCAAAGTGGGCTGCTAATGCAGCAACTGCCGTAATTGCCTCGGTTATTTGGTATTATATTAATTAGATTCGAGTGGGAGTTAAGCATGAACAAATTCTTAGATAAAGCCAAATCGTTAGGGAGCTTTGTTGTCATTTTTGTGATTATGGAATACCTGTTTTCGAAGTTGTCGATAAACATCTATCTGTCAAATCTGCTGGCCGGAATTGTCAGCACAATAATTTTCGATTGGATTGCACCAAAATTGGGGATTGAAAAGCATGGTGCTGATTAAGTAAAGGAAAGATAAGCTTAGTTAGTAGCGGTAGATAATCGGGGATCCGTTTAATATTTTTGTGTATTAGTGTGGAGAGTAAGAATAGTTATGGGATGCAGTACAAAGGTGGGTGAACTGCTGAAAAGGATAAGATTGGATTTGGGCTTATCTCAAAAGCAAATGGCTGGTATGACTATGTCTGTAACGCAGTATTCCAGAATTGAGAGTGGGGATCAAAGAATAAGAGCTGACGACCTGTTCGAAATCCTTACTGCGCAGCAGGTAAGTGCCCGCTGCTTTGTTAACCAATTGCTAGGAGAACTGTCTGCTTTAGATAGTGATGAAGCTTTTTTAAAAAAAGACTGTGCCAGTCTCGCCCGTATGTTGGAAATAAACTGGACAAGTAAAACAAATATTCCTAAGTTGCATGCTGAGATCTTGCTTGACCGGTCACATGGTAAAAAGCGTTTTGCCTATGATGAAGAATTGACTGTAAACGTAATTAGACAATTGTTGCGGCTCGATGATTGGACAAACGATGATATGGCAATCTCGCTTTTTGTGGATGCAATGACCAATTTTGACTTTGAAAGAGCAGCAGATTTCACTGACGTCTTGCTGTCGAGCTATTGCAATAAGTTGCGAGAGGTCCCCTTAGATCGGATTGAGATGTTGGCTAAAGCAAGTCTTAATTTCATGTATATGTGCTCTACCAACTCTGCAAAAGAAATGTTTGAGCAGGCATACGAGTTTATCAATGTTCTGCCAGCGTATCCAGGGTTGTTTATATATAAGCTGCTAGCAAATTATCTGCGTCAGTTGAATAAAGGTGAGAGTGACAACGCACATGGAATCAAGCGATTGATTTACTTGTGTGGATACGGGGCAGTACTAGAAGAATACGAATTATAGGCAAAAAAATAGTGGACCTTCCATCTGAGGAAGTTCCACTATTTTTCTTTGTCTTACTTGCTAAAGCCGTTAGGATGCTTTTGGTGCCAGTTCCAAGCGCTGGCGATGATGTCGTCGACGTTTTCGTACTTCGGACTCCAGCCCAGCACCTTCCGGGCCTTGCTTGAGTCAGCAACGAGTGAGTCCGGGTCACCGCCGCGGCGTGGCCCGATAGTATAAGGAATGTCAACGCCGGTAACCTTGATGGCTGCTTTCAAGATTTCCAGGTTGGAGAAGCCGTTGGCCGTACCCAGGTTGAAGACGTCGCTTTGGTTGGTTTCCATCAAGTGCTTCAAAGCCAGGACGTGGGCGTCGATCAAGTCAACCACGTGCACGTAGTCGCGGACATTAGTACCATCCTTGGTGTCGTAGTCGTCGCCAAAAATAGTAAAGTCACCGCCGCCAGCCAGGGCAGCCTTCATGATGTTAGGAATCAAGTGGGTTTCTGGGTGGTGGTCTTCACCAATTGACCCGTCCAGGGAAGCACCAGCCACGTTGAAGTAGCGCAGGGCGATGGACTTGATCCCGTTGGCCTTGTCAGCCCAGTGCATGATCTTTTCCATCATCATCTTGGTTTCCCCGTAAGGGTTGATTGGGTTGAGCGGAGTTTCTTCGGTGATTGGCAGCTTTTCAGGGATGCCGTAAGTAGCAGCGCTGGATGAGAAGACCAGGTACTTAACCCCAGTTTCTTCCATGGCCTCCAGCAGGCTGATCATGCCGGATACGTTGTTCTTGTAGTACTTGAGCGGCTTCTTGACTGATTCGCCGACCAAAGAGTAAGCCGCAAAGTGCATTACAGCTTCGATCTCTTCCTTCTTCAAGACGTCAGCGACTGCTTCCGTGTCCAAAAGGTCAACTTGGTAAAACTTGGCCTTTGGGTCAATGGCTTCCTTGTGGCCAGTGAACAGTGAGTCCAAAACAACTACGTCGTTGCCATCGGCAACCAGCCGTCTTACAGCATGGGAGCCGATGTAGCCGGCACCACCTACAACTAAAATTTTCATGTTTACTCCTTTTTTATACTTTTTTGCAAAACCTAACTGATACCTAGTATAACAGAAAATGCTTTCCCCGGCTGAAGCAATTAGAGGGCAATCGCCTTGTTGGCCTTGGCTAAAAGACTGGCCGGGATCGCCTGGTGCAGGTGCCAGACAAAGGAAACCGGCCGGTCTCCTTCGCTTGAAACATAATCCGCGTTGCCTAAGAAGGTGTAAGGAGCCGTATAATTTCCCTGCTTTTTAAACTCTCTGACAAAAAGGGAAATCATGTTGCCGGTCTCCCCCTGGTGGATATAGCGCTGGATCTTGGGACTGGCTGGCCGGTCCTGGCTCTGGCTCTGCCAGTGGAAGAGCTGAGCATTGATGGCGTAGTCCTCGTACATGGTTGACGGGGAGAAGTCTTTTTCACTCTTGTTTAAATTAATAAGGAAGATATCCGTCTTTTTATCAGCGAAGTACTTGACCCCCTCCCGGAATTCCGGGGACTGGTCCTGGTTGAAGTAGTCAAAGGCGGCCATGATCTGGTTGACATTGTAGTGGCAGTGGACTTCCAAAGGACAGGTGAAGGGGTATTCGTTAGCTTCGGGCAGGACGGTCAACTGACTGAGCCGGTAGCGGAGGACTTCCATTAATTCTTCTTTGACGAAGTCTTCCTTTAAAAAGCTTGCGATCCCTTCATGCAGGTCCTTAAAGCCCATTTGGGCCGGCTTTTTCTTGTAGAAGCTGTAGTAAAGCATCCCCAGCATCAAGCGTTCATTCTCGCTGGCTGGCTCTTTTGCCGTCTCCAGGTAAGCCAGCCAGTAGTCCAGGAGCCTTTTGGAATCGATGTGGAAAAAGCTGCTGAACTTCTGGTAGACCTGGTTTTCCACATCCCGGTCGTCAGTAATTAATCCGGCCCACTTTTTCAAGCGGAAAAGTGAACGCGATCCGCTGGCATGGTAGAATTCGTAAAGACTCATATCATAGGCCTTGAGGAAGTTGCTCAAGGTTAATTCCAGGCCCGTGTCTTCGCTAAAAGTCTTCACCCGCTGAGTCAATCCCTTTTTATTAGCGGCGTTTTGGCCAAGGTTGGCCAGGATGTACTTTTTGGCAACAGGTTCAAGCTCCAGATAGCAGGCTGCCGGAAGATGCGGAAAGCCCTCGCTGATTTCATATGGCAGGGCGTGGCCTGGTCCGGTCAAGGCCTTGAACTTGGCTTCGTAGTTATAGTGGCGGTTGGCCTGGCCGATGAAGTCCAGAACCGTCAGGCAGTCCTTGCCTGGACTGAGCCGCAGGCCCCGACCCAGTTGCTGGAGAAAAATGGTCGGGCTCTGGGTTGGCCGCAAAAAGAGGATGGTGTTGACGGCCGGGATGTCGACCCCTTCATTATAAAGGTCAACGACAAAAATAAACTTGAGCTTGCCGGAGGTCAAATCCTCTTTCGCCTGCTGGCGGTCAGCCTGGGCAGTTTGGCCAGATAAAGCGGCGGAAGGGATGCCGGCCTGGTTGAAGGCAGCGGCCATGAATTCGGCGTGTTTGACGCTGACGCAGAAGCCCAGGCCTTTGATGTCTTCCAAATTGTTGCTGTACTTGTCCAGGCTGCGCAAAATCAACTTGGCCCGGGCGTCGTTAGCCGTATAGACATTTTCCAGCTCGCTGACCTCGTATTGGCCCCGGCTCCACTTCATGCTAGAGTAGTCAACATTGTCGGTGACTCCGAAATACTGAAAGGGGCAGAGGAGCTGGCGGTCGATGGCTTCGCCTAACAGCATTTCGGCGGCGATGTTGCCGTCAAAGTATTGCAAGATGTCCTGCCCGTCCATCCGGTCGGGGGTGGCGGTCAGGCCTAGAAGAATCTTGGGCTTGAAGTGGCTGAGCAGCTTTTGGTAGGACTTGGCGGCAGCGTGGTGGAATTCGTCGATGATGATGAAGTCGTAGTAGCCGCTTGGGAGCAGGTCAGCCATTTTTTCTGAATTAAAGGACTGGATGGAGACAAACAGCTGGCTGACATCGTCAGTCTTGTACTGGCCGACCAGCAATTGGCCGAAGTTGAAGTCGTTGAGGACCTCGCGGAATTTCTGCAGGCTCTGCTCCAGGATTTCCTGCCGGTGGGCAACGAAGAGCAGACGCGCGTCGGGATGCTTTTCCAAGTAGCGCTTGAAGTCAAAGGCGGCGATGACGGTTTTCCCCACCCCGGTGGCGGCGACGAGGAGATTTTTATAATGGCCGTAGACTTCTCGCTCAGCCTGGAGGCGGTCCAGGATCTCCTGCTGGTAGTTGTAGGGGCGGATAGTGGTCTCCAGGTGGAAAGTATTTTCCTTGTGCCGGTTCAGTTCCGTCTGCAGTTTTTGCCGGCAGTCTTCCTTATCCGGGTCAAAAGTTTCAAAAGAGGGGTCGTTCCAGTAGCTTTCAAAGGAGACGGCAAACTTGTTGACGATGTCAAAAGATTCCTGCTCGGTGACCTTGACATTCCATTCCAAGCCAGTGGTCAAGGCAGCGCTGGAGAGGTTGGAGGAACCGATGTAGGCGGTGGAGAAGCCAGTCTCTCTTTTAAAAAGGTAGGATTTGGCGTGCAGGCGGGCGTGATCGGTCTCGTAGTTGATCTTGACTGTAGTGTTGGGCAGCTGGCTCAAGGTCAGGATGGCCTTGTAGTCAGTTGCCTGGGTATAAGTTGTAGCGATCACCCGCAGCTGGTGGCCGGCTTTTTGGCAAAAAGCTGTCAGGTCCTTTAAAAGAGGGCGGATGGCAGACCACTTGATAAAGGAAACAAGCAAGTCGACCTGGTCGGAAGAGGCAATTTCCTTCTTGATTTCGCTGAGCATGCTGGGCTCATTTTTGCTGCCGGTAAAAAGGGCATTCTCGACTATGGAAGTCTGGGGCCGGATGGGAGTAATCTTCTGGGACTGGGTCAGCTTGTGGTAGATGGAGGTCAAGACTTCGCCTTGTTCCAGGATCTGCAGGTCCTCATAGTCAGCTTCGCCGGTATGCTGGGCGACCTGGTCGACGATGGAGTTGGCCAGGCGGATCTGGGCGATGAGGGCAGCTTTGTCTTCGCCGGACTTGAAGCTGTCGCGGAGGTAGTGCAGGCCCGACCGGATGACCTGGGAGAGGTAGATGGTCAAGAGCTGGCGGGAGTCATCAGCGTCCAGTTCTTCCAATTTATAATCCGTGGTCTCTGGGTCAAGTTTTTCCAGCTGGTCCAGGATCTCTTGGTTAAGGATTTGTTCGTAAATACCGTCTTTCAGCATGCTTTTCCTGCTTTCTGAAGTGTTTTGCCTTAATTGTATCAGGTTCGGGGAAATTTGCTAAATTATGGATTTTTGTTACCACTTTTGAAAAAAAGACTATAATGACCTTATAGAAGAAATCTAATTTTTACTAGGGGGAAAAGGATGAAGAATTACATGCAGCATCTTAAAGAGCG
>NZ_JBJEES010000050.1:0-10597 GCF_051873315.1 Lactobacillus sp.
TGTTGATCCCAAAGACAAAAATCATGGCATTCCGCAAGCCATTTCTGTTTTGCCCAGTAACCGTCCCGGTTCCAAATTGGAGAGCCCGCTTCATGGCGTTAATTTCTTTTGCTGTCTTCAACGGCCGGATATTTCTACTGCTTTCCGTTTTCTTGACTTTGCGGCCCATTTTGCTGTTAAAATCCTCCCCTCTTTGAATGCGTCTTTATGTATTTATTCTATCATAAAGGTGCATTGAAGTGGCAAAATTGTCCAAAAATCCGTCCTAGCCAATTAAGATTTGAATGCGTAAAAATGCTTATTTCTACGCATTCAGTGAAATGGTGATTTTTTGCCAAAAATGCTGAGAAAAGCTCTCATTTGCGGCCAAATTTTTCCGCCCTGGAGACTTGACCGTTTATTGCAACTCAGAATCAAAATGCAAAAAGCGGCAAGCTAAAAATTGCCGCTTTTTAACAATCTGCCGAAATTCCAGATTAGATAATTCTAGCTGATGCTCAAGCCAATAATCGCGATACATGCGCCAACAGCCATGAAGGCTATTCCAAGGCAGGCTTGTTTTTTTAGCTGGTCGCTTTTTGCCCGGTCTTTGGGAGTGAGCGAAGTCAAAGGATATTTTTTCCGATAGATCAAGTAGGCCAGGAGTCCCTCCCCTCTCTGTCCGCTGCTGAGAAACAAGGCGGTTCCTTTGGGATGCGGAATTCCGCGCATCTCCGCATCAAGGCGCATTAAAGAATAGATTTGGTACCAAGTATAAAAAATACCGACAAAAGTGACTGCCAGGCCAATTAAAATTAACAGGTTCATTATTGCAACCTCCTATATTCTTTTAACGATCTGCATCAGTAAAAAGGACACGCTGACGACCAAGGAAACAAACAGAATTATATAGGCAGCTTGACTTGACGCGTAACGTAACACCACTGCGCCAATGACCAGCAAGAGCAAGTTGATCAGTAAAGCCGCTGTCAGTTGCTTACCTTGTTTTACGGTGTCCATCTTGTCTTCCATGTGCTGGACCAGGTCCTGGTCACCTTTTAGCAAGGCATCAAGACTGATCTGGTAGAGATCGCTGATGGCCAGTAAGCTGACCAGATCAGGATAAGTACGATTATTCTCCCAGTTGGACAAGGTCTGACGAGAAACCTGCAACTTGCCAGCCGCGGCTTCTTGCGTTAATCCCGCTTGCTTGCGGGCTTTTTTCAATCTTTCTCCTGTATTCATATTTCCGCTCCTTTCTGTCTTAATTAAGCCGTGTTTTTCGCAAAAGGTCCAGCTAATTTCTTTGACATCCTCTATTTTCTTTGTCAAAATTCTTTGACAGCCGGGATATTACAATAATTTTCCAGAAAATTACTCTGTTTTTGTCCACCTTTGATCAAATACAAAAAAGCAGCATCCCCCTCTCGAAGGAATCGATCAAGGATGCTGCATTTTTTCTACTTCGTTAACTGATATTTTGTGCCTCTGCCTTCCCCAATTTTAATAAGGTATCCCTTCTTTACCAAAGAGTTAATCAACTTTAAGGTTTTGGTTCGACCAAAGCTGACCTCTTCATTTATCTTGCTGGTAGTTTCGTTTCCAGATTGAACTGCCTGATAAATTTTACCTTCATCTTTAGAAAGATTGACTGGTACTGATTGTAAAAGCGGCAAAATTATCACGATTGAGTTCTCAAAGATTTTAAATTGAGGTTGAATAACGCTTCCTTGATAACTACTGATAATTCTGCGGATTCCCGTACCAAATTGTTCAATTAAGCCTAAACGGTAAAACACATTCGCCAAAATCGGGTTGCGCAGTATTGAAATTTTCCCTGAGAGATACTCCTCTTTGCTCAAGCCACTTGGCAAACCACCGGGTGAAACAATTTCAATTCTGTTGTCAAACATTGAAATTTTTGATTTGAGAGTTCACATCCCAAGTCTGATGTACCAATGCGTTAGCAACTGCTTCTCTGAAAGCCTCCTCAGGTATCTCTGTTACCAGTTCTCTGTTAAAGCCCTTGATTTCTTCGTATTGGTAATACTGTCGATACATGTTAATGGAGAGATTATATTGATCTAAAACAGAAATACCTTCATAATCTTTTCGATCCAGCGTGATATTAAGATTTGCTCCAAAACGAACCAAATTGATACCACGAAAATGATTGTGATCAGCCAAAAGTGCCCCAGCGTTGGTGTATCCGCTACCCTTGCGAAGCAAATCCAAAGTTATCAGAATATCTTGATTCAGCGCCTCTATGCCAAGCTTATCCTTTAAAGCAGTTTCCAAGCTAGAGAAAGTTAAATTTTGCTCCTGGGCTTGCAGGCTATCAAAGGTCTGGTTCTTGCCCTTGAGTATCAAGCGGGATAATAGATCCTTGGTCTCACTCATGGTTCTCACCTCCCCCTAATTATAGCAATTGGAGTGAAAAAAACGATAGATTATCTTTTCAATCGCATTTACGCTCGCTTAGAAGCACTTTTTCGATCAAAAGTGAGTGCAAATTTAAAAGCAGCATCCCTTCACGCGAAAAAAACTGTAGGGTTGCCGCTTATTTGCTCACAGATCCAGCTTAGCAGAATACTTGATGATCACCGATCCGCCATGACCCAAGACTGAACTGCTGAAATCTTCTTGATAAAAAGGCGGCAGCACCCTTGCTTGTTTTTGCATAAATTCCAGTGCGCGTGGTCCGTTGGCCGCCACTTGTTCATTGTCCAGTTCCTGGTAAAAATAAGCATATTTGCCTGCTGCTTTGACAAAATTGCCTTCCCCTGCACTGACCACTTTGAAAAAGCGGCTGATCGTTGCCTGGGCAAAATCATCAGTCATCACCCCGTAGCGGGGACCAAAGTTGATCGGATTCAGCGAGACGCCCCGCCTAAACGGACTTACCTCAAGATACTCCGTCGGGCAGCTTTCAATGGTCAGATTCTGGCAGCCTAATTTTTCAAAATCATCTATCCGCTTGTCAAAAAAGAGCAAGCTGCTTTTGATCCGGCTTAGCTGATTCAATGCGTCTTCAACGGCATCCTGCTGTTTGAGCAGGTAGCTGCGGCGGTCCTGCAGTTTGGTCAAGGCAAAAAAGCGGCCAACTTCATCCAGGCTGCTGCCCAGTTTTTCTAGCAGGCGGATGGTTGCTACCTGGTCCACCTGCTCTAACCGGTAGTAGCGGTAGCCGTTGTCTTTAACTAATGCCGGCAGCAAAAGCCCCTTGGCTTCATACAAATAGAGCGCCTTTTTGCTGACAGCGCACATTTTGGCAAAATCGCCAGTCTTGATCAAATTCTCGTCCATCGAATTTTCCTTTCAAAAAACAGGTTCCAGCCTTGACTATGCCCTTAGGGCATAGTTTACCCTAAAGATAAGAAATTTGAAAGCAGGTACAGAGATGACAAGTGAATTAAGAAGAAAAGTCTGGAGCTTCAGTCTGCCGATGATCTGTGAACTGGTCGTCCAGCAGCTTTACAGCGTGATTGACATGGCAATCATTGGCCGCTATCTTGGGGCCAGACAGCTCGGTGCCGTCGGCAACGCTGCCAGCGTGATCATGCTGTTTCTGGTGGTTTCGGGCGGCTTTGAGATGTCGGTTGACGTCACGGTTTCCCGCCTTTTAGGCGCGGGCAAGTACAAGGAAAAGGCAGCGATGGCCCGCGACACGCTTTTCATCAGCGCGATCAGCGGCTTGATTCTGGTGGTGATTGCCTGGATTTCCCTGCCAGCCCTCTACAAGGCGATCTCCCTGCCGGAAAACATGATGAGGGATGCCCTTCTGTATGGCCGGGTTTACCTTTTTGCCCTGCCGATCATTTATATTTACGATGTTGGCCGGGCCATCCTCATTTCCAATGAGCGGGCAAAAATTTCCTTCTACCTGCTGGCTGCCTCCAGCGGCCTGAACCTGCTCTTGAACCTGCTGTTCATTCTGGTCCTGCACCTGGGCGTTTTGGGTTCAGCTCTCGGAACGGTTCTGGCGCAAGGGATGATGATGCTGGTGACTCTCTGGCTGTTGGCCAAGATGGACCAGCAGGAAAAAGAACCGGTCTCCCTTAAGCCGGATCTCTCTTTTGATAAGATCAAGCTGATCATGCACATTGCCCTGCCGACGATCGTCCAGCAGTTTGCGGTAACTTTTGGCGCCACCCTGGTCCAGGCCTGGATTAACCCCTTCGGCCAGGAAGCCATCCTGGGCTATGTAGCCATCGTCAAAGTCATGAACCTGGCGACCATCGTCCTTGTTGGCTTCGCCCAGACTTTGACCCTAATGACTGCCCAGCTATTAGCAGGCAAAAAGTACTCAGCCGTCAGAGCTGTTTACCGCTATTGCAGCAAGATTTCCTTGATCTACTGGCTAATCAGCTCCGTTTTGATGGTTCTGGCCAGCCGCGAGCTGGCCGGGCTCTTTTTTGATCCGGCGCAGAACCAGGCAGCTTATGGCTTCTTCAAGGTCTACCTGTTGGCTTTCGTTGGCATTCAATTGCTTTCTGTTTTCAAATTCTTGAACGAAGGCCTGCTCAGAAGCATGTTTTTAATGAAGGAATACCTCTACTGCAATCTCGGAGAACTGGGCCTCAAGCTGGCGGTCAACTGGCTGCTGCTTGCGCCTTTAGGAACGAATTCTTTCTGGAGTTCCCAACTGGGCACCAGACTCCTCTGCGTATTAGGATCGACAATCCTGATCTTAAAAGAACTGCAGCGTTTGGAAGCAGAAGAAAAAGCCGGCGTTTAAGCCGACTTTTTTCTTGACTGCTTTACAGTATTTGAATATGATCATCAGCCAATCACGGGGATGAAAGCAAACAGCCAGCCAACAAGCAGGGCCGGCAAGAAGTTGGCCACCCGGACCTTTTTGCCCCACAGCAGATTGACTCCGACACAAAAAATTAAGACGGAACCAACTAAAGAAATGTTAGCCAAAGCGGCGGCAGTCATCACTGGTTTGATGAATTGCGCGAGTAAAGTCAGGCTTCCCTGCAAAAGGCCGACTGACACAAAGGAAAAAATGCATCCCTTGCCTTCGGCGCTGGTCATTACCATGACAATGACAAAGTCTAGAATCGATTTAGCGATCAAGGTATCTGGCTTATGATAAATCCCGTCATTGATGGAGCCAACGATAGCCATAGCGCCGATGCATACGACCAGGGATGCATCAACAAAAGCCGTGGTAAAGGCCGGGTCCTTGCTATTGCCGGTCTTATGCTTGAGGAAGTGACCAAAGGATTCAAAGTAGGCCTCAATGTTGAGTAATTCCCCCACCAAGCCTCCGATTGCTAGAGACAAAATCATCATCAAGCTGGAACCACTGGTCAGCTGACCGTTTTTGACCTGCAGCATTTTTTCTATCGCCCCTGCGATCCCTAAAAACATGGTCCCCAGACCGCAGGCGACCATTAGTGTTTGCTGCACCCGGGCCTTTAGCAGATGGCCGAAGTTCAAGCCCAGCAAACCACCGCAGATGATGGCGGTGACGTTGATTACAGTTCCGATTCCTGGCATGTGTTTCACCTCAGTCAAAAGTATAGCATAGGAAAAAGCGCTTTTTAATTTAAATATCATTTCAATAATTGAAAGGCGAATATTCGTGATTATCCAGGCAAAAATTGTTTTTTCACTGTCACATCAACGATTACCAACTAAATGCATACAAAATATACGCCTTTCTTAATGAAAATCAAGAAAACTACTTGCATGCCTTGCATCTATCCTTTATACTATTGAAAAAACAGAAAGGAAGCAGCAAAAATGACCGCATTTATTAACGTTAATCCCGATATCTGCCCAGCTTCATTCGCTGTTTCTTTTCCATTTTTTCAATTTATTAATATTTCATCACTTAAGACATGTCACTCGTTGATATGTCTTTTTTTATAGGAGTCAAACAATCAATGAAAGCGCGTTTAATACTGGAAGATGGACACGTTTTTGAAGGCGAAAGCTTCGGCGCGGTCCATGATGTCATCAGCGAATTCGTCTTCAACACGGCGATGACTGGTTATGTAGAAGTCCTGACTGACCCTTCATATGCTGGCCAAAGCGTAGTCATGACCTATCCCTTGATCGGCAACTATGGCGTTCCCCTGGATGACCAGGAATCCGCCCACCCATTTGTAGAAGCCTTTGTAGTAAGCGAGCTTTCACGGCTGGGGTCCAATTTCCGCATGAACATGAGTCTGAACGACTACATGATTGAAAATAACATCCCCGGCATCCAAGGCGTCGACACCCGGGCAATTACCCGGATTCTGCGCAAAGAAGGCTGCATGAACGGGATGATCACAACGAAGGATTACGAAGTCAGTGAAGTAATCGACCAGATCAAGGCCTTCAAGATCCACGGCGTCGTTGAAAAGTGCAGCTGCCTTGAACCCTACCATGTCGGTCAAGGTGACTACGAAGTTGCCCTCTACGACTTCGGTGCCAAGCGCAATATCGCCAGAGAACTGGCCAAAAGAGGCTGCCATGTCACCGTCCTGCCAGCTGACACCCCAGCCCAGTATGTCTTAGACAACAACTTTGATGGGATCATGCTGTCAAACGGCCCTGGCGACCCAAGCGAATGCACGGAAATCATTGACCAGCTGAAGATCCTCTCTTCTTCCGGTATCCCGATCTTCGCCATCTGCCTTGGCCACCAGCTTTTGGCCTTAGCCCACGGCTTTGAGACAGGAAAAATGGTCTACGGCCACCACGGCAGCAACCACCCAGTAAAGGATCTGACTACTGGCCGTGTCTACATTTCTTCGCAAAACCACAACTATGTGATCAAGGAAGACACAATCGACCCTAAGCAAGCCAAGGTTTGGTTCAAGAATGTCAACGACAAGACCATCGAAGGCCTGGAATACTTAAATGAAAACATCAAGTCCGTCCAGTTCCACCCGGAAGCCTGCGGCGGCCCGCACGATACGGAATACCTCTTTGACAGCTTTATTGAAATGATGGGAGAACATAAGAATGCCTAAGCGTGACGATATCAAAAAAGTTTTAGTGATTGGTTCAGGCCCGATCATCATCGGCCAGGCCGCTGAATTCGACTATGCCGGCACCCAGGCCTGCCGGGCCCTCAGAGAAGAAGGCATCGAAGTTGTCTTGATCAACTCCAACCCAGCCACAATCATGACTGACGGTGACATGGCTGACCACGTCTATATCGAGCCTTTAACCGTCCCGGTCGTCAAGCAGTTGATTGAAAAAGAACAGCCTGACGCGATCCTGCCGACCATGGGCGGGCAAAACGCCTTGAACATTGCCATGGCTTTAGCCGACGAAGGCTTTTTGGAAAAGCATCATGTCAAAACCATCGGCACTGACACCGACACCATCAAGATGGCTGAAGACCGGCTGGAATTCAAGAACTTGATGGAAAGAATCGGTGAACCGGTTGCCAAGTCTGTTGTCGTCAACTACGTTGAAGACGCGATTGCTTTTGCCAAGGAAATCGGCTATCCCGTAGTTGTCCGCCCGGCCTACACTTTGGGCGGTACTGGCGGCGGGATCGCCCACAACGAACAAGAACTCCACGAAATCTGTTCTAACGGCCTCCGCCTCTCCAGAGTAACTGAATGTTTGATTGAACAATCAATCGCCGGCTGGAAGGAAGTTGAGTACGAAGTCATGCGCGACGGTGCTGGCAACTGTATCACCGTCTGCAACATGGAAAACATGGACCCAGTCGGCGTCCACACCGGTGACAGCATCGTGGTCGCGCCATCTCAAACCTTGTCAGACAAGGACTACCAGATGCTCCGGTCTTCCGCCCTCAACATCATCACTGCCTTGAATATCAAAGGTGGCTGCAATGTCCAATTTGCTCTTAACCCAGACTCCTTTGAATACTGCGTCATCGAAGTTAACCCACGGGTTTCCCGGTCTTCTGCCCTGGCTTCAAAAGCAACCGGCTACCCTATCGCTAAACTCGCGACCAAAATCGCCCTTGGCTACACCCTGGACGAAATCGTCAATGCCGTAACTGGCAAGACCTATGCTTCTTACGAACCAACCCTTGACTACATCGTCTGCAAGATTCCTAAGTGGCCTTTTGACAAGTTCTACGATGCCTCCCGCAAGCTAGGCACCCAAATGAAAGCAACCGGGGAAGTCATGGCCATCTGCAACAACTTCGAAGGTGCCTTCATGAAGGCCCTCCGGTCTTTGGAACAAGACAGCTACTACCTCTATAATGAAGAAATTGCCCAGTTGTCAGCCGATGAACTTCGGAAAGACCTCCGCAAGATTGACGACAAACGGGCCTTCAGAATTGCTGAAGCCTTGAGAAAAGGCGTCTCCATCCGGGAAATTCATGCCATTACCAAGATCGACGTCTGGTTCATTGACAAGATCAAGCACCTGGTTGAAATCGAAGACCGGCTGAAGAGCGAAGAACTGACTCCTGACCTTTTGAAATTGGCCAAGCACTGCGAATTCCCAGACCGGGTCATTGCCAAGCTTTCTGGCAAGACGGCTGATGAAGTCTACTACCTCAGAAAGGGTTTGAAGATTACTGCTGCCTTTAAGACTGTCGACACCTGCGCGGCTGAATTTGACGCCGAAACTCCATACTTCTACAGCGTCTATGGCGGTGAACATGAAATCCAGCCAGACCAATCCAAGAAAAAAGTGATCGTCTTCGGCTCCGGCCCAATCAGAATCGGCCAAGGGATTGAATTTGACTACTGCTGCGTGCACAGCGTATGGGCCTTAAAGGAAGCCGGCTACGAAACCATCATCGTCAACAACAATCCGGAAACCGTCTCAACTGACTTTGACATCGCCGACCGCCTCTACTTTGAACCTTTAACGGCGGAAGACGTGCAGAGCATCATTGAACTTGAGCAGCCAGACGGGGCCATCGTCCAATTCGGCGGTCAAACCGCTATCAAGCTTTCCCAGGACTTGATGAAGATGGGCGTGCCGATCCTTGGGACTTCTGCTGACAGCGTTGATGCTGCTGAAGACCGGGAAAGATTCGACGAGATTTTGGAAAAGTGCCAGATCGACCGGCCAAAGGGGCAAACCGTCTTTACGGCTGAAGAAGCTTTAAAGGCCGCTAACGGCTTGGGCTACCCGGTTTTGGTCCGTCCTTCCTACGTTTTAGGCGGGGCCGGGATGGAAATCGCATTAAACGACGGCGACCTCAAACGGTTTATCGACCACATTACGAGTCAATTCAACATTGAAGACCACCCGATCTTGATCGACAAGTACCTGGCCGGCAAGGAATGTGAAGTCGACGCCATCTGCGATGACGAAGGCATCTTGATTCCAGGGATCATGGAGCACGTAGAAAGAGCCGGCGTCCACTCTGGTGACTCAATCTCCATCTACCCGCCGCAAAAGATCTCCCAGGAGATGAAAGACCGGATCGTTGAATACTCCAAGCGCCTGGCCAAGGCCTTGAAGGTCAAGGGTTTGATGAACATCCAGTTTATCGTTTATGAAAACGAAGTCTACGTGATCGAAGTCAACCCCCGCTCTTCCAGAACCATCCCTTACATCTCCAAGGTAACCGGGATTCCTCTGGTCGACGTGGCAACCAACGTCATCATTGGCAAGTCCATCAAGGAGCAAGGTTATGACTACGGCCTGGCTCCGGAAAAGAAGACGGTTGCCGTCAAGATGCCAGTCTTCTCCTTTGAAAAGATCACCGGGGCGGAAATTGCCCTGGGCCCTGAAATGAAGTCAACTGGTGAAGTTCTGGGGATTTCTGAAGACGTTGAAGAAGCCATGTACAAGGCCTTTATGGGAACTGGGCTGGACCTGCCTAAGCACAAGAAGGTTATCTGCACGGTCAAGGATTCAGCTAAGGAAGAATTTTTGCCAATTGCCAAGGAATACCATGACTTCGGCTACGACTTGTATGCAACCCAAGGGACATACGACTTCTTGCAGAGCCACGGCATCCCTGCCCACCTGGTCAACCGGATCAATGACAAGGAGAACACCATCTTTGACTTGATCTTGACGGAAACGGTCGACCTGGTCATCGACATCCCAACCAGAAACAACAACTTGAAGGACGGCTTCCTGATCCGCCGCTTTGCCGTAGAAGCCGGCGTGCCGATCTATACTTCCCTTGACACGGCTCGGGCTTTGATCCACGCTCTGGAAGCTAAGCACGACAACAAGATTTCCTTGGTCGACATTACCAAGTTGTAAAAATGTGTATTCCTTAATACTCAATAGTTTAAGCGTCAGCGTTTGCTGGCGTTTTTTCTTTGCAAAAGTTACCTGATTTCCGCTTGTAATTGCTTAGCATGTTAAGTATAATACTTAATGCGCTAATAATTAGGTTTCTAACAGTTAGTCACCTAAGTAATGAATTGTGAGGTGTCATTGAATTGGATTCTTCAGAGAATTCCCAACAACAAAGTATTTTGAAAATCATCAGAAAGCAGGGTTATATGACCATGCTTTTGCACAAGGTCTACCATGCTGAGTTTAAGGACATGCAGCTGACCAGAGAATCAGGCGGCCTGCTCTACGCGATCAAGACCACCAAGTTCAATCAGACAGAACTTGCCCGACTTTTTCACATTACCCAGGCCAGCCTGTCCGGTCGGATCAAGCGGCTGGAAAGAGACGGCTACTTGATCCGGGTCACTGATCC
>NZ_JBJEES010000051.1:0-10458 GCF_051873315.1 Lactobacillus sp.
CGTCAGCATATGGCTCTCTAAACTGATAAAGAGCAGGATCACCAGCCGCTTGACCGGGAATTCTTGCTTTAAATCCAATAGGTCAATGATGGCAATCATGAGCCAGGGCGCTAATAGCGCCGTTATGGCGGAAAAATTGCTCCCCATCTCCCAGCGGGCCAGCCAGCCCACAGTCAGGTAGACGGCCCCGCTCCACAGGGCGGCCAGGCGGTTGCCCCCTACCCGCCGGCCTGCCCGGTACATGCCCAGGCAGGCAAAGAAGTAGACCAAAAAGCTGGTCAAGAGCTGGAATCTGTACCAGCTGCCTGCCGCTAGCAAGATCAAGCCCAGCAGGTAGGCGAAGAGGGGGCCGTAAAAGGCGTTGACAATCCGGCCACTTTGGTGAAAGCCGTAGACAGACATGAACCAGGAATAGTTGCCCGTTTTTATCTGCTGGCTAGCCTCATAAATCCGGTTGAAGTGAAAGATGCTGTCAGAGCCGATGATCAGCTGGCCCGCCCTGACTTGGGCGCTAACCAGGTAAGCTGCCAAAGCAGCAACGATTAAGACGATAGCCAGCTCCTTCAGCCATTTTTCCATTTGCTTGTTGATCATTGCTTTATTTTTTTCTGCTTTGACTTGCCAGCTGCTTTTTGGCAAAAGTCCAGACAACTGGCAGGAAAGAAATTACGATAATGGCCAGCATGATGATGGAGAAGTGCTGACGGACAAAGCTGACGCTGCCCAGCCAGTAGCCGGCTAAGGTCATGCAGAGTACCCAGCAAAAGCCCCCGATGATGTTGAACATGAGAAAGACTTCCCGCTTCATCTGGCTGATCCCGGCAGTAAAAGGAATCAAAGTCCGGATGATCGGCACGAATCTCCCAATAGTCACGGCGCTAGGGCCGTACTTAGCGAAGAAGTCGTGGCTTTCCTGCAGGTGCTTTTCCTTCACGAAGCGCTTGAAGAAGTCTGATTTCAGCCAGCTTTGCCCAAAAAGGCGGCCGCTGGAGAAGTTGACCCAGTCACCAGCAATTACGGCGGCGATGAACAGAGCAAGGGCCGGAAGCGGGTTGGCAAACTGGCTGGCCAGGAAGGCACCCGACAAGAAAAGCAGGGAGTCACCTGGCAGGAAAGGCATGATTACCAGACCGGTTTCGATAAACAGCAGGCCGGCAACGATGAAGTAGCTCCACATCCCAGTCTGGGCGAGCATGTTGTTGATTAAAGCAGTCATATTTTTTACCTCCATTTGTTTAGCATGCTTTAATCTTAGACAAATCCCTTCCTGCCTTATACAGACTTTTCATGAAGCAATTCTGACGTTTTTTCAGAAAAGAAATAAAAAGGCCTAACGGCGCCATTTCTGGCAGGCCGTCAGGCTTTTTTACCCCCCCGAAAAAATCGGGATTTTTTTATTTCTTGATCGTCAAACTGAAGATGCTCCCATGCGGCTGGTTGTCGGCCAAGGCCAAAGTCCCGCCCAGCAAGGCGGCCATCTTCCGGGCAATAGCCAAGCCCAGGCCCGTTCCTTGGATCTGCCCCCGGACCTCGTCACTTCTGTAGAAGTAGTCAAAGACGTGCTCCTTGTCCTTGGCGCTGATCCCCGGCCCTTGGTCGGCCACGCTGATCGTCACCCTGCCCTCTTTTTCTTCAGCATTAACCAGAACCAGGCTGGAAGCTGGCGAATACTTGCCGGCATTGGTCAACAGGTTCAAGACAATTTCAAGCAGGCAGTCCCGGTCACTGGTCAAAACAAGCTCATCCGGGCAGTCCAGCTGGACCGGCTGGGCCAACTGCGCGCTTTTTAAAGCAGACTGCAGGGTTTCTTTTAAGTTGAAGGTCTTTTTCTCCAGCTGCCGGTGGTCAGTCCGGGCCAAAATCAAGAGTTCATCGACCATCTTCTGCATATGTTTGGATTCGTCATCAATAAAGGCCACGGCTTCTGGGATCACCTCCGGGTGCTCGCCTCCCCGCCTTTTGATCAGCTGGGCGTTGCTGCGGATGGCCGCGATCGGGGTCCGCAATTCATGGGCCGCGTTGTTGACGAAGTTCTTTTCCTGCTCATTTTGGTCATAAAGCTGGTCCAAGAGCTCATTGAAGCTGACGGCCAGCTCAGTGATTTCCGTTGGCTTATCTGGCACTGGCAACTGCCCCCGGCCAGAATCAGCCGCCCGCTTGGCAGCCAGGTTCAAGACCAGCAAGGGCTGGGTAAGTTTGTCAGACAAAAAGACCGCGAACAAGACGCTGATGGCCAAAACAATGACCCAGACAAGCAGGATCGCTAAAAGGACATTCTTCACCACCTGCTTTTGCTGGTGCAAATCCACCCAGACCTGGTAGTAAATTCCCCGGGCGTGACCAGAAGCATAGGCGTAGAGAGCATCCCCCTTATAATAGATCCCGCTAAAAACCGGCAGGGGCTGAAGAGTCTTAGTCAGCGGCTTGGCATTGGCTGAATAGTAATTTTTCCGCTTGGCATCAGACCGGCGGTTTTCCACGTGCACATAAGTCTGGCTGCTGCTCAAGCCATTGTTGACCTGCCAGTTTCTCCAGTCCTGGTCGTCGTCGATCACCGCCCCCTTCAAGCGGCGAACGATGGTCCTGGTATTGGCGCTGCTGTTAGCCAGTTCCTGCTGAACCACAGCCAGCATGGTCAAGAGGCCAAAAAGAAAGGTCAAGATGGTCGTCAAAGCCAGAAGGTTTCTGAGCAGGATGGCTGAATTACTGTTTTTCATATGATCACTTCAACATATAACCCACGCCCCGGACGGTGTGGAGGAGTTTTTCTGAAAAATTCTGGTCAATCTTCTTCCTAAGCAGGCGGACATAGACATCGACCGTGTTGGGCTGGCCTGCAAAGTCTGCCCCCCAGACCGCGTCCAAGAGCTCGTCTCTGGTTAAAACCTGGCCAGCTTGCCGCATGAACTCGCTTAGCAAAAGAAATTCCCGCTGGGTCAGCTGGATGATCTGCCCCTCTCTGATGACTTCCCGGCTCTTCAAGTTGAGGGTGAGGCCCTTTAAAGAATATTCTTCCTGGCCGCCCGACTGGCTCCGGCGCAAGACTGCCTCCATCCGGGCCAGGAGCTCTTCAATGTCAAATGGCTTAGTCACGTAGTCATCTGCCCCGCTCTTTAAACCAGACACCTTGTCGCCGGCGTAGTCCCGGGCCGTCAGCATGATCACCGGGACCTCGCTGATCCGGCGGATCCGGCGCAAGACGCCCAGGCCATCCAATTTCGGCAGCATCCAGTCCAAAATGACCAGGTTGATCTCAGCCTGGAATTTTTCAAACTCCGCGACTGCCTGCTCCCCGTCCCCGGCCAAGAGGACTTGGTAGCCTTCAAACTGGAATTCTTTTTGCAAGCTCTGGGCCAGACCCGGCTCATCTTCTACCAGCAAAATCGTTTCAGTCATCGCTGTCTCCTTCAAAAAAGCAGCCCCCTAAAGGACTGCTTGCTCAATTACTTTTCCAGCATTTCTTCAAATGCTACTTCGTATTTAGGAATGTCGCCGGCACCCATGAAGACGATGCAGTCGCCCTTGTAGGCCAAAAGATCCTTCAAGTTGTCAAAGTCGATGACTTCAGCACCTGGAATCTGGCTGGTGATGTCTTCACTCTTGATGTCGCCAGCCTTTTCTCTGGCTGATCCATAGATTGGCGTCAAGAAGGCCTTGTCGACCCCCTTCAGAATTTCCACGTATTCTTCTTCGAATTCCTTGGTTCTGGAGTAAGTGTGCGGCTGGAAGATGGTAACCAGCTTCCGGTCCGGGAACTTCTGCCGGGCAGCTTGAATCGTAGCCCGCAGTTCAGTTGGGTGGTGGGCGTAGTCATCGATAACCACCGTGTCACCGAAGTCCTTTTCGCTGAAGCGGCGCTTGGCCCCGGTGTACTTGACCAGGCCCTTTCTGACTACATCAAGGTCGATGCCTTCAGTAAAAGCAATAGCGATAACGGCAGTAGCGTTCATCACATTGTGATCGCCGAAAAGGTGGATGGTGAATTCGCCCAAGTCTTTCCCGTGAGCCCGGACATGGAACTTGGCCCCTTCAGTGGTCTTGACCACGTCAAAGGCCTGGAAGTCGTCACTGTCCTTCAAGCCGTAAGTGTACTTCTTGGCCGTCTTTGGCTGGATCTTCTGCAGGCGTTCGTCATCGCCCCAGACAAAAAGCCCCTTCTTGGTCTGGTCAGCCGCCGTCTGGAAGGCTGAGGCATAGTCATCTCTGTCCTTGAAGTAGTCCGGGTGGTCAAAGTCGACATTGGTCATGATCTGGTAGTCTGGGTGATATGCCAAAAAGTGCCGCCGGTATTCGTCAGCTTCGTAGACGAAGAAGCGGGAGTCCTTGACCCCCTTGCCCATCCCGTCACCGATCAAAAAGGAAGTCGGAGCGGCTTCACCCAAAACCGTTGCCAAAAGGCCGGTGGTTGAAGTCTTGCCGTGTGAGCCAGCTACGCCGATGCTGGTGTACTGCTGAACGATTTCTTCAACCGTGTCCGGGTAGCTTTGCCACTTAACGCCCTTTTCCTCGCAGGCGGCAACTTCGATGTTGTCGCTCTTGAAGGCGTTGCCCTTGACGATCACCTGGCCGCTTTCCTTGATGTTGTCCTTAGAGAAAGAAGCAACTTCAATCCCAGCGGCTTCCAGCGGATCCTGGGTGAAGGTGTACTTGTCGATGTCGCTGCCGGCAACCTTGTAGCCCAGGTCGTGCAAAATCAAGGCCAAGGAAGCCATCCCGGTCCCCTTGATCCCAATAAACCAAATTTGTTTAGTCTTGTCTAACATTTTTTCGCTCCATTTGTTTCAAACGTTCGACCCTTATTTTATCATTATTAGGCTAAGAAAAAAGAGCTCCGGGCCATAATCAGCCCAAAGCTCTTTGTTTTTTTGTCGTTTTTTAACAATTACAGGGTGATGACGCCGCTGGCCAGCAGTTCGTCACACTTGGTCGGTTCGAATTCGTCACCGATCTTGAAGCTGTCTGGGACAACCATGATCCCCCGCCTTTGCGGAGCGTGGGCCAAGCCCAGTTCTCTGGCTGAGCAGATCATCCCGTCTGATTCAACCCCGCGCAAGGCGCCTGGCCAAATCTGGGCCCCAGTTGGCATCAAAGTGCCTGGCAAGGCCACCACAACCTTTTGCCCTTGAGCGATGTTTGGCGCACCGCAGACGATTTGGTGGTCTTGACCGTCGCCAACATCGATCTGAGTTACGTGCAAGTGGTCAGAATCCGGGTGAGCAGCGCATTCCTTAACGTAGCCGTAAACCAGAGTTGGCTTTGAAACAGTCAGCTTGTCGGAAAAGCCAACGCTGGCCAGCTTTTCGTTTAAAGCAGCCACTTGGTCTTCATCCAGCTTGACTTCGCCGTTTGGCAGCTTGTCGTAGTCCAGTACCTGGTCAACGTTAAAGAAGTTGAAGCCGGTCAATTCGCCCTTGCCGTCCGTAACCCGGGTCACGTCGGCCTTTTCTTCGAAATTGCTTTCGCCATCGCCTTGCGCCAAGATGACGATCAAAGTGTTGGGATAGCTTACTTTGTTAATACTAGTGATCATTTGATCTCAAGTCCCCTCTTATCTAGTCAAGCGACCGCAAAAATGCTTCTACTTCCTGCTTGGTCTTGCGGTCTCCATTAACTAGTCTACCAATTTCTTGGCCATCTTGGTAGACAACAAATGAAGGAATTCCCATAATGTTCATTTCCTTGCACAAGTCGATAGAACCATCGCGGTCAATCTTGATGAACTTGCTGTCGGCGAAGTCAGCTTCGATTGACGGCATGGCCGGGTCCAAAAAGCGGCAGTCCGGACACCAGCCGGCGGAGAATTCGACAACGGTCCGCCCGCTCTTGACTAAGTCAGCCAGCTTTGCTTGGTCAACTACTTTATATTCTTCCATGTTTTCCTCCTGCTTACTTTTAATAAGAGAATCGTTTACTAGCTATTTTACCCGATTTTCCCGGAAAAGGGAAATTTTCTACTTGGCCAGAAAGCCCGCGTGCAGGCAGTAGATCGGCTGCCCCTTGCTGGCAAACTTGTGCTCGTATTCAGTTTCCACGTTCTTTTCCACGATTTCTTCTTTTTCGTGGTGGAGGTCAACTGACACGAAGTCAAAGTGCATCCCGTAATTGTTCATGCTCTTGACGCTGTAGGCAAAAAGGCCGGAGTTGTCGGTCTTGAATTCAATCACCCCGTCACTTGTCAAGACTGCCTGGTACTTGGCCAAAAAGTCCTTGTAGGTCAAGCGGCGCTTTTCATGCCGGCTCTTTGGCCAGGGATCGCTGAAGTTGAGGTAGATCTTGCTGGTGGAATTTTCCCCGAAGTAGGCCACCAGGTTGGCCGCGTCGGCGCAGAGGATCTGCAGGTTGTCTAAACCTTCATCCAGCTTCTTTTTCAAGATGATGCCGGCTGCCGTCTTCTGGATTTCCATGGCCACGAAGTTGCGGTCAGGGTGCTGCTTGGCCAAAGTGGTAATAAACTGCCCCTTGCCTGAGCCGACTTCGATTTCGATTGGCTTATCGCTCCCAAAGCGGGCTGCCCAGTCGATCTTTTCCGCTGGATCCGGCCGGTCCAAGGCGCTTTCCGGGTGCTCTTCTACCAGTTCATTTGCCCAAGGCTTGTTCTTTAAACGCATGTCTTTCTCTCTGTTCTTTCTAATCTTTTGTTTTATCTATTTCTTATTTTACCGTTTGCTTTAACTTTTTTCTCTTCTGCCCTATTTTCTCCGCTTCTTGTTCTTATAGCGAGATTTTTTCGCCAGCTGCTGGGTCTTGTACGGCAGGTAGATTTTTGCCAAAAGGCCGCACCAGACTAAAAGCAAAAGGCTCCAGGCAAATTGGCCCGGCATAATGGCCAGCCAGAAAATTATAATCAGCCCCGTCTGCAATAGCAAGGCCCAGGCTAAGACCCGGCTGAGTTCCTGCCCCCGGTCTTTCTGGGCAATCGGGTAGACCCGGTACATGATGTTCTGGTCATATTTTTGCCCTAAAGGCAAAAGCTGCCAGACGGTCAGGTACATGACCAGGGAGGACAGAAGCAGTGACCAGACCGGATCCTGGATCATGACTGTCAATAAAAGGGCAAAGGCCGTCATCCGGGCTAAAAGGTTCAAGTATTCCGGGTCCCGCAAAAGACTCCGCCGGTACAAGAAGCTGTTTGGGCTTTCCTTGCCAAAAGGCGGCAGTAAAAAGTCCAGGTACTTGCGCCGCTTGATGTTGACCTGTCTTTCCTTGACGTCGGTAAACATGGCGAAGCCGGCGTAAACCGCCTCTTTCCGTCTTGCTTCATAGTCAATGGCGTACTGCCAGTCAAAGGCGGAATTTTTCCAGGCCCGCAAGGCCAAGACGGAAATAATAGCAGCAGCAAAAAGCAGGTACAGGGCATTTGGCAGGAAATACAAATTCGCCAAAAGCAAGGCTAAAAGGACTAGCCTAATCAGCCAAGATACCTGCTTGACCTTATGGTCAAAAGTCAGGCTGCGGCTGACTGCCCCCTGCTCAAAGGCCTTGGTGAAAAAGAGGGCCAAGATCAAGCTAAAGTAATTCAGATTGCTGAGACCCATTTTTAAACTGGCGAAGGGATACATGATCCCGCCAGCTAGTGCCAAAAGCAGGGCCGGCAGGACTAAGCTGTAACGGCGCATGGGAGCCAGATATTCGCCCAGCCGGTCGTCAGTAGCCAGCAAAAATTGCCGGTCAGCGGCCTCTAAAAGGGTCACCAGTTTGCCCGGCAAGTAGGCCAACCAAAGCAAGGCGGATAATACCAGGGGATAGTACCAGGCCTTGACCGGCAGGACCTTCATCACCTGGGCATACCAGAACATGACTGCTCCAAAGATGAAGATCAGAGCCAGGACAAAGAAATCATTGAAAACCAGGGCCAAATACTTGGCTGACTGCTGGAAGTTACTTTGCAGCCTCTTTTTAGCTAACTCACGCATTTTTCTGCTCCTGGTACAAGAGCTGGTAGAGCTTGTCAAAGGAGTCGCTGGCCTTTAAGCCATAGTGGTTCCTGATCTCATCCAGGCTGCCGGTGAACTCGATCGTGCCCTGGTTTAAGATCGCGTAGGTCTTGATGGCCTGCTGGGCATCGGCTAACACGTGGGTGGTCATCAGAATTTCCTTGCCAGCTTCTTGTGCTTCTTTAATGAGGCCGATGAAGTTGGCTACGGCCAAGGGGTCAAGGCCGGTAAATGGCTCATCGATCACTAAAAGCTGGGCGTCAGTCAAAAAGGCGGCCACGATCATGACTTTTTGCTGCATCCCTTTTGAAAAGTGGACCGGCAGCCAGTCCAATTTATCTTCCAGGCGGAACATGGTCAAGAGTTCTTTAGCTTTATCCCAGGCCTTGCCCGGATCCAGCTGGTAGGCCAGGATGGTCAGTTCCAGGTGCTCTTTCAAGGTCAGTTCCGGGTAGATGACTGGCGTTTCTGGGATGTAGGCCACCAGCTTTTTGAATTCAGCTGGCTTTTCAGCCAAGTTGATCCCATTTAAAGTGATTTTGCCGGCTTGCGGGCGCAGAAGCCCCAGCAGGTGCTTGATGGTGGTGGACTTGCCGGCCCCGTTCAAGCCAATTAGGCCGATCGCTTCACCAGAAGCGATGGTCAAATTGACGTCTTTGATTACCGGGATGCCGCTGTAGCCCCCGGTCAAATGCGATATTTCTAGAGTCATATTTTCCCTATCTTTCTTCATGTTTTTATCTGCCTCTTATGATAGCATGGAGACATAGAGAAACTGAAAAAATAACTCATTAAAATTGATCAGAGGTAACACAATGACTAAGGCTGAATTAATTGACGACTGTTTATTCTGTAAGATCATCCGCGGCGAAATTCCCAGCTACACCGTTTTTGAAAATGACGACGTAAAGGCCTTTTTGGACATTTCCCAGGTCAACGAAGGCCACGTATTGATGGTGCCAAAGAAGCACTTGACCAACTTCTTTGACTACAGCGCTGAAGACGCCAGCCGCTTTTTGCAATACGTGCCGGAAATCGCCAAGGCCATCAAGGCCTCTGATCCGCGGATCCAGGCCATGAACATCACCAGCAACAACGGTGAAATTGCCGGGCAAGTGGTCATGCACTCACATATCCACTTCATCCCCCGCTGGGAAGGCGACGGCATCAAGTTCTTCACCAGAAACAATGCCGACCAGTACGACGAAAAGAAGTACCAGGAAGTCTGCGACCGGATCAAGGCCCAGTTTTAACTGAGGGGGTAGAAAAATGCGGAATTTCAAGCACTTTGGCCTGGGCTTCTTGCTCGGGGCAGCAGCAGGGACAGTCTTTGCCTTTTTGCCAGATGAAAACGGCAAGAGCACCAGAGACTATCTCAAAGAAGACGCGGAAGACTTCAAGGAAGGCCACAAGGAGCTGCAAGACGGCCTCTCCCGGGCCCAGGAAGCCAGCAGCCGCTTAGCCAGTGAACTGCCAGCAGCTGAGCAGATGGTCAGCGACCTCAATACCGACGTCGACCGCTTCAAGCAGGAAGCTGACGAGGAAATCGCCCGCCTGCAGGCCAAGATTGACAAACTAAGCAGCGAGCTCAACCAGGACCTGAACGAGAGCGAAAATTAATCAGAACATGATAAAAAAGTGTTGAATGATTACTCTTACCATGAAGTAATTACTCAACACTTTTTTCTTTATGTGCATCTTAATGCAGTGTAATGTCATGATGATATCTTAATAATATTGGCAAGGATACTACGCATGCGTCTCTATCTCAGCAGTTATAGTTCTGATTGCGCATGTTTTAAATGTCAGTATGACATTACACTAGTGTATTGTCATGAAGAAATCTTAATAATGATGATACGGATACTAGGCTTGCGTCTCTATATCAGCAGCTATAGTTTTCATTGCACATGTTTTAAATGCCAGTATGACACTACACTAGTAGGGCAAAAAAGAGCAAATCCCAGTAAGCATCAAAAACAAGGTAAAGTAAAACAACCAAGAAAAAATAAAAAGAAAGTAGGGCGGACTAGTGCTAAAAAATACGTTTAGCTACTTCTTGCTAGATGCAGCTAACTCGATGAGCCAATCTAGTAGCAGTAAGGGCAGCTATTTAAACCAAGTACTTAAAGATAGTCATGCAGATGCAACCAACTTGTTTAATGGACACTTTGTAATCGGCATGTTTGCTGGCGCATACAAGTTTTTGGTATGGGCTTGTGTAATTGGTATTGCAGCAGGTGTATTTCTTTATCAGAAGGGTAGTTCTAAGAACTCAGACAGCCTTCGTATGGGCGGCTCTGGGACTGTATGGGCGTTTTATGGAGTGTTGTTGTGGATGTACTTCGCAATTGCTTTCTATGCGTCTAACGGCCAAATAACGGGGAATAGAGTACTAGCAGTTATTATCATTGCTATCAGTGAGTACTTTATGTTCTTCTTTGCACCAAAACAGTACGTTAACGCAATGCACGCATATGCTCTTTATGAAATGAGTGACAGACAAGACTTGAAGCATACTGCG
>NZ_JBJEES010000052.1:0-2755 GCF_051873315.1 Lactobacillus sp.
ACAAATGCCTCATCAGTCAGCTGGTAGCTGGCCTGGATGCCCCGGAGAACCGGCGGACAGGACCCGGTAATGCTGATCCCCCGGCCTTGGTAATCGTCGATTTCGAGGTCAGCTTTTTCCAGCTCACCCCGCTTGGCTGGGACAAGCTGCTTATTGTTCAAATTCTCGACTTTACTGCCTTCAACAGCCGCGAAAAAGCTGTCAATTCGGCCGGAAGCAATCTCAATGCTTCTTTTTGTCTCCCCGTATATATCGGCACCATCGGCCGCGATCGTGGCCAAAAAGCTGAACAGGCGCTGGCTGGCCGGGTCAAAAGAATCCGGTGACAGCAAAACTTCTTCTTTCCCCAGGGAAATTGGCCGCCAGTTTATAACGTCATTTACGAAGGTCTCGATGTTTTTCACCACATAGAGCCGCTTTTTGCCGACTTTAAACTTGACTAAAAAAGATCCGCCAAGCTCGCTTTCCAGCTGGGCCAAAAGCTTAACGTCCTCTAAGGCATCTTGGTCAAATTCTTCCAGCATCTCTGCCCTGGTCAGGGCCTGGTCTGCCTGATAGTCAGTTACTTCACCCGGGTTTTCCCGCATGATTATATAGACCAGCTTCTGCAAAAGGGCAATTTCATGCCGGCAAGGTCCAGTGATCTGGTCCTGCTGGCATTCGTCATAAGTGCATTTCAGCTCGATCACTTTATCCGGGCTGACCTTGACCTCGGCTTCTTCGTCTTGACCTGTACGGGGAGAAAACTGGCCGAATGACTTAGCGGTCAGAAGCTGCTCACCATCTTCACTCACCTTGACAAATCCCAAATTGGCCAAGGCAGGATTTTTATTGATCCGCTCCCAAAGGACCGGGTCAAAGTCGACAGATTCAAGGATCTTGCCAGCGTCAAAAATATAATTGACGTATTTCTGGCCCATTCCATATACTTTGTCAATTATCTCTTTCTGACGCTTTTTGCGCTCGTCAATTGTCAAATCACTGGTCAAGGGTTCCTGGATGGCCTGCATCCCTTCGATAAAAAGCTCCGTGGCGTACAAACAAGCTGCCTCGTGCTTGCAGTTGTAGCCTTCAGCAGCGTAGGGGCAGTCGCAGTCCATCCATTTGATCTCGCTCCAGTCGTCAGAGAAGTCGATCGTTACATCATAGCTGTTCCCTGGCTTGCCAACCCGGCAGTGAATGCCAGCCGGCAATTCGCTGTAGCTGGGCGCGTAGACCCAGTCCCTTTTCCAGTAGTCCCTTCCCCGGTCCAGGATCCGGTTGGAAAAAAGCTTTCTCCATTGCAGCGTCATCTAATCACCTATTCCTTAGTTAGTCTTCTGCCTGCTCGTCTGCTCTGATCTGCCGCAGCATTCTGACCTCTTCTGGCGTCAAATTCCGCTTCTCCAGCAGGTCCGGCCGGTGCAATTTAGTGGCCTTCAAGGCCTGGTAGTGCCGCCATTCGTCAATCTTGCCGTGGTTGCCTGAAAGGAGGACATCTGGCACCTCTTGCCCCTCAAAATCAGCTGGCCGGGTGTATTGCGGATATTCCAACAGGCCGTCTGAGAAGGATTCTTCAACTGGTGACAAGGCATTGCCCAAGATTCCTGGCAAAAGGCGGACAGTGGCGTCGATCATGCTCATGGTTGGCAGCTCCCCGCCAGTCAAAACGTAGTCGCCGATGGAGACAGTTTCGTCAGCCAGGTCATAAACCCGCTGGTCAAAGCCTTCAAAGTGCCCGCAGATAAAGGTCAGATTTTCTTCCTTGGACCACTCTTGAGCCATCTGCTCGTTGAAAGTCTTCCCCTGAGGAGCCGTAATGATGACCTTGCCCTTGTTTTCAAGCGAATCTAAGGCCTTCTTGATTGGCATCACCTGCAAAACCATCCCGGCCCCGCCCCCATAAGGAGTGTCATCGACGGATTTGTGCGGCCGGTCTGAAAAATCGCGGAAGTTAACCAGGTTCAACTTCCACTTGCCATCTTCCTGCCCCCGGCCCAGCAAGGATACCTGCAAGGGGGTAAACATTTCAGGGAAAAGGGTCAATACGTTGATGTTCACTATCTCAAGCCCTCCATTAATTCAACCCGGACTTCTTTTTTAGCAATATCCACGCTCTTAACGACTTGCGGGATGTATGGGAGCCAGAAGCTCTTGCCGTTTTCGTCAGTTACTTCCCAGATGTCATTGGCGCCTGGAGCTTCGATATCAGTCAATTCGCCGATTTCTTCCCCGCTTTTATCGTCCAGCACCTTGCAGCCCAAGAGGTCCCGGTAGTAGTAGACCCCATCAGGCAGTTCCCCCTGGTCTTCTTCGCTGATCAAGATTTCCGTTCCCTTCAGCTTTTCAGCCTGGTCGATATCAGTGATTTCCTCAAAAGTTACCAGCCAGAACTGCTTAAAGGGCCGGCCAGCAGCGACCGTCACTTCCCGGCTGCCATCGCCCAGGTAGAGACGTGACCCAGTCCTAAAACGGTCTTCCGGAAAGTCGGTGGTCAAAGCGACCTTGACTTCACCCTTCAAGCCGTGGGTCGCGATGATTTTGCCAACATTGTAGTAATTCATATTGTTTGTTTTTTCCTTTTCAAATAAAAAAAGTTTGAAGCTAGTGCCCCAAACCTTTTCCAATTATTTGTTGTACTTTTCGTCGTGCAACTTAGCCATCAAGCCAGCGCCTGAAAGAAGTGAACGAACAGTGTCTGAAGGTTGTGCACCCTTCTTCAACCATTCAAAGATCTTGTCTTCGTCAAGCTTCAATTCCTTTGGTTGTGAAACTG